>JAMXAE010000010.1 GCA_024281695.1 Nitrosomonas sp. | reverse complement strand
CTACAACTCATCTTTAGCGATATTGTCATATTAGGAAGTTACACTACTTTAATAGTCTGCTTAACTTCCTAAGGCTCTTATTTAAAGAGTCTATTTTTACCATTGTTTTTGCCGTTTTAAAATCCTCGAAGTAAGTAATACTACTACTAATTCGGCGAGATATCGTTTGGAGTTTATTCCTATTTAACTTATCAAAAAATAAGCGCGAGTGGAATTCATACTTCATGCCGAATCAATAAGCGGAGTCTTTTTTGCAAATAAAAAGATACGTATTCTTAGAAGACAGCTCATTGATTGCTTCTAACAGAAAATTGATAGCATGAAACTTATCTTAAAAGGAATCTTTTATATGAAAATTACCAATACCATAAAATCCAGAATCAACAGTTGTTTCTCGACTTTGACTAGACATGGTGTATTAACTACAGTACTACTTATCATAGGCACCGTTCTGACTCCATGGGGAGCGATATATGCTGCAACCTCTGTTGTAAACGACTCAGTAAAATGGCATCCAGGCCATTACTACACCCTTATGAGTTCAGGTAAAGACAATCCTAGATATCTGGATGATGTGTACAGTGAGCTTAAGGCGACACCGGCACTCCGTGGAGTACAAATCCGTTATTTCTGGAAAGAATTGGAAACAGATGAGGATGTGTATGATTTCACAGCCATTGATCAGCGTCTTGAAGAACTTGCTGCACTAAAAAGACGCCTCATCATTCAGGTGCAAACAAAGTCATTTGATCCTGACTGGACTGTTGTACCAGGCTACTTAAGAACATCCATGTATGAAGGAGGCGTATTTCCTTTTGGTAGCTATGACAGTAAAAAAACCATTAAGGGATATAACATTAAATTATGGAATGATAACGTCCGGAATCGTCTAACTAAACTGATGAACAAATTAGGCGAGCGATATAATTCACATCCCTATTTTGAGGGTGTCGGTATGATTGAATCGGCCTTTGGACAACCTATAACAGCATTGACAAGCACACAAGTAGATAAATATTATGCAAATCTGCTCATTGTACAAACGAAAATGCGTACCGCTTTTCCTAATACGATGACCATTCAAGAAATGAATTACCCACGCACATTTCTTAAAGAATTCACAAATACATTCAAAGAGACCGGCACGACATTGGGTTGTCCGGATATTTGGATAGACGAGCCTGGCCTAAACGAAACACGTGATCCGGCCGGTCTGTATACTTACTTTCCTAAGCTTTCCGGAATTATAGCTCTGACCCCTACAATAGAGCACAAGAATTATGTAAGTACTCGGAAAGACCTAACAGGCCCCCAACCGACTGTTTCAGAGCTTCTAAAATTTGGACGAGATACGTTGAAAGCCAATTATATTTTCTGGACACGGACGCCGGGCTATTATCCGAAAGTGCTGGAACTGCTGAATCAACGCGCACAAACAAGCGACCCTTCTGGCGGACTCGATCCGACCTGCCCATCAGTTTATACCTCTTGTAACTAGAGACTTCACAAACAGCTAAAGGGAAAAAGGACATGCTGCTCAAAGCATGTCCTCCCGCTAATATTTAGAACCAGGATGACACAAGATTATTCTTTTAAGGAATAACTTCGATACGTGTCAATGCGTTTCTGTCCTTTAACGACAAGGAAGAAATTGAAAATGAATACTACGAAATCGTTACAAATAAATAAAACTTACGCAGATTGCAGTATAAAATTTGTCTATACCAATACTTTGTTAATGGCATTAATATTCTTCGGTATCAACTCAGTACTAGCTCCCACGAAAGTAGCTCATGCAGGTGCGGTTAAATGGCATCCCGGGCATTACTATACCATCATGAGCTCGGGCAAAAATAAATCTGAATATATGGATAAGGTGCATAGAGAGCTCAAGGCAACGCCAGCACTTCGTGGACTACAGATTCGTTATTTGTGGGCAGAACTGGAAACGGATGAAGATGTATATGACTTCACGGCCATTGATCAACGCCTTGAGGAGCTGGCTGCACAGCAGAAGCGTCTTATTATTCAGGTACAAACCAAATCGTTTGATCTTGATTGGACTCTAGTACCCGTCTACCTAAAAGCGTCAAAATATGAGGGAGGTGTTTTCCCCTTCAGTAAATTAGGGAATACCATCCCTAGAGGATACAACATCAAGTTATGGAACGATAATGTCCGAAATCGTTTAGTTAAACTATTCCGCAAGCTGGGAGAGCGCTATAACTCTCATCCCTATTTTGAAGGTATCGGTATGATTGAATCAGCCTTAGGGGACCCTACGGATGCACCGATGACTAGTGATCAAGTAACTAAATTTTTTGACAACTTAATTTATGTACACAAGAATATGCGTGCTTTCTTCCCCAACACCATGACCATCCAGGAAATGAATTATCCACGTCCCGTACTTGAATCAGTCATAAATTCTTTCCCAAATATGGGAACAACACTGAGTAGCCCCGATCTTCGTCTCGACGATCCTGGTCTCAGTATGGAAGGCAATCCTTATTCACCAGATGGCGTCTATAGTTATTACTCTAAACTTTCTGGTTATATCCCGATGGCACCTACCGTGATGGAAACAAATTATGAGAATACCCGAGAAGATGGAACAGGCTATGAACCTACCATCCTCGAGCTCTTAGCTTTTGCACGGGATAAACTGAAAGCCAATTACATCTTCTGGACACGACACCCAGAATATTATTACCGTAGCAAAATTCTGGAAATGCTAAATGGGAATACGCAAAAAGGCACCTCGTCAGGCGGTTTGAATTCAGCTTGCCCTAAGACCTATACTTCTTGTAATGACTAGATATTCCCGAATAGATTTACTGAGTGCAGGCGAATACTTTCCAAAGTATACACCTGCATACCAATTTACCTCTGGAAATCTCTGTGTATTCGATAAATCTTCATCCTCTTTACAGGAGCATCACTTTATCCGAATGATCGGCATCACGCCACAGAAAGAACAAATAGCTCAGATATTCGATTTTTCTCGCATTTTTGTCAGACCAGCGATAATTATTGACAGAATGCCAAGCAACGATGAACAGTCTTTGGCTCTCTAAAACTGAACTCGCTAACCAGTTTTACATTCACAGTCAGATAGTTGCATAGAACGATAATTGTTTGTTTGAGAAAACAGATAGCAGCACACCTAGGTGCATGGACAAAAACTCTTCGTACGACGATATCTTGAGTTTAACTTTAAAAACTGTTAGGCAAAATAATCATATCCATAAATATTCCTATTTCGTCGATAAATGACAAAAAATGTCTTATTTCTACCTATACTTGCTCACTCTGATTACTCAAAGCAGAAACACGAGAAAAATCATGGGAAGATAACAACTCTTTAAATAGAATGAGCTGCCTACCTACAGCCATAGTTTTCTAATACCGAGATACATTTTCTCTAAGTTGTTTTCGTTGTATTCAAATGATTTTCTATGTATCGCATTATTTTCAATATTGGGCGGATTCAAGAACCAACAGCAACAATTAATGTTTAATAGCGATCTTGGCGAGATCCCTATTATATCTAGGAGATTGGTATGCCTTCCCAATCAGCCTTTGTTGTTTACAAACCAGGCTATAGCCGTTGCCAATATGTCACACTCCATCTCCACGCACTTCAGCTTTTTGCGCCATCCCATTAGCTCCTCCGTTCATTAGAATTCAAGGAAGCGCCACTCGATACAAGAACCTTGGCGGTTACCTGATTTTGCCGATATTGAACACTTCTGCACAGCATCATACTTGTATCAATGTATAGTGGCAGCCAAATTCCTTGGATAACTGCTTGGGACATCTGTCTAATGCCACCAATTCCAACATCTGTTGGCGAAACTCTGTCGGATAGGTAAATTCTGGTTTTGCGTCATATTTCTTCTCCTCTAAACAGAACATAATGAATCCGTTCAAACGAAACAACTCCAATATTGGCTTCTTCCAGATACTCCGTATAGCGAATTGAGAGATATGGATTATCATCGCTCTGATAGATCAGTTCCTTGGTTTTCCACCGCTCCCACAGCGCCTGCTTCCAATGCATCGGGTACCATATCGATATGCAATGACCGGCTGAGGTGCCAACCAGCAATACACCGAGCATAAAGTTGATACCTTTCGTAATATCTCATTGGCACACTTCAATTCCCGATTCTCACGTTCCAATTCTCCTTGAATCTTTCCCGACCCGGAATCACACATTTCCTAGAAAATATCCTGGACTGCTCAGCCAGACGCCCCAGACAGGGTCTCCAGCATGCAAACGATCTTCACTGCTATCGATACACCATTCGCTACTCACTTGCGATTCATATAAACAGGAAATGGCAATGATAAATCACCATTCTCATATTTTTCTTCATTAGAAACAGCTAAAACATATCCACCACTCAGAAAACGATAGTGTTTTGCAGCCAGAATCTTAAGAACAAAGAGCTGCAAAGGGCTCTCAATGAAGTTGGCATAATTTATGCTTAATAAGTATTGCAGTATGAAAAAGGCAAACCCTGTGAAAGCAGGGGACGCAAAGTCACTGATCTAAAGGGCAAGTGTGCCCCAAGATGGCAGGACTGCCAGATAACGCCACTCGTCTCTCTGTCACATGCATGATGATGACTTGGTAAGAATCGAGTAAAGCAGCTTCGGCGCGTATCCATGCAGTTCCGTCCTTTTAATTATAAGGAGGAATCGAAAATGAACACCAGTAATCAAGTATTATTAATTCACAATTCATTAACATTGAGCAATGCCAAGGCCTTACAAAAAAACAGAACTAATGCAAGCAATATTGCAAAGTTTTATATCTATACCAGTACCCTGTTAATGGCGTTAGTATTCGTCATCAGCATGATGTTAGCTCCCGTGAAAGAAGCATATGCGGGTGCAGTTAAATGGCATCCTGGCCATTACTATACCCTCATGAGTGCGGGTAAAAATAAATCTGCATATATGGACAAAGTTTATAGCGAGCTCAAGTCAACACCAGCATTAAGAGGATTACAAATTCGTTTTTTGTGGGCCGAATTGGAAACAGCAGAAAACATATATGATTTCTCAGCCATTGATAAACATCTTAATGAGCTTGCTACACGAAAAAGACGCCTTGTTATCCAAGTACAAACAAAATCATTTGACCCGGATTGGGCTCTCGTACCAGACTACCTGAAAGCGGGAATATATGAAGGCGGTGTATTTGCTTTTAGTAGCTATGGCGCTGACAACACCATTAAAGGGTATAACATCAAATTATGGAATGATAACGTCCGGAACCGTTTAGTCAAACTATTCCGTAAACTAGGAGAGCGCTACAATTCTCACCCTTACTTTGAAGGTATCGGCATGATAGAAACCGCCTTAGGACAACCTATAAATCCAATAACCAATGACCAAGTCACTAGTTTCTATGACAACTTGCTCAATGTACACCAAAATATGCGCGATTTCTTCCCTAATACAATGACAATCCAGGAAGTAAATTACCCACGTCCGATTCTTGAATCATTCGTTGGCACTCTTCAAGCAATGGGAACAACGCTGAGTAGTCCGGATACTCGTCTCGATGATCCTGGTCTTAGCTCGGAAGGTAATCCTTACTCACCAGATGGCATCTACAGTTACTATCGTAAGCTTTCTGGAACTATGCCACTCGCACCTTCGGTGATGCAGAAAAATTATGAAAATACTCGGGAAGATGGGACAGGTTACGAGCCAACTGTTTCAGAGCTACTTACTTTTGCACGGGATAATCTAAACGCCAATTATATCTTTTGGACAAGGCACCAAGATTATTATCAAAAAGTCCTCGAGATGCTAAACTGGAGTGGGCAGAAGAGTACCCCATCGGGTGGACTGAATCCAACCTGCCCAACTGCCTATACTTCCTGTATCAATTAGAAGCTCTCCGAATAAACCTACCGAATACAGACTTATACTTCTCAAAAAAGTATAAGTCTGTATCCAAATTAATTGCTACTAGATCCGGTGTTTGCGTCCCGTCTGATCAAATCCTCACCACCCTAAGCAAGTATCATGCTAGTCAAGTCATCAGCTCTATACACAAAACAAAAACAAATGAATTAATCAAATATCCCAAGGGGTATTTTCTATGCCAACCAACACCTGCAATGCATTAATACTTGGTTCATAATATCGCTTGAGCCTACAACGACTCTCATCTGAGATTTCATCATAACCTTCCCTGGCCTGATTAATCTTTTTGTATAGGTTGACCATAAATTGCTTCAGCTTAGGCCTTTGCCGCAGGAATCGCTCTGTTCTCGCATTAAAATTGACTGCCACTTTATGTAACCACTTCACCTTGCTCTCGTAGGTAACATTAATTTTCTTAAAATTATAATTATCAAAATAATCTGTAGATATTTCAAGGAATTGGCATAGTTCACGCATAAAACTGGCCACATCGCGTTGCATATCTTCGAAAAACATTATCTTTATCTGACTCTCTGGAAACTGCTGATAATAATATTTAAGATAATCAGCATAGCGACCAAAGCTGATCACTTTTAAATACCATTCACCGATGCCCAATTCAGTAGGAGTTTTCTGTCCAGAGTCATAAGCAATGCACTTGTCAATGTACTCTTCGAAACTTAGGTTCGCATTAAGATTCAGTTTACTAATATGAAAGTTGAACGAAGAGTACATCCGGTCAATAGGATTCCTCAGAATGAACAATAGCTTAGTTCTTGGTATCAATGTATGAATACGTGTCGCCACTTCTTCTCCGTTACCAAGGTACCCTGGCGATGCTTCCATAATGATTGGCACTTCATGAGCACAGCTCTCAAAATAGCTCGCATAACTGGCAACATCCTTTGCACGATCACCAGTATATAAATTACGAAAAAAATCAGTTTCTTTGACAACCGAGCCACAAACCGAGGGATGCGTACTCAAATACGTAAATACCGATGTTGTGCCAGCCTTTTCCGTACCAGCGATAATAAAATTGGCCAAACTGACTTCGGATAGCTCTTTCATATATGAACACCATCTTGAAAATAGAGAGACTAAATCTAATACGCAAAAATAAATAAAATACTCAATTAGAACCTACGATGTGACTACTTTCCCATCAAGCCTGATGTGGAGAAATCAATTGACTGAAAATACACAAGCAAAACATATTTTTTAACCATGATCTATCGGCCTTAGCACGAGTAGGCTCCCCTCTTGCCAGTATCGAAAAAACTTACCGTTACTAACATTCAATATTTTTATTTACGGCAGAGAATCAGTATTTATTGGTTTTGTTCTGCATCAGTGCATCGCGAACACGGAAGAAAAAAGGAATTAATCCCTTAGCACCAAAATGAGTAATATGGTTAATAGAAAAATTCATCCAATCCTTCCACCTCAACCAAAACAATCGTATAGAAGATAAATCTCTATCGCCCTGCAATCTCACCGTGTATCCCAAGTCGGCCAGCATTTTACCAGCAATTTGTTCTAATTCATCAACTTGATTAGAATTGAAGTAGGTGCGCCATTTACTGCTATTTTGAACCATTCGCCCTTGGGCTGCCTGACGCGCAGTTTCATCCATATACCGCATTGAGGAATTAAGTACTTCCGGATGAAAGTCTAATCCCATAAAAGTACATATATGGCGCATCCAGCTTTCGGGATCCGCAGTCAATTCTTCATAACTCAGTTCGAAATAACGTTCACTACCTAACCGTTGCCCTTGCTCACGCCCTAATGCTATGGCCTTTTTCCAGCGAAAAATCGTACGGCTTGGCGCTTGGTGCCAACGCCGATGGAAAGATTGAGCTGAGTCACGTCCATCCCGATAAATATGTATAAAACGCGCATCTGGAAATATGCGAGCAAGCAAGCCAATATGCTGTAAATACATCGGCGTCTTATCACCCCAACGTTGCTTTCCCTCCAACTGGGCAAAATGGTCATACATAGCATCGACAACACTCGCGAAATCACTCAATGGGGCAAGTACTTCATCCGATAGCAACAGAGAACGGTTGCCATTGCACTGCCAGAATGCCTTGGAGCGTCCAAGCGCATGAGCCAAAGCGCGGCGTGCTGACAAATCACCCAATATTGAATCTGGATAATGTTGCGCCAAGTAAGGTAAAACACGTGTCTCTCGTGGCAGCACATATAATTCCGGATGTCTACTCAGTGCATCCGCAAGCATAGTAGTACCTGAGCCATTCACCCCCACCAAAAATATTTTACCTTCGCTCATGTTCTGTACTTGCCCTATTATTAATCCTTTTGCGCAAAAACTGCAAAAAAACGAGCGCGGTTTCGCAGCCCTCGATTCAATAAAGCCATATCGACCTGGTTTAATGGTTTCACCAACATCAATCCCAATCCATAGGCCAGCAAAACGAAAGCCAGCGTCCACCATAATCCAAGTTCACGCTCAATCATCCACCAACCAACAACTGCCAGTAACGCTGCCCAACCAATGCCACGTAAAGCACCGGGCCAGTCTAATTCGATGCGTCCAGCTTGACGGTTCAACCAAAGTAAAGTCATACTGTTCATCAACCATACACTAAGCACAATTCCGCTAGCTACTCCAAGCAATCCCCAATTTGATCCAATCATAACCGCCAGCGGCGTCACCACAGATAATAAGCTAAAGTACCTTAGTTGACGAGTGTATGGAAATATCTGCATTGTCATACTAACCAGTTGCCCCTGACTCGTAGCTCCCAACCCCAGTAACATGATTAGCATAACCATGCCTGCATCGGTAAAACGCCCACTACTGATGAACGCGATAAGCGGATCACCTGCAACGCTCACCGCCATCATGCCAGCGGCAATAATCAGCAGATTGCTCTTCCATAGCAGTGCCATGCCTTGCTTAACGATACTAACCTCTCCGGTTGCATAGCGAGAAATCAGCATAGGGCGAATAACATTCGCCAATAGTTTAGCCGGTAAGTAGCGCGCAGTAATCATCAGCAGTTGCTGCAAAAAAGCGAACATACCTGCGGCTTCAAGTCCCAGAGTACGGGCCACTAAGATGCGCATCGCGCCCACGTTGGCAATAGCTCGCAACAGGTTAACTCCTGCCATATGCCAAGCAAAGCTCGCTATCTCGCGCGCACTCACTCGAAAATCACCGGTGCCTGGCAAATTACGCAACTTTCGCATCAGGAAAAACTCAGCCAATAAAAAACAACTCAGAGAAACAGCAATATCCACCCACAGTAGCCACTCCAAAGTCAAGCCACCAACAAGCACTAGCAACGCTATACCCGTTAGCCGCCCTATCGGCATAAGAGCATGAGTCAGCTGGGACCAGCGTTGTTCCAAAAGACACTCTAGCATCTCTGAAGCATAACGAAAACCGATAACAGTGATAATAAGACCTACTGCTAGCAAGGTAGTATCCTGCTGCTGCACACTGAAACCTATCCATACAGCGATATTTGACCAGAATGTGGCGATTAGCATGGCCCAAGTCACCATGATGATAAGGCGAATCAGTGTCATCCAGCGAATAAACTTTACCAAAACACCCGGCGCTCCCCGCTCCGCCAACTCGGGTAAAAAGCGCCGCACTGCTTCCAGCATCCCTAACGAACTCAACGGCACCATCATTTCCACCATGCCCCATAAAACCATATAGGCGCCATAGTCTGTCGGCGTCAACAAACGCACAAGCCACAATGTCAGTACAAAGAATGCTATCGCTTGTACAGTCCGTCCCTGTAAAAAATGCTGGATAGACTTGCGGAAACGTTTACCCGAATAGAGATTGGGATTATTCAATCCTTTGATCCAAGTAATTGTTGGTATTGTGATTCGACCAAGTCAGCAATCACGTCATATGTGCGGTGAGCTCTTACCCAATCGGGTCCATTTGCTGCCATCATTCGCGCACGCTCAGGATTATCCAACAAATAACAGACTTCGTCGGCAAAAGCTTTCTCACTCCATGGTATACAGCGTCCAGCACCACTCGCTTCCATCACATAACATTGTTCGGGAAGCTCATTTGCAACAACACACTTGGCCATGGCCATATACTCAATTAACTTAGTTGGAGACGAGACCAAAAAAACAGGAATTGGCGCTATTGCAGACAAACAAATATCTGCATGCTTCACATGTTCCCAAGCTTGTTCCATAGGTAGAAAACCCGTAACGGTCACGGCATTCGACAATCCTAACCGAACCGCTTCTTCCTCGACCGCTTTGCGATCACTAGATAATTGCCCCTCTCCTACATACAACAAGCGAGCATCAGGGTAGCGCAACCGCACCCTCTGAAGTACGCGCACCAGTATTTCTGACTGACGGAGCTGCATAATGACTCCTAGATGAAGCAGTAACGGCGCATGCACGTTCGGTGCAATAGCATCTTCAGCTTTACCCACCTGATCGGCACGGATACCCATAGGTACAGGGGTCATCTTAGCAGGAGAAATACCTTTCTGCGCCACTTCTTCCTTCATTCGCGCGCTCTGCACAAAAATATGGTCTGCCAACGGCAAGATAATCTTATAAAGCAATTTCCATATAATCTGCCCTTTAAGCCATGTTAGGCGATGATGAGGTACCAGTTGATTGCGTGCTTGATGCAACTTAGATTCTGCGTATGGATAGGACATCCAGTAAATAAACCGTGCACCAGTCAATCTAGCTGCCAACCAGGCAATCAGACAAGCAAAAAATTTGTCGCGTACCTGAATGATGTCGTATCTACCTTTGAATGCCAAAGGCAGAATCATAAAATCCCCCCACATACCTAGCAGGTTGTTCAGTATTCTGCCCAGCAGTCCTGCGTTTTCGTTACGCGGAGTAAGATACACGGTATTACTTAACCAATTTGTGGGCGATGATAGGTTAAGTGCATCAGGTCCTCGCTGCATCAACCAATCAATTTGATGACCTCGCGCCGGCATCTGTTTAGCAAAAAGTTCAACTACATCTGCTCGAAACGGCGGGAATCGATCCGCTGCAATGTAAAGCATCTTCATCGTAACTCCTCTCCCAATTCGTAACAAGTCGTCAATCTATTTAGCTCTAAGGTTTGCATCTCTATTTATATATCCGGCAAATAAAAATCACACTTCTTCTTTCATCAATAAAACTCTCCGGTACGATTAGAGTGTCGCTAACAGTTGTAATAGCTCAATTTTCACTACAGTATGTATTCGACAAAACTAACCCAAATAATCTCTATTTCCAGATCTAAACTACTTTCTAATAAATTTGATACCCAATAAACACTTAATCATTCAAAACACTGGTAGCAATCATAACTTAAGTTAATCTTTATTGGCATATAAATTATACACTTAGATTAATATAAACAATATCATAAATGAACTTCCGATGATCTCAATCCTTACCAAATAAGTCACGGCTATAAACTTTATCGACTACATCACGAAGATCGTCAGTAATGCGATTGGCAACAATCACATCGGATCGCCGCTTAAACTCCGCCAAGTCGTTTACAACTTTGGAATGGAAAAACTCTGATTCAGTCAGTACAGGTTCATAAACAATGACCTCAATGCCTTTGGCTTTGATGCGCTTCATGATACCTTGTACGCTGGAAGCACGAAAATTATCCGAGCCACTCTTCATCATTAAGCGATGGATACCAACTACATTCGGCCTAGGTTTGCGCTTGATAATACTGTCGGCGACGAAATCCTTACGCGTAGAATTCGAATCGACGATAGCACGTATCAGGTTCTGCGGTACATCCGAATAATTAGCAAGTAATTGTTTAGTATCCTTGGGCAGACAATAGCCGCCATAACCAAACGAAGGATTGTTATAATGATCGCCAATACGTGGATCAAGACCGACTCCCCGGATAATCTGCTTAGTATCCAAGCCATGCGTGGCGGCATAGGTATCCAGTTCATTAAAGTAAGCCACTCGCATAGCTAGGTAAGTATTTGAGAAAAGCTTAATAGCTTCGGCTTCAGTAGGATCAGTAAACAATACTGGAATATCCTGCTTAATCGCACCTTGCTTGATCAGGTTAACGAAGATTTCTGCGCGAGCTGAGCGCTCACCTATGATAATACGCGAGGGATATAAGTTATCGTAGAGAGCTTTGCCCTCACGCAAAAACTCTGGTGAGAAAATCAGATTCTCGCAATTAAACTGAGATTTTAACCTAACGGTATAACCCACTGGCACTGTCGATTTCAGAATCATAACAGCTGCCGGGTTGATTGCTATGACATCGCGGACGACTGCTTCGACCGAACGAGTATTGAAATAATTAGTGTCAGCATCGTAATCGGTCGGTGTAGCAATGACAACAAAATCAGCCCCAGTATAGGCTTCATGTTTGTCCAATGTGGCACAAAAATTAAGTGACCGCTGGGCTAAGTATTCTTCTATCTCGGCGTCAACAATAGGAGAAACCTTGCGATTGAGCATTTCGATTCTTTCGGGAATGATATCAAGCGCAATTACCTCATTTTGTTGCGCAAGCAAGATGGCATTGGAGAGGCCAACATAGCCTGTGCCAGCAACAGCGATTTTCATCTCATATTCTCCTCAGATCGTTGCTAATTGAATTACTTATAAAGTAGATTTCTTCCATACATTTAGATATCAACCAGTTAACTAAGTCGCTCATTATCAATTAGGGAGATTCTTAAATATCAAGATTCCCCCTATACATAAGCTTATAAATTACAACCAGGTAAGGTAACGTGTAATAATTCAGGAAAGACGGGACAAAGCACAATATGAGAGATCGCAATAATGTTTTCAATAAAGGAAATTGATATGGTACATTCCGAGTCGTATACCCCATCTTACAGTTGATTCACCCAGTGGATAAAACGTCACTTATTAAGAAATCTATAGACATCACTTTGTTCAATACTCATTCGAGCAGTTAACTGGTTTTAGGAGAAATCACTCAATATCACAATCAAACTTGTTACTTTTTATACACTTATCCACCAGCATCACATACCTATTTTCCAATCGAATACTATTAACCCGTATCTGTAAAAAAGATTCTTAAGATTATCAAACGCAACCCAGTTTCAAATAACTCGAATCCCTATGCTAATCACCTGATTGCACAGGCACCGTCTTTAACGCTCTCACTCGCTGAGCAAGCTGTCAGTTGCAAGTCATCCCACAGAATCTGCAGCGCTCCACCCTGTGAACGAACATATTCAATTACTTGACTCGATGTGTAGAGTTTTAATGGATTAAGGTGCGAAAGCCCATCCGGATTCGGATCATCTGGATGGTATGTATAACCTTTGATATCGAATATGACGGTTCTCTTTCCACCTTCAGCAGTTGCTGCCAGAAAAAAGCGTCCATTTTGACTATCGCCTTCAACAAAGCCATATTCCAGAGTCACCCATTGGCCGATTGGAATAGCAAAATCCCTGTTAATTTTCTCCCAGACTTTTTCGCGATCCCAACGCTTTTTCTTCGTGTTTGCGCTTTTATTTGAACTGGATGTTTGCGCATGAACCGCAAACACAAGCGGAGAAGATTTTCCTGGATTTTCTTTGACGATATTAACACTAATACGAAAAGGAAATGACTCGTGGGTCCATCCAGCGTTATTCCACCATTCTGAAATAGTCAACCAATCCATCTTATCAGAGTAAGAACGAAGATAATTAAAATCAGGGTGGAGATACATACGCACGGTCATTTTTACCTGTTTGACATTTTTATTGTCATACAGATTCATTTGCACACGGCCTTTGAGTGGCTGTCGATCATTGCCCATTACATTGGGTTTTTGCAACCAAAAATGGAGAACATTATTGCCTGATTTGTTGGGATCTGAGATGACCTGCGCTTTGCGATCTTCTGAAGTTCCTCCCTCGAACTGAATATCCGCTCTCCCAAAGACAGGCCCTTGAGTCGATAGATTTTGGTTCTTTTTTTCACAAGTATCAATGCCAGCCGACCCTGCAAACCTTGCCCGTTGACTAGTTGGTTTAGATATAACCTGGGACTGCCCTTCGAATCCGGTCTGAAATTTTGCTGTTGATCCATCAGAGCAAGGAGAAAACCATGCCGATGATGAAAGATTTTTAGCTGATGCAACAGTATGATGCATTATTGGGGAGCATGAGACGATAAGCAGAATTATCATTAAAAGACTAGAAAGTTGCAGCATATTTCCCCTCACATTAATTAAATATCAAACATGCCTTGCTACTTATCCCATACAAACGAATAAATATTCATAACCCATTCACCAATATCCTCAACTGGAGGAATCAGCTGCAATACACCGATTATATATGAACAGAGAAAATGTTTAGCACATATACGCATTAGTGAAAGTTATATGTCAAGCAAGCAATTTTCCCAAACTCCGTCATTAGAATACATTCAATTTGTGATTTCTGCGAGGATTGCGCTTACCTGTGACTTTATTAGCGTTGTTTGTGCACCTTTGAGAGGGTGCAGCACGATAGATACAAATAGTAATAGTTCCGGTTTAGGCAGTTCAAAGTCGTGATAAGCTCAGCTAAAGATTATTTACGGTTTATTATCCACATGAAATACCTGAGTATGTTCACGATTATTAATAGATGGGTTTTATGTTGCATTCTCAGAGTCATTAATTAATTCTCGCAATTTTTGAATAAATGGTTCAGGTGCTGTGTCGGATATTTGAACCAGGCTTTGCTCCAAAGTAGTTTTATCTATCCGATGAAGCAATGTCGTCAATTCGTTCTCGTCCCAAGCCACACTAACACCATTGTATATAGCAAAACGTCTCGCTGTAGCTAATTGATGTTCATTGCGATGCTCATTTAGGCTAGCTTTGCGCGGCATGATAATGATGGGCTTGCCGTAGGACAGCGCCGTCAATATAGAACCCATTCCGGCATGCGCGATGACGAGACTTGCCGCGCTGAAGTAGTGATCAAAATCCATTGGCTCGAGAAATGCACTTTGCTGAATGTGATCAAATTTTTTGTCTGTTGGGCCTACCTGAGCGAAAACTTCGTTACCAGTGATAGCGGCCCATCCATCCACTGCACCAACCATACGGTCAAACGCCAACTGAGTTCCTACCGTCACGAAAATCACAATACTGATCCTATGTAATGCGGTCCTTCTTCGCGAGCTAACTCGGGCCATTGTGTCAGCCAATGCGATGCCCATCTTTTAGCTTTGTGCCCTGCCAGAGAAAGCTCTTCTGCATTAGCCACACTGTCAATCCAAATCGTTTTAGCACCCAGTAACCGTCCGAATAAAATAGCAAAGAATCCTGGCGCAGCACCAGTAGTAACTATCACGTCCGGCCGAAAAATTAGTACACACCAAGCAACCTGAAACGCCATGATCAGTAATCCTGGTTTATCCCACATGCTAGCATCACGCACAGCAGTAAAGGTACCATGTTGTATTTTAGCTGCTAATCCAGGTACTGTGCTGATCCAGTGCAGACGATGCCCCTCGAATGCAGGGAACATTCTATTCAACTGAACCCAATGACCACCCGCAGAAGCCACAGCCAATAGTTTCTTTTGTTTCACGGCGCTACCCCTAGTGATTGATATAATGCGCGCATATCCGCCATACACGCACGTGGAGAAAAAGTCTGCTCATAACGCATACGTGACGCCGTTCCCATCTTTATCTGTACTGCGTTATCATTTGATAGCAATTCAATCAAAGCCGCAACAAGCGCCGCACGATCACCGGGTGTAACAAGCACACCATTCGAAGCATCCACCAATTCCGGAATACCTCCCACCGTTGTAGAAACCACTGTCATTGAAAACGACATCGCTTCTATGATAGCCATTGGCAGACCCTCGTTATAAGACGGCAGTACGAAAATACTGCATTCATGCATCAAAGCAGCTTTTTCATCACCACTTACCCAGTCATATACCTTGATCGATTCTTCTAACCCCAATGTCTGGACAATTGCTCGTACCTTATCAACTTCTCCATTACCTCCACAAAACAACATGACATCAGGGATCTGTTCGTAAACATCCGCAAACGCAGGTAATAAATCGTAAATACCCTTACGTGGACCAAACTGACCCAAAAAAAGGATATGTCGATGATTGCGCGTCTTCAATGCACGTGCAACGTCAAAACGATCCGGCACAAAATTACCGATGATGGTGACCTTATTCTGAGTAAGTGTACCGATAAAATCTTTCCACGATGCCGATAACACCACAACACCATTTGCTTTCTTGAAAAGGTATCGCACAGCCCGTTGCACCCAGGTCGAGCTACCATTATAGAATGTAGCAAACTCAGAACCATGCAAATGAATGATAACTGGCACACGCACCAGACGTGCCATATTCAGAAATATGAATTTTCGCCAGAAACTACCACGCATGGACATATGTAAATGCAACAAGGCAACCCGATGCAACAGCAAATAAGCTGCAACCCTCCAATAAGCTTTGAGTGCAGTAATCAGTCTGGCAAACAGACTACCTTCAATATGCGTAGGGATAAAACATGCACGCCCCGACGAATAAAATCCAGCAGACTCATATGCTTCAATAACCGACAAAATACCGCCCCGAGCAGCTGTACCAAGCACCAGTACTTGTTTAGTCGACATAATATTCTCTCAACAAACTGCCTAATTTTTATAAAAAGACGAAGGACAACTTGAGCGTAATTAATATTGTTAGTACTTAAAATAGATTGGCACTACATCCGATTGTGATCAGTACATATGGAAAAACAAACATACTTTCGGAATAAGAGCAATTTTCAGTTACGCTCAATCACTTCAGGCATATCTGTCTAACGATAGCCTAAGCGATGGTTCAATTCACCACCGACACGATTGAAGAAATTCAATTCTTCTCCCTGCAATTCGGTCCGCCAACGCTCGTCAAGTTTTATTCCTTTCCCAGGAGCAAATCTTGTGGTATTTCCGCCAACAAGATGCCTCGTTGATCGGGATAAATCAAGCATTTCCGGTTCGAAAGAAATACCGATAAAATCGCACAGAACACGACCGGTTTTCTCGGGATCAGATGCAAGATCTTCATATCTTATTTTGTGTAAACTGCCTGGAGCAATATAGTTTTCCAGCAAGGGCAACGCACGGCGGTAATAGCTTACCCACGCTTCCGCGCTCTCGGATTGACTGAAGCCGCTAGAGCGGCGTGAAAGATAAACACCTCTTCCATCGCGAGTTAGCTGAACTACCTTAACCAGATCGGGCCAGCGTTGATGTAATTCAACTGCTTCACGAACATTCTTAGATGAATCTACGATGACAACTTTATCCCAACAACGCGAAATAATCCGAAATAAATCCATCTTATTATGCAACGCTTCGAGCAATGTAGGGGGTATAGGAAAGTGTTTTCGTAGACTCTGCGGCAAGTGATCCCGTCCTTCCATCCAAGCTTTACGCAAGGCAACAGCTAATCGATATGTATAGGTTTGTCGCCGGTGATCAATCAATTGAAAAGCCAGAGCATCCCATAACTTAAACGCATAAGGATCTTTAGTCATATCAATGCCATGGGATGATTGAATAGCATCGAAGACTTTGCGCCACTGCACGCAAGCACGCAACTCGCTACCGCAACTACATTTGGAATCAACACTGATGGCTTTGCCCACGACATTAATTTGTCCCAAAGAAGCTACTTGGGAATGTCCACCCATAAACATATCGGTAAAAGTGGAGCCGCTCCGACCACTAGAGCAGATATACAAAACACGAAAACCACTCTGAGCAACCTTCTCCGCTTGATCAGATCCGGAGTATGTCATTTTAGGTATTTCCTCTCTCTATTTAATAAACAAATTGAGCATACGCGGCGAGTATCTCACAACTCACCATCTGTTTCAAACCTTAGCCGCGCAAAATAGCACTCTACAAACCCGATGAAATGATACATATTGAGTAAGTTATATAATCTATTCTGATCACCAATTAACAGTGATTCAATCATTAGCCATATCGCTTCCCCCATAACACCGCTTATAGGGACTTAAGGTATTCCAGCAGATCTAAGCGCTGTTCCTTAGTTAAAGCTGGCAAAAATGTTCCGTCCAATTGCGGAGTACGACCAGCAGCATACTCATGGCCACCATTGCCATTCCCCCAAATACTGGTACGAAACAAGAAACCATCATAGCCAGTCGATTTGAAACCAACTTTTTCTGGATCGAATTCACGTGACCCCACCATGAATTCGTCTGGTCGATACTCGCCTTCAATCGGATCACTCGTCCGCCTTTTAGGTAAAAGCAAATCGTATAGTGTCGGGACTGAACCATTATGCAAATAAGGTGCAGTTGCCCAAATACCATTCAGTGGACGGGCTTTGTAAGCCATTATTGAGGCAAAAGGCCGAGCTGTCGTATCGGGTGTGTAATTTCCATTTTTCAACGAAGATTGAACTTCATTATCAAAAAATGTATAGGCAAAATCAAGCGAACGCTCAATCCAGCGTTGAAAAAACCATTTATCTCTATCGGGCGTTGTGACCACATTGCGCGTAGCAGATGTCAATAAAGCAACGGCTGGTGCTTGACTTTGCAATAAAATGTTCCCAGTACTGACACCGACATATTGATTCCTCAAAATACCGCTATAACCGAGAAACTCAATACTGTTTGTCGCCATTTTAGAATCGGTCCCTACCGAGGAAACCGAAATCATCTTAGCCACGATACGGCGGTCAGGATCTAATCGCCTAATTTGGCCATGGCATGCTGAACAATATTGAATAAATAGTTCTTCACCATTGGCAAGCCGTGCATTATCGATCTTGGGCAAAACATGTTCAGGCCATAGCGGCGATGTTAATTTGCGCAGGTGTTTTTCCACCCGACGCAAATTTCGAATATCAATTGAGGACTGAAAGTCAATATGTTTGGCACCAAAACCTTGCCCACCTAGCATTGATGAGAGCGTAAAACCATCTCTTTCCTGCCAATCCAGTGTGCCAAAAACACCGATCACCTGCCCAGCATTACGCGCCATTGGACCTAATCCGCTATTATCGACCCGTCCATTCCACTGAACATAATCATGTTGAGGGATATCCCATAGAAAAGGATAACTCACTGGTGCATCAGCTGGATTGTAGATCTTATTGCGTAATCTAATGATTTGCTTATCAGTTAGGTATTTCTGGGTTCGTTCGATCAAGTGATCACGATCATGACTACTTAGGATAGATTCTATTCCTTCCATCACATTTGCCAATTCAGTCGGTGAAAGTGTTTCAGCCAGCAACTCGCGCAATTGCTGCGCATTCATAATATGTTCAAGTACGCGATTGTAAATACGCCCAAAAGCATCTAGGCGCGCATAGCCATAACGCGTAAGTCGACGTTTTGTACTCCTAGGCGTATTAATGATGCTATAGGTCTTGATGCGTTGTGCATATTTATTTAAATCCGCCACCACATCGTTTGCGCTCTGATAGCTACTCTGTTTCAATACACCGGCAATAAATCGATTCAGCTTATCTGGAGTTTCTAAAGTAGCAATAAGAGCCTCCGCCAAATCAATCATAAAGTTCTCCATATCAGAATTCGCTGGACCACCGTCAATACGAATTCCCGTACCTGCATAATTGATCTGAGTCGTATGGCAGGCAGCGCAAGTAAATCCCATAAACTCTTTGCCTTGATATGTGTCACGTACCATCCCAACGGGTAAGCCATTGGGATTACTGATGGTTGGGCGTTGTGGTAGATAACCATAACGATCGATATTTTCATCACTGCGAAACAAATTGAGCGAATCGGGTCGTTCTAGCATCAAGAAAAAGCTATAAGGCAATAAATTAGAGCCTTGCGATGTATTATAAAACCATAGACTATCAGATGCTGACCAACCTTGCGCAAGATAGGCTATTTGGGAGATTCTATCGCCAAATTTGTCCAACTCCACTGCAACCGCCCCACGATGCGCATCCTCGTCACGAAATTCATACATCCGCGAAGACACACCTAAAACTCCCCAGATAGCTATTAATACCATGAAACCCAACGTCAGTACCTTTAGCCAGTGCAGATAACGGGTTGCAATTCTGAAATTCATATGGATTGCTGCCACCAAGTAACATTGACCTTACCTACTGAAAAATTTACCAGATAAGCATACGAGCGACAGAAATTGAGCCCTGCCTTATCAAGAAAAAAATCATAAATTCTATTATAGTGGCAAAGAACCCAAGCCAATTTACGATGCCCTTCAGTGACCTCACGAAAATCCTGTCCCATAGTACTATATTGATTAATCATAGGGTTAAGGATATCTCCAGGAATTAAGATGATTTTCTGCCGATCTCTATCCTGATAACTATTGCGACTAATTCCAATATTGCTATGAGACAATAATGAACGGTTATATGATCCTGATACTAGTATCATCATTCAGCAATCATTCAGAATTCTTCAGTTAAACTTTATAACAGACAATCAATTGTTAACTTGATTACTAAAGTTGTCAAAAGCAACAACAAAAACATTATTATCCCTGTTATTAACATTGCTGAATCTTAAAATTCATATATTATTAGCGCTAAATCTTATGTGAAGAATATGTGAATAACGTCACATCTCTGTAATAAATTGAAAGGGCACTATGCAGATTTCTCCATTTTGGTACTTATTACTTAGTTTAAGCTTTACGTTCTCGTCTCCATCCACAGTAGCCCAACAAACAGTCAAACTCAAAATTGATGAAATACAACGACTGGGCTTACAAGCCAATGGTCTTGTGCTTGCCGCTCGTTCGCAAATAGATATGGCTAAAGCAGGGGTAGTGGCTGCATCAGCTTTTCTCAATCCAGAAGTGACTGTGCAAGCAGGCCCCGACAACAATCGTCTTTCAGGAATTATCACTGGCCCTTCTTCGATGCAGCGCTCAATAACGGTCAATCAACCCATTGAGAACCCTTTCATGCGTAGTGCCCGTATCAATGCTTCTGAAGCAATTGTTGATGCCAGTCGCGCCAGCTTTGATCAAGTGCGAGCTGATTTAGCCGCGCAATTACGGGTACGTTCTTATGAATTATTGCTTCGCCAGGAACAATTCGCAATGGAGCAGAGTATCTACGATTTAGTGGAAGATGTGCGTCGACGCATTGCAATCAATGTCGAGAGAGGTGAATCCGCACGCTTTGAGCTAATTCGCGCGGATACTGAAGTACAAAATGCAGCTAATCGCAAGGAAGCAGCCCGATTAGGCGTACAACGCGCACGTATAGCACTCATGCAATTTACAGCTGGAGCAATACCTGTTGATTTTGTAATCAATGCCTCGTTGAGCGACCCGGTTCAATTACCATCGTTGGAAACATTACGTCAGGAAGTACCTACCGTTAATCCAGATGTAATTCGCTTACAAGCTGAACAGGAACGAGCTAACCAGCGAATTAGTCAGGAAAAAGCCTCAGTACTCCCCTCGCTCAATGTACTATATACCAATTATCAAGACGCTCAATTCACTTCCAATATCGCCGGTATGAGCATCAGAATCCCAATTTTCTATCGTCGTCGCGGTGAGATTGATACCGCTATTTACGATTCCGCACGGATACGGGATACGCTTGAGTATCGTCGTTATGAAATTGGTCAACTATTCGAATCAGCATGGCAATCTTTACAGATTGCCCAGCGCAGAGTAGACATGTTTGAAAGTGGATTAATCAAAGAAGCAGAAAATGCCGTGCAGGTAGCTCAATCTGCCTACCGTTTTGGTGAACGCGGCTTAATTGAAGTGCTAGACACTCAGCGTATATACCGCGGCATCCTCGGCGATTCTTTGCAGGCGCGTTTTGATCTGCAATCGGCCGCTGCCGAAATCGATCGCTTACGTGCACATTATCCCAAGGAGTTACTTGCAGAATGAACATTAAATTACCTATCGTAGGCTTCATTTTTATTGCATTATTGTTAGGATGTAATAAGAGCGAACCAATCGATAGCCCTCAAAAAGAATCAAAAGACGAAAGAGACATCAATAGTATTACAGTTCGATCGGAATTGGCAGATCGGCTGATAATTGGACAGCCTTCTCTAATTGATCTTGCCGACAAAATACAAGTACCCAGCCGGATTCAAGTGGATGAAGAGAGGACAGCACAAATTGGTTCTTACGTGACAGGGCGTATCAAGAATATGTTTGTCATATTGGGTGATTACGTTAAAGCAGGTGCGCCGTTGGCACGCATTACCAGCCCGGACTTAACACAAGCGCAACTGGCCTATTTACGTGCTTCATCACGCGTTGTAGTCACTCAAAAATCGTTTGATCGTGCAAAGCATCTTCTGGCTGCAGATGTCATACCACTTGCAGAGGTAGAACGACGGCAATCCGATCTGGAAATTGCTCAGGCTGAACTTGGAGCAGCAACAGATCAGTTAAGATTGCTTGGAATGAGTGATGTTGAACTGAAAGAACTCGCCAGAAATGGGAAAATCCTACCTTGGCTTGATATCAAGGCGACCCGAGAGGGATACGTTATTGCACGTAACGTCATAGTAGGTCAGGTCGTCCAACCTTCTGATCCTCTCTTTCAAGTTGCTGATCTCTCTCTCGTCTGGGTGGTCGGAGATGTTCCCGAGCAAATTGCTCGCGATGTCCGGCTTGGGCAGCATGTAGAGATTAATATTCCTGCGATGGGAGATGTCAATCTTGATGGCGTGATTATTTTTGTCTCGGATACGGTCAATCGCTTAACTCGTACAGTAATGACCCGTGTTTTGGTAGAAAATCCTGAGCGTAAGCTTAAGCCAGACATGCTAGCGAATATGCATATTTCGGATCCGCAGCATAAGTTAATGGTAGTTCCGGAAGGTGCTGTGGTTCGTGAACTAAATCAGGATTACGTTTTTATAGCAATTAGCCATGATCGTTTCCAGCGAGTGCCCGTTGAACTGGGTCCTGAAGTAGCCGATTTCCGTCCTATACTAAAGGGAATAACAATCGATCAGCGCATTGTGATGGAAGGTGCCTTTCATTTAGACAGTGAGCGTAAGCTTGCTGAACTGGAGTAACCATTCATGATGGCTGCGATAGTTCGTGCAATGATTAATCAACGTCTCCTAGTTATAGTGATAGGTCTGGCCCTATGTGTGGCGGGAGGATTTGCTGTAAAAAGTCTTTCGGTGGATGCATTTCCTGATGTAACCAATATTCAGGTGCAAGTAGCTACAGTAGCTATTGGTCGCAGCCCAGAAGAAATGGAGCGACTGGTCACTGTACCGGTTGAAATTGCCATGACTGGCCTGCCGGGATTGGTAGAGATGCGTTCGCTGAATAAGAGTGGTTTATCGCTCATCACGCTGGTTTTTACTGATAAAACCGATGTGTTTTTTGCACGCCAGTTGGTGATGGAGCGCATCATTGATGTGACCCCCCGGTTGATACCTGGCATTACACCAGTGCTTGGACCAGTCTCGACAGGCTTGGGTGAAGTTTATCAATATACCATCGAGCATCCGGATGACGGCAAGCGTGCCTTGACAGTAGAAGAACTCATGGAGCGGCGTACCGTGCAGGATTGGGTGGTGCGTCCAATATTACGCTCGATACGTGGTGTTGCAGAGATCAATTCCATGGGCGGGCACGTCAAAGAATATCAGGTCTATGTCAGTCCCAATAAGTTACGGCACTACGATTTAACACTGACGCAGGTTGACCGTGCACTGGCCAGTAATAATGCCAACGCCAGCGGTAATATACTGGCATTGCATTATGAGCAGTATTTAATCCGGGGTGTGGGCTTGATTGCTACACTGGAGGATATCCGCAATATCGTGCTGCGAGAAATGGATGGTGTTCCCGTTTATGTGCGCGATGTTGCTGAAGTAACCTTTGGTGGTGAAGTTCGCCAAGGCGCCAGTATCAAGAATGGTGACACTGAATCAGTCGCAGGTATTGTAATGATGCTGCGTGGAGGCAATGCCAAAGAGATTGTTGATCGTATAAAGATAAAAGTTGCCGAAATCAATGAACGTGGATTGCTACCGGATGGACTTCAGATCGTGCCTTTTTATGACCGGACGGATCTGGTCAATGGTGCATTAACGACAGTGCAGACCACGCTGATGGAGTCTCTAATTCTGGTTATCGTAGTCCTGTCCATCTTTCTGGGTAATGTTCGAACCAGTATCGTCGTGTGTTTCACTCTCATCATCACGCCCTTAATTACGTTTATGGTGATGAATCACTATGGCATGCCCGCTAATTTAATGTCGCTGGGCGGATTGACGATTGCGCTGGGCATGATGGTAGACCCCACGGTAGTAGTCGTCGAAAATATCTATCAGCGGCTAGGCGAAGCGCAGGGCACGGGAAAATCCAAATTCAATATTATTGTTGACGCTGTTGCTGAGGTTGGCACACCGGTAATTTTTGGCGTATTCGTTACTATCCTCGTGTTCTTGCCGCTCATGACACTAGAGGGTATGGAAGGAAAAACGTTTAGTCCGCTTGCTGTCACGATTGCAATCGCCTTGTTAGTTGCACTTTTTGTATCATTGTTGTTATCGCCCGTATTAAGCGATTATCTTTTAAAGGGCGGTAGTGAACAAGATACTAAAATAGTGGCTGTTCTCAAGGCTGGTTACCTGCGCGTCTTCGATTTGGCAATGAGAAACCAAAAGAATACGATGATCATTGCAATAAGTTCGCTGATGGTTGCCTTTGCGATATTTCCACTCCTCGGTAAATCATTTATTCCCATCATGAAAGAAGGTGCGACAACCCCCGTTATTATTCGTGCACCTTCCATCTCGCTGGAGGAAGCCATCAAACTGGAAACCGAAGCAATGAAGATAATTGCTGCCGTACCTGGTGTAAAATTTGTGGTGTCCAAGCTGGGTCGAGGAGACACACCGGCAGACCCGGCATCACAAAATGAATCGGATCCGATCGCAGTTTTGGATTTGAAAGGGGCGGGCCGTACTCAGCACGAAATCGAAGAGGATATTCGTAAGGCGCTGAATGTATTGCCTGGCGTTAATATCGTCATGTCTCAGCCGATTGCGCAACGCGTGGATGAGATGGTAACTGGGGTGCGTTCGCAAGTGGCGATCAAGATCTTTGGAGACGATCTAGAAGTATTGCGTAAATTGTCTGAGCAAGTGGCGCGTATCGTCAAATCGACAGCTGGTGCGAGAGATATCCGTATTGAACGACTATCCGGTCAACAGGAGTTGACCATCAATATTGATCGTCGTGCAATCGCACGTCATGGCCTCAATGTTTCTGATGTCAATGAATTGATTGCTACGGCAATTGGCGGTAAAGCAGTTACACAGGTTTTTGAAGGAGAGAGGCGCTTTACATTGTTGCTGAGATTCCCAGAAGATTTCCGCCATGATGTTGAAGCGATTAAAGAACTTTTGCTAAGACCTACCAGCAATGTCGCACCGGGTGGCGTAGCGAACGGCGGTATGCTCATCCCCCTTAGTGCCATAGCAGATATTCAAGTTGTCGATGGTCCCGCGATCATTTCGCGTGAATTTGCCAGACGGCGCGTAGTCGTTGGTGCCAACGTGCATGGACGTGACCTAGGCGGTTTTGTAGAAGAACTTCAGCAACGTACTGCGAAAGAAATCAAATTGCCGCCTGGCTATTACTTTTCCTGGGGCGGGCAGTTTGAGAACATGGAACGTGCCATGGCGACACTTGCTGTGATAGTACCCATTACCCTTGCCGCCATTTTCTTTCTGTTATTCATGTTATTTAATTCAGTCAAGATGGCCGGGCTTATTTACTTAGTGTTGCCATTTGCGTCCGTAGGCGGTGTGGTTGGGCTTTTTGTGACGGGCGAGTACTTATCCGTACCGGCATCGGTGGGCTTCATTGCGGTATGGGGTACTTCGATATTGAATGGTGTCGTGCTTATTTCTTTTGTACGGGAATTGCGTGAAAAGGGGTTGAGTATAGAGGAGTCTGTCAGGAAAGCCTGTTCACAACGTTTCCGTCCTGTCATGATGACCGCGGCCACAACCGTGTTGGGTCTGGCGCCGTTCTTGGCTGCAACAGGACTTGGTTCAGAAGTGCAAAAACCGCTCGCAATTGTGGTCATTTGTGGGTTAACGACAGCAACGATGATGACCATGGTTGTGATGCCCATGCTATACCGTTGGTTTGATGATGCGCCTGAAAAAATGACACCGATTCAACCTGAATCACTACCTTCATTGATTATTGCTGAAAATCCTGCCAAGGATGCTTAATTTTATTCTCAAAGAAAAAGATTGGAATTTCGTAAAATTCCAATCTTTTTAAAATAACCTTTCCAATTCAATCTCAATCCCACTAATACTCATCATAAGACCTTGGCGAAGCTATCCGATTCCGCTACAGGTTCTAAAACCCAAATTCAATATTAAAAATTAGGTAAATTTCGGTGAGTTTTTTGCAAAGATCTCGTCACAGTACACGAAACGCGATGATGGTAACCACTGTTGGCGGTATCGCCGCAATCAATAAACCTAATGGATGAATCGATTGCTCATCGAACTTGCCTCGTAAAATGGCAAAACCGGCAGGATTGGGTGCATTGGCTATCACCGTTAAACCACCGCCGGTTACTGCACCTGCAACCAACGCTACTTTGAATTCCTCACTCAGTCCTTCAACCAGTGAGCCCAAATAGGTTAGCGCTGCATTGTCCGTGATTGCTGTTAATAAAGTAGCACCAAAGTACACAGCAGTATCATCCATATCCATCAATATTGGTTGGAGCCACCATTGTTGTTGCCCCCCAAGTACCACTAATCCCGCCAGGAAAAATGCCACCAGTAAAGCTTCACGTAGAATCAATGGATTTTGATATTGTTGATAAGCGGTTGTAAATCCGAGAAAGAAAAGAAATAAACCCATAAAGGCTACAGGATGATGCGCGAACAAAACAACCAATGTCAGAAAAACCAAATGAACCAATACAACCAGTAACGGGGTCTTTGATACAACGGCATCTTTCTGTCCGACATGCCCCAATTCATGTCGAAATAGCCAGGTCACTGCACATGAGTTGACAGCAACGGCCAAAGCAGCTTTCCAACCAAAGGTTGTCATCATGAACCAAATATCCCAATCCCATTTCGCAGCAACCATTAGCACCGGCGGTGCGGCAAAGGGTGTCAGCGTACCCCCAATGGAAATATTAACGAATAGCACACCGACTGTGGCATATTTTAATTTAGTAGATATTTCCTTACTGAATAGCGTATCGCGCAACATCAGTGCTGCCAGTGTCATCGCGGCAGGTTCTGTGATAAATGAACCCAGTAGAGGAACGAAAGCCAGTAATAAAAAGTACATAGCCATGCCGGTATTGATTGGCAAGACAACCGCAACGCGCTGAACAGTGGAAGCTGCGAAATCCAGAATAGGGCGTGTCCCCGCAATCACCATAATCACAAACACAAACATAGGTTCGGTAAAATCGCGTGATTCGAGATAGGTAATTGCCGCATGTTGACCACTCGCGACAAATATGAAAAGTATCAGAACCATCGCCCAAAAGCCGAATACCACTTCCACTTCACCCAGTAAATGCCAGATACCCGCATGCTGCGGCTGAATGTGCGCCAAGTGTTCAAAATATTTAGTTGAAAATGTGTGGATCACGGCCAGCGCAAATAGCACGGCGGCGATCAGTTGAACAGATGTTGGATTCATCATAATGTTATCAATTATATGCAGAAAATATTGAAGGGGCTTGTGATGATAGCATGACTACCACTTAATACTGTATTCGGCTTTTTGACAATTAGCTACGCAATTCTATTTTTACAAAATCTTGTTTGGCGTGATGTACTAATGGAAAGCTTAATGCTCAGAATCTTTGATCAACACAAAGCGCCTGCCGGTTAACAATCGCTCCGTCAGTCGCATTGTCTCTGATAGCAATTGAATTCATGATGCGACCAATCCATCTGTGGCAAGAATCAATCACTCTCCATCCCACATCACTGTTTAAGCATTGTGTTCAATCAATTGATAGTAGCGCAGGTATTTTTCCACCTCAGCCGGCTGATTGGTCTTGCAGCCATAGAATTTGCCAGTTTGAGGAAAAACCTCGGTAGCGATCTACTCATCGTATACTGCAAAATCCCACGGCACATTGGTATCTCGACTACTAATAGCATTGTAGCCTGGAATTCATCAGAAATGCCACTCGCACATCTACCCCATCCTTCAGCTGTGTTGTGATTACCTTCTGAGAATCCGGGTCGGCTAGTTCTTCTCTGCGCATAACAAAAATCCTCGTAATGCTGGCACCTCGCTCTAGAGCTCGTTATTGCTCTGGTAGAAATTTACCAGTGTCGCTCGACTGAGCCATCCTTAAGTGAAGGGATCAATGAATTTTCTGTTCTAAGTAAATGATAACTGTCCGTTGAATACTAACCATTACTTTCCTAAATCATTCAGGAATAAACGGATACGCGTGGCATTCACGCCCAGATCACTTTCTCCGACTCGCGAAGCGGAACGCATATCAATTCGCGTCCAACTCCCCATTGCTCGTACTCGAATCACGATGTCATCCTTAAAACCCATGATAGGGGTAGCATCAGTAGCTTCGATCCTGCCTTCTTCAGCCGAAACAGCCACCACCTCCCATCCGCGTTTCTTTACCAAAGTAACCACTTGTTCAAACGCTTGGTCGAATGGACGATAAATTAATACCGAAGCCAAATCAGGATAACCTTCTTTCTGCAATGCAGCCAAATTCTCCGGTTCAAGGCGATGTAAAGAATTATGTGCCGTCGTACGCAAATCCTTTATCGCCACAAACTCGGGTGGCTGCTCCAAATCCGTTGTAATATCGTGGATACGCGGCACCCCCAAACCGGCCAGCACGGTCATGACAACCGGCATCACAACCAAAAATGCTAGCGTTGATCCCACCAGGGTAGAAGCAATTTCTGACTGTTTAGTTTTGATTGCTTTAGTCGTCCCAATCAACCCAAGCAAGATAGCAAGTAATCCGACCAGCACACTCCCCACAAGCGCCAATAAAGCTGGCTGGAAATCAATGATGCTTAACCGATAACCTAGCACAGCGAAAGCAGCCATCAGTCCAGCACACAGTGAAAGTTTGAAGCTCCAACGGGTAAAGTCAAATGGTATTTTCATAGTTGATATCATTCTAAATCACGTATATAGATAAGCAGGAATGATCATTTCTCTCCGATTCTTTTCTGTGTGGGATGGTTCAACCCTTACAATCTAGTATGATTCATTTAAGCATATTTTTAACCTTGACCTAAAAGAAGCTGAACAAGACTGAATTATCATGTAAGATAATTCCCACGCACCCTACTCAGGGTGCTCAAGTTATTCTGCTCCAGGCCGCTGCATATCTTTCCCTAATATTCTAAACATAATAATAGGTACTGCATGAAGAATCTCCTTGTATTACCCCTTACGATCCTCGTGATGATTTTCTGGAGCTTACTGGCAAGTGCCGAAACGCTGAATACCTCTGTAGAATATAAAGAAACGATCGGCCAATATATTCAGATCTACCAGAGCGATAATGCCCAATTAAGCATGAGCGGCGCTTTAGAAGCATTCAAGAACGGGTATTTTTCTTCATCAGATAATTCTGTCATTAATCTTGGTATCGACGGCTCGAAACCAGTATGGTTTGCGCTTCAGATCAAGAATCCTGAGAGTGACACTACTTACCGAAATCTTCTGATTGAAACTGCTTGGCTGGACAAAATGGATATCTATTTTTCCAAGCAAATCAGTTAGTCAACAGTTACCACGTTGGTGACAGCCTGTTATTCTCCGAGCGCCCTCTCAATCATCGGTTCTTTGTAACAGGTCATAGTTTTGTATATGGTGAAACCACCGTTTTAATCCGAATAGAATCTGCCGATGCGATGATTCTGCCCATTTATTTTATGAGTGCCGAGAAAGTAATGGATAGAAACATGTTGCAGGGATATAGCTATGGCCTGCTGTACGGTGTCATCCTTGCATTGATTGCTTACAATCTGATGCTCTATATAGGACTCAAGAGCAGTCACCATCTCTGTTATTCCATTTATCTCATATTCTTTTTGTTACTGAATATTTCTTATACCGGTCACGGATATCAATGGTTGTGGCCTGAATCTCCTAGATGGCAACAATGGTCCAATCCCGTTCTGATCGTCACTTGTTCTGTTAGCGGACTTATTTTCGCGCTACGCTTTCTGAATATCCAAAACACCTTTCCTCGCATTCATCGCATGGTTATCGGAAGTTGTTTCGGTTTTAGCGCATTATTATAGATAACAATATTATCCGGCAGTTTTGCGATAGCACTCCTCATATCATTTATTTTTATACTGTTTTTCTGGAGCGTGATGATCACATTAGGTTTCATATCGCTGCGGGTCGGTAACAAATTCGCAAAATATTTCCTACTAGCATCGGTCTCTGCCGTATGCGGCGGAATAGTTACTGCGAATGCCGTATGGGGGTTCATTCCATTTAACGTACTGACTTACCGTGCGGTTGATATCGGCATGACGGTCGATGCCATTTTCTTGGCACTTGCACTCGCTGAGCGGTTCAACATCAATCAGGCAGAAAAGTTAGCTGCCGAGAAAATGGCGGGTATTGATTCTCTAACTAATTTGAACAATCGACGATCATTTTATAAATTTGTTAAGCCGATTTGGTCGATAGGCTTACGGAACAAAAGCCATACATCCATCATCATGGTCGATATCGACAATTTTAAATTATTTAATGACAATTATGGCCATGCCCTTGGAGATCGGGTTCTGGTTCAATTGGCAGGAACGCTACAAAAAGAAGCTCGTACCGGAGATATTCTGGCGCGTTGGGGGGGTGAGGAATTTCTTATTTTCTTACCAGAAACCAAATTAGCAGATGCTATAGCCATCGCGGACAGGTTGCGTAAAAAAATCACGGCGATCCAGCTTACGACCGGAAATAGAGATAGACTATCATTCACCGCGAGCCTAGGTGTTGCGCATACCAACGAGATTCATGTATCGCTTGATGAATTAATTTGTCTGGCAGATCAGCAACTTTATTGTGCAAAAAAACAGGGACGCAACTGTGTGTGTGCCAGTCAAGCCTGCTAAGTAAGAAAGACAACGTGCCTTCTCACGCCTGCAAACGACGAGTGCTGCAAAAGTTTACCTGATTCTAACGCAATCCTAGCGATTCCAGGGTACTTTCGGCATCTCCGTTATCATCAAAATCGTCGCTGGCGATTTCCAATTCATCAATAAGTTTAACAATTCGGCTGTCTGGGATCATTCCATCCGCAAGGGCATCCTCTTCATCAATATCCATCGGATAACTTACATCTTCATCATCCAAGGAAAGTTCTTTGATCCTCATGGTAAACCTCCTTGCTACATTGGTTGAATACGCCAATAGTAAACCATATCCCTGTGCAACATAAATCAACGATTACAAACAACTTTCCCCATCAATTTGAAGTTTTGGAAACTGGCATGCAAATGGCTTATCCTTGGGGTAATAATTTCGGCAGCAACCATGCTAACTGCAATGGGTGTGGTAGTCACTGGGATAATAAACAATCTGCACCGGTTGGCAGTTTCGATAAAACCGATTTGATCTATATGATACGGCTGGGAATGCCTGGGACATAGACCTGTTCAACCTGGCGCGATCAATTTGATGGTGATGAACAGGAATGTACTAACCAAGAAACTATAGAAAACCGCGTGGTACGCAGTGGTTCTTGGAATGATCATCCTAAGTATGTGCGCTCGTCATTTCGTTACTATTTTAATTCAGGAAAACCCTATAATGATGTTGGTTTCCGGGTACTATGTTCGTTCCCCATCGAATAGGGGATCACTGGTAGTGGATAAGCAAAGTACCATCCACCATAATCATCCATCAAAATTGGAGTAACCGGAGAATGAAGCAATTGCACCCTTTTCATATAAACGCCTGGATAATTTTGCCGGATCACTCCATTGCACTTGGACATTGCCCGAGCACGACGACACTTATCCCAGCCGCTGGCAAGCGATCAAAAGGACATTTTCAGAATTAATTCTGGAAACCGAATATCGCTCAAAACAAACAGGAAATGCCATGACTGCAGCATCTGGCAAAGTCGTTCTGGGAACACACGCTTACCGATGTCACGATTATGCCGCGCACATGGATTATATTCACTAATAGCCCGATGAAGCATGGGTGGGTAGCAGCGGCCAAAGATTGACCATATTCAGACATCTCATCGGTGGATTGAGAAGGAATGTATCCGGTTGATTGGACGAGATGTGATACGAAAATATTGGATGTTGGAGAAGACACAAATAACTTATCCATGTGGGTAGATCGGTGGATGGCGCTACGTTTATCCATCCTAACGGATGTGAAATTTGTGGCGGATAAGTGAAACGTCATCCACCACCAGCGATCCGCTATTCGATGGAGGACAAACACAATACCCGGAAACCGACTTCGTTACCGCGACCGCCGGGATAGCCACCTTGGCGCACCGATACGCGCACGAGGTCTGGATTATCGTCCCAGGAACCGCCGCGCAACACCCGAGCCTCACTTCCTCCATTCTCCCTGGAAGAACCATCGGTTGGTGCACCTTGGTAGTTATCACGCCATTTGTCCTGACACCATTCCCACACATTGCCGTGCATATCATATAGACCAAAGGCATTTGGCAGGAAAGTGCCTACGGCTAGCGTTTTCCCTTGATACTTGCCCTCGGCAGAGCTATTGTAGGTGTGATTGCCATCAAAATTCGCTTGTTCCGTGTTGATACGTGTACCTGTATGAAATGGCGTACTGGCACCGGCGCGGCAGGCATATTCCCATGCGGCTTCGCTGGGTAAGCGGTAATTGCGACTGGTTTGTTCGCTCAGCCAAGTACAGTAGGCTTGAGCATCGTGCCAAGACACAAAAATCACAGGTCTTTTCTGTCTTCCCCAGCCTTTATCCTCGGGTTTCTGCTGCCATAGCGCATTGCAGAAAAGATCGTAGTCATCGAAAGTCACTGTGTGTACACTCATGGCAAATGGTTTGGCGATACACACTTCATGTTGCGGGCCTTCGGAATCCCTTCGCCCCGGTTCATCCGGTGGTGATCCCATCAGGAATCGACCAGCAGGAATGACAACCATCAGGGGCCCTTCACCACCTATTTTTAATGAGTCACGGAAAGTCTGGCCTGAGGCAGGAAAAGATATAGAAATTGCTTGTTTAGTATTTGTAGAAATCTCATTATGAGACTTCGATAGGTTGTCATTAAAATGCTGCTGCAAAGAATCCATAAGAAGCATCAAGCCAGGGTGTTCCTGATTATTTTCCCAATCAATCAAATCAGCCGTATGAATACGCCCAAATCCATACGGATATTCGACGGATTCTATAAAGGCAGGAAATAGAATGGACTTGCGCTTACCATATTCTGCTTCTTCCAGCACATACTCACTGTCCCGAGAAACAGCCGACCAGAGCACCACCACCGCTTTGGCTGCGTGCAATTCCTGCTCTATTCTTTTGTCCCAGCGATGACCGACACGAGTTTTCGTGTCGAGAAAAACTGACCAACCCTTTACCTGAAACCACTGCATCAGTTGTTTCGCAATAGCAGCATCCGTTCTCGAATAACAAATAAAAATATCACTCATATTCTGTAGACTTTGATTTCATGACATGGAGTGATTCGGATTATATGAGAAAATGGATTGTCCTGAGCGAACTGATGCGGCTTAAAGATGCCGGGGATGCAATAAACCGAAAGGCATTGTGCGAAACATCTCAGCTCATCACTTTATACTGACATTAAAATCACTAAGATTTTCTTTCAACTGCCCACATCGCTCGCACATGATCACGATTTAAGGTCAACCACTGCAAGGCAATGATTGCGCTGACTGAATTAATTTTTCCAGTTTGTAATAACTTGAGCGCTGCATCCACTGAAACGACATGCACTTTGATATCTTCGCCTTCTTCACTGGCGCCATGCACACCACCGGCATGCGTCGTATCAGCCCGGCCGCAGAATAACGCAACGCTTTCTGTGGTGCCGCCGGGGCTGACCAGAAAGTTATACAATGGAATCAGGTCGGTAATGATGCAATCGGCTTCTTCGATGCTTTCGCGTTTTACTACGTCTTCTGTTGTTTCATTCGCTTCGACGATGCCTGCTACAATTTCCATCAACCATGGCCCACTGGGAGCATTCAGCGCGCCAATGCGGAATTGTTCGATCAGGACCACTTCATCGCGGATCGGATCATATGGCAGGACTGCGGCGGCGTGACCGCGCTCAAATACTTCGCGCACTAGCGGGCGACTCCAGTCACCGCTGAATAGTCGATGACGCAAGCGGTAACGCTCGATACGAAAGAATCCTTCATATCCGATCGTTTTTTCGAGAATTTCCACATCAGTATCTGTCATAGTAAACCAGGAACGCTCAGATTAGAGCGAAACTATCGATCGGTACAACAGGCAAAAGAAGCAAAAGCGCTAATACGCTATTGCCAGCCGGTAACTTCATAGCCTTTCTCTTGCAAACATCGATGCACGAAATTCGCATAAGCCTGACTGGGTTGTGCTGGCCTGGCTGCGAAAAGAATGCCTCTAAGTAGCCCTGCGACAGCGCCGCTAACGGCTCCGATAATAGAACCATGGGCAGCCGAACCATAAATGGCGCCTCCGACAGCACCACTCGCTGCACCTACGCCAGCTCCCATGGCCGTATTGGTCGCGACATTACCTGCCGTTCCACTCCCTTGTTTGGCACCGGCTGATTCAGCTAGTTGCTTACAAGTTTCGATGTCTTGCTCCGCAACTTCTTTTCCTACCGATTGCAAATGCGAGTTGGGATATAAAACGGGCCTTGTGCTGGCACAAGCGGATAGCCATAACACGATTAGTCCCATAATCAATAGCATCATTACTTTCATTTACCCTCCTCCTTCATTCGATAGAAATTCCTGACTACATGAGTATATCTGGATATGTTTCCAGAGTATTCTGGAGAATTATAGATTACGTTTAAGTTGACGACTCAATCCATTAGAATCTATCTTCCTATAAGATAAAGAATGAAAAATTAATGGGGATAGTCAATGCCTTCGATGAAACTAAATACTCGATCTAAATTAATAAATGAGTTTTTTGAATGTAGCCTAGAGCAATTACAGAAAGATTATCCCACCATCCAGGAAATTAATATCTTGAACAAAGATTTTCTTTACCGCCAGGGCGATCACTGCTCCAGCTTCTTTTGGATAAAAAGCGGTATCGTAAAACTCTCTCACCTCACAGAACAAGGAATTGAAATGACTACGGCTCTTCTCAGGAAAGGGGATGTCATCGGTGACTTGCAAGATCGCTCTACCCATCAGGAAATGGAGGAAACTGCTCAGGCGCTGGGGGAAGTTAACCTCTATCGTATGGCATATAACGATTTCAAGGCATTAATATCGCATCAAGTCGGGTTGGCATGGTATGTTTTTGAAGGAATATATACCCGCAAGCAAAAGATGGAACGCAAGCTCCGAGCCATACTGACTCAATCAGTTGAAATGCGCGTGATTGCGATATTATTAGAACTAGCAGAAATGTTCGGAATAAAGTGTACGCATGGTTATACATTGGAGATCCATTTGACTCAACAAGAAGTGGCGGATTTAGTTGGTGCCAGCCGATCAGTCGTTAGCACCATTCTGAATGATTTCAGGAGTCGTGGATTGCTTGACTATACACGCGATCAGATTTGCATTAATAGTACTGCGCTAATTAACTATTGTAAATTAAAGTAGCAATTGGGATTTATGTTCTGTAGCTAACAGACATCATGTTAGCCTTGTACTAATGTATTAGACGTGGTGACCGTTGGAGTAACCATTCATCATTAATATACAGGAGCATTCATATGAAAATAATCTCACCTCGCACCCACGGTTATTTAGATTTTCTAACAGTCATTTTATTCTTACTGGCTCCAGCCCTATTGGGATTAAGCCAAGTACCCGCCCTACTTGCTTATGGTCTGGCAGTAGTTCATCTGCTGGTGACACTGGCATCTGATTTTCCCTTGGGTGTCGTCAAGATCATTCCATTTACTGTGCATGGCTGGATTGAGCGTTTGGTTGGTCCCTCGCTGATTGCGGCACCTTTCATTCTGAATTTTGCAGACGAAGAAATCGCAAGGAATTTTTATATCGCAATGGGTCTGGTTATTATCGTCATTGGTATGCTTACTGATTATCAAGGTGCAGCAAAGGATAACAAGAAATAACAGTTACAGCATTCGACCAACATTTTATGCAGGAATATCGAGACAGCCACCAAGGAATCCCAAATCTAGCAACAATGTACGACTCAATAAGGATTATTCATCCTATTGAGTCATAACATTCTTCAAGTCCAATAATAGCAACTGATCTTTCTAGGCTTATTCCTTACCCTTACTGGTTAAGGAACCCAGAAATGCTTTCACATCATTGATAAACTCAGGACCGACTTCCCGACCCAATTGATGTTCAGCCATTTCCTCAATCGCTTCGTCCAATGTTGCCACTGAACCGTCATGAAAATAGGGGCCTGTTTTAGTAATATTTCTGAGGCTAGGTACTTTAAACACCTTTTTGTCGATTTCAAGCCCGGTTATCTCAAACCTTCCCATATCTTTTGTATTGTAAGGCTCAACCATCCCTAGCTTTTTGTATGAATTTCCCCCAACGGCTACTCCATTGTGACAAGTCGCACATCCCATATGAACAAATTTTGCCAGACCTCTTTTCTCACTTTCATTCAGAGCATTCCCATCACCTTTGAGATAATCATCGAATCGGGAAGGAGTTAACAATGTGCGTTCAAAAGCACCGATTGCTTTACCAATGTTTTTGTATTGGAATGGATCTTTTTCATCCTTAAAAGCTTCCGCAAAGAGTCCTTTATATTCTTCTACTTTTCTTAGTTTATTGACGACAGCCGCTTCATTAGGCATACCCATTTCAATAGGATTCATGATGGGCCCCAGTGCCTGTTCTTCGACGTCTTTCGCGCGCCC
>JAMXAE010000009.1 GCA_024281695.1 Nitrosomonas sp. | reverse complement strand
CGAGGCGATCCACTTACCCTCAATCATCGGTCTGATATTCAGATGTCTCTACTGTGAAAGTTATCGGAACAGTAATGTAGCGACATAGCTTTTGTTTGATGTGGTTGATGTCATTGATTGCCAGATAGCGTTGATAATTGTGATGTTCAGCTCATCCGCAACACTTGATTATCCGCTGCGATCGATATTTTGACCGTGTATTACTTGTGCACCGCACAACTTTGGAATAAGTGTTGATGAAAATCTATTGATTACCCGGATTTTCCATTCAATAAGATTTTTAATGGAAAATCCGGGTAAATTTAACAATCCTATCGACTCGGATAACGCTCTTTATTTCAGAAACTCTATACGATCAGATTGGAACTGGTACAACTTCATTTGTCACAGTTACTTGGAATATGTACTGTACCATGTATTTTATACTCCGAAGCACTGCCAAAAGGTTCACCTCGGGGATCTATTGCAAGCACTGTGCGAATGTGATCATCCGTCGTGTGCCCAGATGCGCAGGCAAATTTCCCAGTACCACCAATAACTTTGGCGGTAACGGCTGGCTTAAATGTACATCCCTCTTTCGCTTTTCCTTCTTCATCTAAGCATTTACTTATACTGAGACACAAAGACATTGAAGTTGCTTCAGTAAAAAGTTGATCGCCACCTTTGAGTTGAACAATACCAAGAGCTTTCACAAGTGCGACTGATATTCCCTGATCACCATCAGGAGTTACGCAACTCTTTGGTATTCCATTTGCATCTAGTTCAACTTTGGTGTCTGCAATAACATTAATTGATGCATTACCTAGCTGTTTACTCTTACCTCTCAATTTCATATGACTTGCAAGAACGCCATCCTGATTAATATCTACCGGAGTGCTAACAAAATAACCATTACCAGCAAAAGAAAAATCAGTTTTATCATTGGCATTCTTTTCATTTAGGTCTTGAGCAGCCGTAGCAAAATGGACATTACTCAGAATAACTGTTAAAGCAATTAATAATAACTTTCTCATTCCAGATCCTTTTATAAAATTAACAAATATCTTGTATATTTCCGATAATCTTCCAGGAAAGATTTAAATCGGAAGCACGATATAAAAGTTATCACTAATAGCCGCAATAAACAGTGAGAAAAGTCACGATCAATATGATTTGTAAATATAGCTACTTAGGTGTGGAGGTCTGGATTTAATCTGATGTATCCAAAATCACTGCTGTCCCATTAACTTTCAAAGTAGAGACATCGGAATATCAGACGGGTGACTGGCTTGGTGGATCACCTCGCAGTAAAGTCATTAAGTCACGTTTTTCAAATAAATTGAACTGTAGTAAGCGTAAGATCTGTTGCACGTTTTTTTCATCCTTGACTGAAGCTTGATGAAAGCCAGATAACCGACACGGTGAAGTTGACTCGAACATTTTTTGCTGCCTGATGGAAGTACCAGGGTGCAATCCATTTCAACATCAGTGGCCTTACCTTCTGCGATGGTGACAAACTCAGGAAGATAGCCATATGTTGATTCAATCCAACACAAAGCTTGATGGCACCCTTTCGTTGAACGAGAGGGTGCTCATGGAAAGGCAGGCGGATAGACAAAGGTCTGTGATTGATGCATCCAGGGAAGCGGATTCTTAATACGAAACTTGTGACCGGGTGCCATGCCTTAATAACGATGCAACAATTTTCCAGGCAGCGCTTCATACATAGCATAGGGTTTATCTTCGTGAATGCGGGACAAGTTCGAAGGCAGCAGTTTTACACTGCTCAGGTGATAAAGACGGCAGATTTGTACAGAAACATTTTCCACGATATCACGCAAACCGATTCGGTCTACCAGTTGTACACATTTCAAGTGCCACAAATTGGAACATCTGAATGTAGTACGGAAGAAACGGTCTGAATGATATCGCTTTACAAACGTCTCAAATTCATGTGTCGGTACGAGTTTTAGTATTTTGAAAAAGATTGTACACAGTGGAAGAATGCGTGAATATTATGTATAGTCAATAATTTATGAGAATATTAGTTATGCCAATTAGATCTGAATCAGGCCCTTTCTCGTTAACGGGACAGTAGTGTAGGTACACCATAATGTTCTCTCTGCTGCACTCAGCTAAAGAGCATACCCATTCTTTGAAATTGTTTGGGATTATTTACTTTTCCTAGCCTCTATTCTTTATCCAATTTTCCCTAACATTCCTTGCCTTGGAAAAAACTTGTTCCAGCTCTTTGCCGTCATTATTTTTTAATAGCTCCTGCAAAGACTTAAGTTCATTCTGGTATGCATCAATTTGTTTGAGTAATGTTTCACGATTGGCCAAGCAGATGTCGCGCCACATTTCCGGTGAGCTGCTGGCGATGCGGGTGAAGTCGCGCAGGCCGCTGCCGGCAAAGTGAAGCAAGTTTCCCAGTTGATCGGTGCTGTGGTTGAGATAATTCATCATGGTGAATGCCAGAATATGCGGCAGATGGCTGGTGGCTGCGAGTACCCGGTCGTGTTCGTCGGCTGGCATCAGTGAGACTTGCGCACCACAAGCTTGCCATAATTGCTTGACTCGTTCGATAGCATCCATACCAGTTTCTGGTAGAGGGGTTAGAATAACGTGTTTGTTGCGATACAAATCTGCTTGTGCAGCTTGTGCGCCACTTTGTTCTGTACCGGCGATGGGGTGACCGGGCACGAAGTGGTGCCGGTTTTGTATCGGGATATGGCGGCATGCTGCGGTGATGACATCTTGCTTAGTACTACCGGCATCGGTAAGAATGGTCTTGGCTTGCAGGTGTACAGCAATCTGCGCCATGATGTGGCCAGTTTGGCCTACCGGCATTGCGAGCAAGACCAGATCCGCATTGTGCAAAGCGGGTTGTATGTCGGTGGCGATCTCATCAATTACGTCGAGTTCAAGAGCACATTGCAAATTTTTCTGACTACGCCCAATACCCACAATATGCTTAACCAAACCAGCTTTGCGTAGCGCCAGAGCGAATGATCCGCCGATCAGACCGACGCCGATAATGACTAGCTTGTTGAGTATTGCTGTGTTTGTCATCGGTTAGTTGCTATTTATTACAAGCTGCGCCCGATGACTTCGGCGATGCCTCTTAATGATCCCATCAGATCCTTGAATTCTTGAGGATTCATTGCCTGATCGGCGTCACACCAGGCTTCACACGGATTGGGGTGCATTTCCACCAGCAAACCGTCAGCACCCGCTGCAATCGCTGCGCGTGCTAGAGCCGGCACCATCCAGGCTTTACCGCCGGCATGTGAAGGATCAATAATGACCGGCAGATGGGTTTCGCGTTTGAGAACCGGCACACAGGTAACATCCATCACATTGCGATAAGCGGTCTCAAACGTACGGATACCGCGCTCACAGAAAATAATATTATGATTACCGCCTGCTGCAATGTATTCAGCCGCCATGAGCCATTCGGAAATAGTGGCGGATAGGCCGCGTTTGAGGATGACCGGTTTGTTGATACGGCCGACTTCTTTCAGCAGATCAAAATTCTGCATGTTACGCGTGCCGATTTGGATGACATCAACATCATGCTTGAGAAAAGTATCAAGCATACGTACATCCATCAGTTCGGTGACGATCGGCAGGTTATATTTATCTGCTGCCTGGCGGAATATGCTTAAGCCATCGATGCCCTTGCCCTGAAAAGTGTAAGGGCTGGTGCGGGGTTTGAAAGCACCACCGCGCATCAAACGGCAACCGGCCGCAGCCACTTGATGTGCGGCAAGGTTCATCTGCTCCTGTGTTTCAACGGAGCAGGGGCCACCGATGACTTGTACTTGTTTGCCACCGATAGGTATGCCACGCACATCGATGATCGAATCCTGTTTGTGGGATTCCCGCGAAACAATTTTGTATTGCTTGACGATATGCATGGAATATTCCACACCCGGCATGGAATCAAATGATTCCGGATCGAGCTTACTTTCATCGCCAATCGCGCCAATGACTATCCGGTTGGTCCCACGCGAAATATTGACGCCGTGACCCATGTCTTGAATTTTTTTTACGACTGCACCGATTTGTTCTTCGGATACATCTTTGTTCATGATGATGATCAAACCAATTCTCCCATTGCATGCTCAAGTGATTCTAGGAATCGTTTATTCTCGGACTCCAATCCAATCGTAGCCCGAAGATGATGCGGCATTTCGTAAATACCCAAAGGGCGTACGATGATGCCTTGCTGTAAAAGACTCTGATAGACTTTCGGGGTGTTGGTCGCATCGCCTTTTACGCGGAAACTGATGAAATTTCCATATGAAGGGATATACTCAATACCTAATTTGCGAAAACCATCGGTGAGTTGTAGCATGCCTGCCCGATTTAATGCATATGATTTTTGTACAAACTCAGCATCCTGCAGTGCGGCCAGTGCGCCTACCAAACCAATGCTGCTGACGTTGAACGGTTGGCGCACGCGATTCATCAGGTTCGCCACATCCGGATGTGACAATCCAAACCCAACCCGCACACCGGCGAGACCATACACCTTGGAGAAGGTGCGTGTGATCAGCAAATTGGAAAATTGTTTCAGCCATTTAATACTATCCGGCTTGTTGGCTTCAGGTAAATATTCGTTATACGCTTCATCCATCACAACCAACACATCGCGTGATACGCGTTCCATGAAACGCAGAAGACCGTCAGCACTGGATAACGTGCCAGTGGGATTGTTGGGATTGGCGATAAATACGATGCGTGTTTCTGGTGTGATGGCATCTAGCATGGCTGGCAGGTCATGGCCATAATCCAAGGCAGGAACCGATATACCATTGGCGCCAATCATTTTAACCACCAGTGGATAAACCGCAAAAGCATGTTGTGAATACACTGCAGCGGCACCGGGTTTCAAAAATACTCGCGCGGCAAGATCCAGAATATCATTAGAGCCATTGCCTAATATTATTTGTCCGTGATCCACGGCATAGCGTTTGGATAATGCGGCTTTTAATTCATAGCCACTGCCATCCGGATAAAGCGCGACATCATGCAGTGCATTAATCATGGCATCTAACGCGAGGGGACTGGTTCCCAGTGGATTTTCGTTGGAAGCCAGCTTGATGACACATGATTCATCCAATCCCATTTCTCTTGCCAGCTCAGAAATAGGTTTACCCGGTTGATAAGGTTGGATGGAACGGATATATTCCGGTGCAAAGTCACAAAGATTCATAAATTTAAGTTTATTGGCGATAGAAAGAAGAATACAAAACGTTGGATGAATTCAATAGGCGGCTATTTAGTGACCGCGAGAAATTATGTGGCTGGATAAGAACCAAGGATTTTTAGGAATGCTGCTTTTTCACGTAATCCTTCAAGTGCGGCGGCGACATTGACATCTTCTTGATGTCCTTCAATATCAATAAAAAACACATACTGCCAGAGACCTGTGCGTGATGGGCGTGATTCCAAGCGACTCATGCTGACGCCATGTTGTGCCAAGGGTTCCAGTAACCTATAAATAGCTCCGGAGCGATTATTGGTGGATAGAATCAGTGAGGTTTTATCTTTCCCAGAAACACTGACGACTTGTTTGCCGATGACTACGAAGCGCGTGGTATTTTTGGGATCGTCTTCAATATTTTCTGCGCAGACAGTGAGTCCAAACAATTCGGCTGCTCTTCTGCTCGCTATGGCTGCTGCTTGCTTATCGGTTGCTGCTTGACGGGCAGCATCGGCATTGCTGGCCGCATTGATCAGCGCTGCGCTGGAAATATGCGGTAAATTGGTTCTTAGCCACCGATGGCACTGTGCTAATGATTGCGGGTGTGAATAAACTTTATTGATTTGCGATAATTCGGTTTGCTGAGCCATTAGAAACTGATGTACAGGCAATTGGATTTCACCGCAGATGAGGAGCGGTGTTTGTAATAACAAATCCATGGATCTACTAACTGCTCCTTCAGAAGAATTCTCAACCGGCACTACACCATAATTGGCAGCATCGGACTCTACTGTGCGGAACACTTCATCGATTGAATCGCATGCTACCGTTGTGATAGCGTTGCCAAAACGCTTCAAAGCGGCTTCTTCAGAAAAAGTTCCGTTGGGCCCCAAGTAGGCCACACTCATTGGTTTTTCTAGGGCACGACACAGCGACATGATCTCAGTAAACAATCGTTGAACATGTGCATTGCTGATGGGACCGGGGTTCTCTTGCTGGATACGAGCCAAGATTTGTGCTTCACGTTCAGGGCGATAAACGATGCCGCTTTTTTTTATCTCGCCGATTTGTTGTGCGAGTCTGGCACGAGTACTGATCAGCTTGAGTAATTCGCTGTCAATAGCGTCAATTTGATCGCGTAATTGTTTAAGTTGTTCAGACATTGCGGGTGAAAATGTTGACTTAACGATAATTAATCAAAGTTTATCGGGGAAAGGGTACATGACGTGCCATCAATACTCCTGCGATCAAGGCAATTTCATTCACTACGCCTTGTGGCACCGGACTGTCGGCATCAACCAGCGTATAGGCTATTTCACCGCGTGATTTGTTGATCATGTTATGGATGTTCAATCCAGTATTGGCCATACTGGTGGAGATTTGTCCTAGAATATTGGGTACATTGGCATTGGCCACCGCGATCCGATAAGGAGACTCTCGTTCCATCAGGATATCAGGAAAATTAACTGTGTTTTTGATATTCCCATTTTGCAAATAGTCTGTGAGTTGATTAACAACCATAACCGCGCAATTATCCTCTGCTTCCTGTGTCGAAGCGCCCAGATGCGGCAAAGTAATTACTGCTTTTTGATGCTGTAATTTCTGACTGGGAAAATCACACACATAATATTTTATTTTGTTGATTGCTATCCCATTCAAAATAGCGTCTTCGTCGACGATAGCACTGCGTGAGAAATTCAACAGAATCGTATGTTGCTTCATTATTTTTACGCTGTTTTCATTGATCAGATGATGCGTGGAATCGAGTAGCGGAACATGCACACTGATAAAGTCACTATGGCGCAATAGATCCTCGATGCTTTGTGCTTTTTTGACTTCAGAAGACAAGCTCCAAGCAGAATCGACGGTTATCTTGGGGTCATAACCAATGACTTTCATGCCCAATTTGATGGCAGCATCGGCCACCAGTCGACCAATTTCGCCCAGACCAATAATGCCCAGGGTACGGCCGGGCAATTCGATGCCGGAAAAACGTTTCTTTCCATCCTCTGCTTGTTTATTCATTATCGTATCTTCACCCTGAAGGGTCTCAACGAACTGCAATGCAGGAGATAAATTTCTGGCAGCTAATAACATACTTGCCAGTACCAATTCCTTGACCGCATTGGCATTGGCGCCGGGAGTGTTGAATACGGGGATGCCACGGTTATTCATGTCTTGTACCGGGATATTGTTGGTGCCGGCACCTGCCCGACCGATCGCCATGACACTGCGAGGGATTTCCCGATTCAGCATATTTTGTGAACGCACCAGAATAGCATCCGGCTCAGCAACATCATCACTCACTTGGTAATAATCCGCAGGAAAGCGTTTTAGTCCATGGGATGAGATCTGATTAATGGTAAGAATTTTAAAGATCCTATGTTGATGTTCAGACATGTTGACTGGCAAACTCCTTCATAAATGCTGCCAATTTTGCCACACCTTCAATGGGCATTGCATTATATATAGAAGCACGCATGCCACCCACTGAACGATGACCTTTGAGTTGAATCAACCCACTGATTTTAGCTTGCTTGAGGAACTCTTCGTCCAGTGCAGGGTTTCTTAACGTAAAGGGGACATTCATGCGCGATCGATCTGATTTAGCCACTGGGCAATGATAAAAATCGGTGCTATCGAGCAAGTCGTATAAAAGATTAGCTTTGGTAATATTGATTCTCTCCATTGTTGCTAACCCGCCTTTTTTCTTCAACCATGAAAATACCAGTCCGGTGATATACATGGCATAGGTGGGCGGTGTATTGTACATTGAATCATTTTTGGCATGAACTTGGTAATTGTATAGCGTCGGTGTGTCTACTATCGGTATGCCGAGTAAATCCTCGCGAACAATGACCAGGGTTAGTCCGGCCGGCCCTAGGTTTTTCTGTGCACCTGCGTAGATCAATCCAAAACGGGTAACATCCAAGGGTCGTGACAGAATATCGGATGACATATCGACCACTAATGGAGTGTTATTTTGAGGATCAATTTCCGGTATCCAGTGAAATTCGACGCCCCCAATAGTTTCGTTGCTGGTGTAATGAATATAAGCTGCTTCCTGATTCAATCGCCATTTGTCTTGTGTGGGTACATAGGTAAAATTTGCATCCTCGGAAGAGGCTGCAACATTCACTGTGCAATATCGATTGGCTTCTTCTATGGCTTTTGTCGACCATTGACCGGTATTAATGTAGTCCGCGGTTTTTTTGCCGCGCAGCAAGTTCATAGGCACCATGGAAAACTGACTGGTGGCGCCACCTTGCAAGAATAAGATTTTGTAATTTTTCGGTACTCCGACCAATTCCCGAAAATCACTTTCGGTTTTTTCAGCAATGGCCATGAATTCCTTGCCGCGATGACTCATTTCCATGACGGACATGCCGCTATCGTGCCAATCCAGCATTTCATCACGTGCTTGTTGCAAAACTTCTTTGGGTAGAACCGCAGGCCCTGCACTGAAATTATAGATTTGATTCATTGTTTTTAGAGTCGTTATTTTAGTGCTTAGAGATTAAGTAGTATCTATGTTTCTAACTGTCGTCCTCACTATCCTCACCATCGCTCTCAATTACTCTTTCCAGGCCGGCCAGTTTCTCGCCTGCATCCAAGTTGATCAAAGTGACGCCTTGTGTTGCGCGACTCATTTCTCGTACTTCATTGACACGAGTGCGGATAAGTATGCCGCCGGATGTAATCAACATAATTTCATCGTCTGGTTTAACCAGTTTTGCAGTAACCACTTTGCCGTTACGTGCGCTGGTTTTGATCGCAATCATGCCTTGCGTACCGCGATTATGGCGTGTGTATTCACCGATAGGGGTGCGTTTGCCATAACCATTTTCAGTTGCAGTTAATACAGCAAGATCCTCATTTTCAGCGACTAACAGGGAGATTACTCTGTGTCCGGAACCAAGCTTCATGCCGCGTACGCCACGTGCAGTCCGTCCCATTGGACGCACATCATTTTCACTGAAACGCATGGCTTTGCCGTTGTCAGAAAATAGCATGACGTCATGTTTGCCTTCGGTTAGTTCGACGCCGATGAGGTAATCACCTTCATCCAGGCCGATGGCGATAATGCCATTGTTACGTGGACGGGAAAATTCTGATAGTGGTGTTTTCTTGACAGTACCAAAAGAAGTTGCCATAAATATAAAGCGGGTTTCATCGAAAGCTTTAACGGGCAGTATAGCGTTAATTTTTTCGCCTTCTCCAAGCTGCACCAAGTTAATAATGGGTTTGCCGCGGGATAATCGACCTCCTTGAGGCACTTCATATACCTTGATCCAGTAAACGCGCCCTAAGCTTGAGAAGCATAGAATATAGTCATGTGTGTTGGCAATGAATAGCTTGTCAATGAAATCATCTTCTTTTGTGCTGGTGGCCAGCTTGCCGCGTCCGCCGCGTTTTTGTGCGCGATATTCATCGAGTAATTGTGATTTGATATATCCACTGTGCGACAGTGTGACCACCACATCTGCGGGTGTAATCAAATCTTCCATACTCAAGTCCTGAGTATCGATAATAATTTCGCTGCGACGTTTGTCACCAAATTGCTGTTGGATCGCGTCAAGTTCTTCAGTAATAATGAGAGTGATCCGTTCCGGATTAGCTAGAATATCAAGATAATCAATGATTTTCTCTATGACATCTCTATATTCTTCGACAATCTTTTCTTGCTCCAATCCAGTTAGGCGTTGTAAGCGTAATTCTAGGATCGCTTGCGCCTGTGCATCGGATAAGCGATAACCTTGAGACTTCAAACCAAAGTCTTCACCTAGACCATCGGGGCGTAGCGCATTGGCATCTGCCATGGCGCGCGACAGCATTTCCTCAACCAATTGTGAACGCCAAACTTTTGCCATGATTGCATCTTTGGCGACAGCTGGTGTCGGTGCGGCCTTTATTAAGGCAATAATTTCATCCACATTGGATAAAGCAACCGCTAGGCCTTCTAATAAATGACCGCGTTCACGGGCTTTCTTCAGCTCGAATACAGTACGACGGGTGACCACTTCACGCCGATGGCGCAGGAATGCATCCAGAATTTGCTTTAAATTCAAGAGACGAGGTTGACCATCCAAGAGTGCTACCATGTTCATTCCAAAGGTGTCTTGCATCTGTGTTTCTTTATACAAGTTATTCAGAATGACTTCAGGTACTTCACCACGTTTCAATTCAATCACAACACGCATACCCGATTTGTCGGATTCGTCCCGTAAATCCGAAATACCTTCAATTTTCTTATCGCGGACGAGTTCACCAATGCGGATTAATAAATTGGCTTTGTTAACCTGATAAGGTAATTCATCGACGACGATGCATTGGCGGCTGCCTTTTTCCATGTCCTCAAAATGAGTGCGAGCACGCATGACAACACGACCGCGACCTGTACGATAGCCATCTTTTACACCGGAAACACCATAAATAATACCGGCAGTTGGGAAATCTGGCGCTGGGATGAACTCAATGAGTTCGTCAATATTGATATCAGGATTTTTGAGTAAGGCGAGGCAAGCTGCAATAACTTCATTTAAATTGTGTGGCGGAATGTTGGTCGCCATACCTACGGCAATGCCCGATGAACCGTTGATCAGCAGATTGGGAATTTTGGCAGGAAGTATGAGTGGTTCTTTCTCTGAATCGTCATAATTGGGACCAAAATCCACCGTTTCTTTGTCAAGATCAATCAGCAACTCATGGGCAATACGCGACATGCGGATTTCCGTGTAGCGCATGGCTGCTGCATTATCTCCATCCACTGAGCCAAAGTTACCTTGACCGTCAATCAGCATATAGCGAAGGGAAAAATCTTGTGCCATACGAACAATGGTGTCATAGACAGCGGTATCTCCATGCGGATGATATTTACCGATCACGTCACCGACAATACGTGCAGATTTTTTGTAGGGTCTATTCCAGTCGTTTGAAAGTTCATGCATGGCAAATAATACGCGCCGATGTACCGGCTTCAGACCATCACGAACATCTGGTAAGGCACGACCTACAATGACACTCATCGCGTAATCAAGATAGGAACGCCGCATCTCTTCTTCAAGACTGATCGGCAGGGTTTCCTTGGCAAATTGGTTCATATCTTATGATCTGGAGAAACAATAGGTTACGATACAGGAATATCTCTAAAAATTGACTTAGAAATATATAAATCCGCCCATTCTAACATGTTGCTACTGTTTCTCTATTAACTTTGAACCAATAAGTCTATAAAATTGCGGCTAATAAGTAGATCTTTAAAGAAAAAAAGCTTGAAAAAGCTGAATAAATAGGTGAACATTATCGTTTTTCCAAATTATCCTTACCTTGTCCGTGAGGATCCTTAATTGAATTTTCCACCTGAAATGCGAGCGTTGTATTGTGTCTAATTTGATGAATACTTATTCACGATTACCCGTTACCTTTGTTAAAGGCGAAGGGGTATGGTTGTGGGATGATCACGGTGAGCGGTACTTGGATGCATTGGCAGGTATTGCTGTGTGTGGATTGGGGCATTGTCATCCAAGATTAACGAAAGCGATCTGTGAACAGGCTAAAACGTTAATTCATACTTCAAATCTCTACCATATTGATAAGCAGGAACGATTGGCTGATCGCCTGACTGAATTATCAGGAATGGATAATGCTTTCTTTTGTAATTCAGGGGCAGAAGCCAATGAAACGGCCATTAAGCTGGCTAGATTACATGGGCATAACAAGGGAGTTTCATTGCCTACCATCATTGTGATGGAACGTTCGTTTCATGGTCGTACGATGGCAACCTTGACGGCCAGTGGAAATCGCAAAGTACAGGCAGGATTTGAGCCATTATTGACGGGCTTTGTGCGTGTACCTTATAACAATATGGAAGCAATTACGCAGGTTGCTGTTAACAATAAAGATGTGGTTGCAGTGCTAGTGGAGCCATTCCAGGGTGAGGGTGGAGTCAATATTCCTGAGGCACATTATTTACAGGAATTGCGGAATCTATGTAATCAATATGGCTGGCTTTTGATGCTAGACGAGGTGCAATCCGGTATTGGACGAAGTGGAAAGTGGTTTGCATTCCAGCATAGTAATATCAAACCAGATGTGGTGACGCTGGCTAAAGGTCTCGGTGGCGGTGTTGCGATTGGCGCTTGTTTGGCAAAAGGCATTGCGGCAGAAGTTTTTAAACCGGGTAATCATGCTTCTACTTTTGGAGGCAATCCATTGGCTTGCGCCACAGCTATTGAGACATTGACTGTTATTTCCGAAGAAAATTTGCTCGATCATGCTGCAAAATTGGGTGATTTCATGCGTGGCAAGTTTAAAAGCCAACTCGCTGGTGTGACTGGTGTCGTACAAGTTAGGGGGCAGGGCTTGATTATAGGTATTGAGCTTGCAGTGCCTTGTGCTGAATTGGTAAAAAAGGCATTGGCAAAGAAATTATTAATTAATGTAACATCGGATAAAGTGATACGTTTGCTGCCTGCGTTTGTAATGCAGCAAGCCGAAGCTGTACAAGTGGTTGATATGACTTGTGAGTTAATAAAGGAGTTCCTGAATGGCTGAAAAGAATACATGAAGTAATGTATTTCTGATCGGTTATTCGTCTTGTTATGCAATTTAAGCATTTTTTGCAATTTAATGATTTTTGCCGTGAAGAGTATGAATATTTATTTGAACGTGCTCGTTGGATAAAGCAGGAGTTCAAACAATACCGGCAATATTGGCCATTGGCTGATCGAACGCTGGCAATGATATTTGACAAGAATTCAACTCGCACACGTTTATCATTTGAAGCAGGTATGCATCAATTGGGCGGCGCTGCAATCTACTTATCTACACGCGATACGCAATTGGGACGAGGAGAGCCGGTTGAGGATTCTGCAAGAGTTATTTCGCGTATGGTTGATATCATTATGATTCGGACTTATGAACATGACATCATTAAGCGTTTCTCGGAGAATTCACGAGTCCCGGTTATTAATGGCCTAACTGATGAATATCATCCCTGTCAAATAATGAGTGATATTTTTACCTATACAGAACACCGTGGAAGTATTACGGGTAAGACGGTAGCTTGGGTGGGCGATTCTAATAATATGTGTAACACTTGGTTGCAGGCTGCAGAGATTTTTGATTTTAAAGTGAATGTATCAACGCCGCCAGGCTATGACATTAATCCTGAGCACATCGGATTAAGCAGTACAACACATTATGAAATGTTTGCTAATCCTCGGAAAGCAGTGATTGGTGCTGATCTTGTGACTACCGATGTGTGGACAAGTATGGGGTTTGAGGCAGAGGCAGAACAAAGAAGAAGTGATTTTGCTGAATTTTGTGTCAATGCAGAAATGATGTCTCGAGCTAAAAAGGATGCTGTATTTATGCACTGTTTACCTGCTCATCGCGGTGAAGAGGTGGCAGCGGAGGTTTTGGATGGCCCGCAATCAGTCGTATGGGATGAAGCAGAAAATCGATTGCATACGCAGAAAGCATTGATGGAGTATTTGTTGTTAGGTAGATTAGATACTGAAAATTAAATTTATAATTAAAATTTATGACAGAAATATCAATTTCATAGCGTCGTCGCTATTTACTGCACAAATGAAAAGATAATGAAAAAAATTAATAAAGTAGTTTTGGCTTTCTCTGGAGGTTTGGATACTTCGGTAATTTTGAAATGGTTGCAAGATACCTATCAATGTGAAGTCGTCACGTTTACTGCGGATATTGGGCAAGGAGAGGAAGTTGAGCCGGCGCGCTTAAAAGCAAAACAGTTAGGCGTCAAAGAAATTTATATAGAAGATTTGCGGGAAGAATTTGTACGCGACTTTGTGTTTCCAATGTTCCGGGCAAATACGATCTATGAAGGCGAATATTTGCTGGGTACGAGCATAGCGAGACCTTTGATTGCAAAAAGACAGATAGAAATAGCCAGTGAGACGGGTGCGGATGCGGTTTCGCATGGTGCAACAGGCAAGGGTAATGATCAGGTACGTTTTGAATTGGGATATTATGCTCTGCAGCCAGATATTCATGTGATTGCTCCGTGGCGTGAATGGGATTTGGTTTCAAGGGAAAAGCTGCTCCAATATGCGGAGCAACATGGGATTCCCGTTGAAATGAAAAAGAAGGCGGGATCACCCTACAGTATGGATGCTAATCTCTTGCATATTTCTTATGAAGGAAGGGTTTTGGAGAATCCTGCAGTAGAACCAGAAGAGTCAATGTGGCGTTGGAGCGTCTCACCAGAGAAAGCACCCGATAAAGCAGAATATTTAGATGTAGAGTTTAGCCGTGGGGATGCGGTTGCGCTAAACGGTAATTTATTGTCACCAGCGGGCATATTAGAGAAACTCAATCAGTTAGGCGGCAGGCATGGCATTGGCAGGTTGGACTTGGTTGAGAATCGGTATGTGGGTATGAAATCTCGCGGATGTTATGAAACTCCCGGTGGAACCATTTTATTGCGTGCACATCGTGCCATAGAATCTATAACTTTGGATCGGGAAGTGGCGCACCTAAAGGATGATTTAATGCCACGCTATGCAGCTTTAATTTATAACGGTTACTGGTGGAGTCCGGAGCGTAAAATGCTGCAAACCATGATTGATGCGGCCCAGGAAAAGGTGAATGGATGGGTGCGATTAAAATTGTATAAGGGAAACGTCATTGTGGTTGGAAGAGATTCTCAAACTGATTCATTATTTGATTCTAATGTTGCTACATTTGAAGATGATGCGGGAGCATATAATCAAGCTGATGCAGCAGGGTTTATAAGGCTCAATGCTTTAAGATTGCGCATTGCGGCCGAGGTAGAGAAGAATAGAAAGTAGGGCTTTACTGGCTACACAGAATTTAGAGCAACAGAGTTACTGATTGAGTAGTTCTTGCAAAAGAAAGCCTTTTTAATTGTTCCGATTAAGAGAGAAAAATGCCATCGTTTGATATCGTCTCAGAGGTTGATAAGCAGGAAATCCGGAATGCGATAGATCAAGTAAACAAGGAAGTAAGCACCCGATTTGATTTTAAAGGCTCCGATGCGAGGGTTGAGCAGGCGGATTATCAATTGACTGTTTTTGCAGATGATGAATTTAAACTTGAACAAGTATTGGATATTCTAAGAACCAAATTGACAAAGAGAAACGTAGATGTGCGTTGTCTTGATAAGGGGCAATTAGAGAAAATTAGCGGACACAAAGCGAAGCAAGTAGTAACAATTAAAGTAGGCCTCGATACAGAGCTGGCCAAAAAAATCGTAAGGAATATTAAAGATAGCAAGCTTAAAGTGCAAGCGAGTATCCAAGGAGATGTAGTACGTGTAATCGGTACAAAAAGGGATGTGTTGCAAGAAACCATCAATTTGATCAAGAAATCAATCGAAGAATTCCCTTTGCAATTCCAGAATTTTAGAGATTGATAAAATATAATAAATTGTAGTAATGGGGATGGAGTTAAGTTTTGTAAGAATAATTTTTCTGTAAAGAATATCGTGATCCATGTTTATCTTGACACACAAAGATAAACACCATAGAATCCGCTCTCTTTTTTGTCGCATCTTTAGTGTGTTTGAGGATGTCGAATTATCAATACCCATTGGTAAATTAAATACAGAATATCAGAAAATAGTATGGACGGCGTAAAGGCCGTCCCAGTTTTTTAGGACATAGAGATGCCGACAATTAGTCAGTTAGTTCGAAAACCACGAGTAGCTAAACGAGTTAAAAGTAATGTTCCTGCATTAGAGAATAGTCCGCAGAAGAGAGGTGTATGTACAAGGGTATATACAACAACGCCAAAAAAACCGAATTCGGCACTGCGCAAAGTTGCAAGGGTTCGGTTGACTAATGGATTTGAGGTGTCTAGCTATATTGGTGGGGAGGGACATAATCTCCAGGAACACTCGGTAGTTTTGATACGTGGCGGTCGTGTTAAGGATTTACCCGGTGTGCGTTATCATACGATTAGGGGTAGCTTGGATACCGCTGGCGTGAAAGATCGTAAGCAGGGACGTTCAAAGTATGGTTCTAAGAAACCCAAAGCTGCTTAGTGTCGAATATTAATTTTGTTATAAATCAGAATAAGTTGTGAAAGAGAATGAGGTTACATAATGCCAAGACGTAGAGAAGTTCCAAAGCGTGAGATCCTCCCGGATCCAAAATATCATAATGTGGAATTAGCGAAATTTGTTAATGTGCTCATGACGCGTGGTAAAAAATCGGTAGCGGAAAGGATTATCTATGGAGCATTGGATTATATAGAAAAGAAAATTGGAAGTGATCCTCTGGAAGTGTTTACGCAGGCTTTAACCAACGTGCGTCCAATGGTGGAAGTTAAAAGTCGCCGAGTCGGTGGTGCTAACTATCAAGTTCCTGTTGAGGTGCGCTCGGTGCGGCGCAATGCTTTGGCTATGAGATGGCTTAGGGATGCGGCGAGGAAGAGAAGTGAGAAATCGATGGATGCGAGACTGGCGGGTGAGTTAACTGAGGCGGCTGAGGGTCGAGGAGGGGCGGTTAAGAAGAGAGAGGAGGTGCATAGAATGGCTGAATCAAACAAAGCATTTTCACACTTTAGATTCTAATTAAAAATCAAATGTTGAATCCATTCACGAATCCAAATAAACGTAAGGCATTATAACTGTGGCAAGAAAAACTCCCATAGAGCGTTATAGAAACATTGGTATCATGGCCCATATAGACGCTGGTAAAACAACTACCACTGAGCGTGTGCTTTTTTACACGGGCGTGTCTCATAAAATTGGAGAAGTTCATGATGGCGCGGCCACTATGGACTGGATGGAGCAGGAACAAGAGAGGGGGATTACGATTACTTCTGCGGCTACTACTTGTTTCTGGAAGGGGATGGCTGGGAATTATCCGGAGCACCGGATTAATATCATAGATACCCCAGGTCATGTGGACTTCACGATTGAGGTTGAGCGTTCCTTGCGTGTTTTGGATGGAGCGTGTACGGTATTCTGTGCTGTTGGTGGTGTGCAGCCCCAAACTGAGACAGTCTGGAGGCAGGCGAATAAATATAAGGTTCCGCGATTGGCATTTGTAAACAAAATGGATAGATCGGGTGCGAATTTTATGCGCGTATATGAACAGATAAAAACGCGACTTAAGGCTGTGCCAGTGCCAGTGCAGCTGCCGATAGGTGCCGAGGAAAAATTTGAAGGTGTTGTCGACTTGATAAAGATGAAGGCCATCTACTGGGATGAAGAGAGCAGGGGAACGAAATTTGAGGAGCGCGAGATACCTGGTAGTATGCAAGCGGATGCGCAAGCATGGCGAGAGAAGATGCTTGAAACAGCAGCAGAAGCGAATGAAGATCTAATGAACAAATATCTGGAAATTGGTGACTTAGAAGCTTCGGACATCAAGATTGGTTTGCGTGCGCGTACTATTAATAATGAAATAGTCCCTATGATGTGTGGAACGGCTTTTAAGAACAAAGGTGTGCAAGCAATGTTAGATGCGGTTATTGATTATATGCCGTCACCTGTAGATATACTTGCGATAGAAGGTGAGAATGAAAATGGGGTGGCGGACAAAAGGATGGCTGACGATAATGAGCCTTTCTCTGCGTTAGCGTTCAAGGTGGCAACAGATCCGTATGTCGGTCAGTTGATATTTTTTAGAGTATATTCTGGTGTGGTGGCATCGGGGGATTCTATCTATAACCCAGTTAAAGGACGGAAAGAAAGACTTGGTCGGATATTGCAGATGCATGCAAATCAACGGGAAGAGATCAAAGAGGTTAGAGCGGGAGATATCGCTGCAGCTGTTGGTTTAAAAGAAGTCGTTACTGGCGACACCTTGTGCGATCCGCAAAAGATTATTACGTTGGAGAGAATGGATTTCCCAGAGCCAGTGATTCATGTTGCGGTTGAGCCTAAAACTAAAATAGATCAAGAGAAAATGGGGATTGCGCTGAATAGGCTTGCGCAAGAAGATCCTTCGTTTAGAGTGCGTACAGATGAGGAATCTGGGCAAACGATTATTTCTGGAATGGGTGAATTGCACTTGGAAATTATTGTTGATCGAATGAAGCGGGAATTTGGTGTTGAAGCAAATGTGGGTGCTCCGCAAGTCGCATATCGTGAGGCGATAAGAAAGCAGGTTGAAGTTGAAGGTAAATTTGTTAAGCAATCGGGTGGGCGTGGTCAGTATGGTCATGTTTGGCTTAGAATGGAACCTAATGAGACAGGAAAGGGTTTTGAATTTATCGATGAAATAAAGGGCGGAGCGGTGCCCCGAGAATATATACCGGCTGTAGAAAAAGGGCTATTGGAAACACTACCAAGTGGAGTGTTGGCGGGATATCCGGTGGTGGACGTGAGAGTTGCGCTTTTTGATGGCTCATATCATGATGTGGATTCTAATGAAAACGCATTTAAGATGGCTGCATCAATAGCATTTAAAGATGGGATGCGTAAAGCAAATCCAGTTTTGTTGGAGCCTATGATGGCGGTTGAGGTGGAAACGCCCGAAGATTTTATGGGGAATGTTGTTGGCGATTTGTCATCGCGGCGTGGCATGATACAGGGCATGGAAGATGTTCCGGGACTAAAGGTAATCCGGGCTGAGGTGCCCTTGGCTGAAATGTTCGGATATTCAACAGCACTAAGATCGGCTACGCAGGGCAGGGCAACATATTCAATGGAGTTTAAACATTATTCTGAAGCTCCCAAGAATGTAGCAGAAGCGATAATAAATAAGAAGTAATCGAATTGTAAAGAGTGTAAAGGGAAATAGTTCATGGCAAAAAGTAAATTTGAGCGATCGAAGCCACACGTAAATGTTGGTACGATAGGACACGTAGATCATGGTAAGACGACGCTAACCGCGGCGATTACGACGATATTGACGAAGAAATTTGGCGGGGAAGCGAAGAGTTATGCGCAAATTGACTCGGCACCAGAGGAACGTGCACGTGGAATTACGATTAATACCGCACACGTAGAATATGAAACGGCCAATCGTCATTATGCTCATGTGGACTGTCCTGGACATGCGGATTATGTAAAGAACATGATTACAGGTGCGGCACAAATGGATGGGGCGATTCTAGTGGTTTCGGCGGCGGATGGGCCTATGCCGCAGACTCGCGAGCATATACTGCTAGCCCGTCAAGTAGGCGTTCCTTACATCATTGTATACATGAACAAAGCGGATATGGTGGATGATGCGGAATTAATTGAACTGGTGGAGATGGAAATACGCGAGTTGCTGTCGAAATATGATTTTCCAGGAGATGATACGCCGATTATAGTTGGATCGGCGTTGAAAGCATTGGAGGGTGATCAAAGTGATATCGGTGAAGCTTCTATTTTGAAGCTGGCAGAAGCACTGGATAGCTATATTCCGCAACCTGAACGTGCTATAGATGGGGCATTTATTATGCCGGTCGAAGATGTGTTTTCAATATCGGGTCGTGGAACGGTAGTAACAGGGCGTGTGGAGAGAGGCATCATCAAGGTAGGGGAAGAGATTGAAATAGTTGGTCTCAAGCCCACGTTGAAGACAGTGTGTACGGGTGTCGAAATGTTTCGTAAACTGCTAGATCAAGGGCAGGCTGGTGACAATGTGGGTATATTGTTGCGTGGCACGAAACGAGAGGAAGTGGAGAGAGGGCAAGTGTTAGCCAAGCCGGGAAGTATATCGCCGCATACCAAATTTACGGCCGAGATTTATGTATTAAGTAAGGAAGAGGGTGGAAGGCATACACCATTTTTTCCTGGTTATCGTCCACAATTTTATTTTAGAACGACAGATGTCACTGGGGCAATAGAACTGCCTGCGGGAACGGAAATGGTGATGCCTGGAGATAATGTATCAGTAACGGTTAACTTAATAGCCCCTATCGCTATGGAAGATGGTTTACGTTTTGCAATACGTGAAGGTGGAAGAACTGTTGGCGCTGGTGTCGTTGCAAAAATTATTGAGTGATTTTAGAAGAATATTTAAGAGTAAAAATTCAATAAATTAGAAAATTATTGAATTTACACACTCAGGATCGAGTATATGCAAAATCAGAAAATTAGAATTCGTCTTAAAGCCTTCGATTATCGATTAATAGATAAATCTGCACTCGAAATAGTTGAAACTGCAAAGCGAACGGGAGCTGTTGTTAAAGGTCCTGTGCCGCTTCCCACTCGAATTGAGCGTTTTGATGTGTTGCGCTCTCCTCATGTGAATAAAACATCGCGAGATCAATTCGAAATAAGAACTCATTTGAGATTGATGGACATAATTGATCCGACTGATAAAACAGTCGACGCGCTCATGAAACTAGATCTGCCAGCCGGCGTGGATGTTGAAATTAAGTTATAAATATCGATATTAGATAAAATCCTTTAAAAAGGAATTAGAATGAGTTTAGGACTAATCGGTCGTAAGATCGGAATGACACGTATTTTCACGGAAAATGGAGATAGCCTACCAGTAACTGTTATCGATGTGTCGAATAATCGTGTCACGCAGATAAAAAAAATTGAAATAGATGGGTACCACGCAGTTCAGTTGGCTTTTGGGAAAAAGCGAGCGAGTAGGGTAAATAAATCTACTGCTGGTCATTGTTCTAAAGCGGGTGTAGAGGCAGGTAGTGTTTTAAAAGAATTCCGAGTTGACAGTGGCGACGAGATCAAACAGCTAGAGACGGGATTAGTAATTAAAACTGATATTTTTAAAGTCGGCCAGAAAGTGGATGTGTCTGGAGTGACGATCGGAAAAGGCTATGCCGGTGCTATAAAACGGCATCATTTTTCTTCAAATAGAGCTAGTCACGGTAATTCAAAGGCACATAATAAGCCTGGATCGATAGGAATGGCACAAGATCCGGGGCGCATTTTCCCAGGTAAGCGAATGTCTGGGCACTTGGGTAATGTTAGAAGGACTATACAGAATCTTGAAATTATAAGGATTGATGGCGAAAGAAATTTGTTATTAATTAAAGGCGCGATACCGGGATCAAAGGGGGGGAGCGTTATTGTGCGTCCTAGCATAAAAGCGAATAATGCCAATCAATGAGCATAATAAATAGCAAGAAGGTGAACAAGTAATGGAACTGAAGCTTATCGGTGAGAAAAATCAGACAGATAATATTACTGTTTCTGATGTGCTTTTTAATAGAGATTACAATGAGGCGCTTGTTCATCAAGTTGTAACTTCATATTTATCAAATGCTCGAAGTGCTACGAGAGCACAAAAAGGTCGATCGAATGTAGCTAAATCTACACGGAAGCCATGGAGGCAAAAAGGCACAGGACGTGCTCGTGTTGGAGCGGCTTCAAGTCCAATTTGGCGCGGAGGCGGCAAGATTTTCCCTAGCAGTCCAGATGAGAATTTTAAGAAAAAATTGAATAAAAAAATGTATCGCGCTGGAATGAGTGTCATATTATCACAGCTTATTCGTGATGAACGATTGCTTGTCACCGATGCGTTGAGTATCGATACGCATAAAACTAAAGCTCTGTCAGAAAAATTGCGGGGCTTGGGATTAAATGAAGCACTGGTCATTACGCATGAGTTGGATGATAACCTATATCTTTCATCTCGCAATATTCCACGTGTTGCTGTGGTTGAAGTGAAAAATGTTGATCCGGTTAGTCTTTTAAGATTTAAGAAAACTTTAATTACAACTGAAGGATTGAAAAGAATTGAGGAACTTCTCTCATGAAGAATATAAACATCAACCAAGAACGACTATTGAAAATAATAGTGGCGCCGTATGTGTCTGAGAAAGCAACGTTTTTGGGAGAAAGAAATAATCAAACTGTTTTTCGTGTGACAGTAGATGCTACCAAGAAAGAAATTAAAGCTGCGATTGAGTTGCTGTGGAAGGAACAAAAAATCGAAGTTAAAAATGTTCAAACTCTCAATGTAAAAGGTAAACAGAAAAGGTTTGGTCGCTTTGTAGGTAGAAGAAGCAGTTGGAAAAAAGCTATAGTGAGTATTAAGGAAGGGCAAGAGTTAAGCTTTACTAATTTCACAAATGCAGAGGCTAAGTGATGGCACTAGTAAAATTAAGACCAACATCGCCAGGACGCAGATCAGTTGTTAAAATAGTCAATAAAGAATTATATAAAGGTTCACCGCATAAAAAATTATTAGAAAAACAATCTAAAACTGCGGGTAGAAATAATCATGGACGTATTACAACAAGACATCGTGGTGGTGGTCATAAGCAGCATTATCGACTAATCGATTTTAAGCGTGATAAAACCGATATCATGGCGACCGTTGAGCGCATTGAGTACGATCCCAATAGAACAGCGAATATAGCTCTAGTATGCTATAAAGATGGTGAAAGAAGATATATTATTGCCCCTAAAGGTCTGAGTGTAGGAATGCAGATATGTAGCGGGAAGAGTGCACAGATTAAACCAGGAGATGCATTGCCTTTACGTAATATACCTATGGGGACAATAATTCATTGCATCGAACTGTTACCGGGTAAGGGGGCTCAATTGGCACGCTCTGCCGGGGCATCTGTGCAATTGCAAGCAAGAGAAGGAAATTACGCCCAGCTTAAGTTACGTTCTGGAGAAATTCGGAAGGTGCATATTGATTGCTGTGCAACTATTGGCGAAGTGGGAAATGCGGAGCATAACTTAAGATCAATTGGCAAGGCTGGCGCGGTACGATGGCGTGGAATTAGGCCAACTGTTCGTGGTGTTGCGATGAATCCAATTGATCATCCACACGGAGGCGGCGAAGGCCGGACGTCAGCCGGTCGACATCCTGTCAGTCCATGGGGAACACCAGCAAAAGGACACAGAACTAGAAATAATAAGAGAACTGAAGTGATGATAGTTCGTCATAGATATTCTAAGAAAGGATAATAATTAAATGGCACGTTCAGTAAAAAAAGGACCGTTCGTCGACGCTCATTTGCTAGCAAAGATTGAGAAAGTTCGCGAAACTAATGATAAAAGACCCATCAAAACATGGTCTAGACGATCTACGATACTGCCGGATTTTATTGGATTAACAGTAGCGATTCATAATGGAAAACAACATATTCCTATTTTTGTAACGGAGAACATGGTGGGGCATAAGTTTGGTGAGTTTTCACTAACACGCACCTTTAAAGGACATGTTGGTGATAAAAAAGCAGTTACGAAAAGATAGGGAACAATAATGGAAACAACTGCAATATTACGAGGTGTTCGATTATCGGCTCAGAAAGGTCGTTTGATAGCTGATCAGATAAGAGGATTATCTGTGGAGAAAGCATTAAGTCTTCTATCCTTTAGTCCTAAGAAAGGAGCGGGCATCATTCGTAAGCTTTTAGAATCTGCAATAGCTAACGCAGAACATAATGACGGCGCTGATATAGATGAGCTAAAAATATCAACGATTCTTGTAGATCGTGGGACTTCAATGAAGCGTACGAGTGCACGTGCAAAAGGGCGTGGAAATAGAATTGTAAAACCTACTTGTCATATTTTGCTAACGGTTGGTGATGCCGTCAGTAATATTAAAAAAGGTATTAATTAATATGGGTCAAAAAATTCATCCAACCGGATTTCGTCTCTCGGTACAAAGAAACTGGTTGTCTCGGTGGTATGCAAGCAGCAATAATTTTGCAGCTATGTTAAACGAAGATATAAAAGTGCGAGAATTTTTAAACGATAAGCTGAAGAATGCTTCTGTTGGTAGAATTTTAATAGAGAGACCCTCTAAAAATGCAAGGATAACGATATTTAGTTCACGCCCTGGTGTTGTTATTGGGAAAAAAGGTGAAGATATCGAAGTATTAAGGGCTGAATTGCAGAAAAGAATGGGGGTTCCTGTTCATGTAAATATTGAGGAAATACGCAAACCAGAGCTTGATGCTCAATTAATAGCGGATAATATCGCGCAGCAATTAGAAAAAAGGATAATGTTTCGGCGAGCAATGAAGCGTGCTATGCAGAATGCAATGAGACTTGGTGCTCAAGGTATTAAAATAATGAGTTCAGGCAGATTGAATGGAATTGAAATAGCTCGCACTGAATGGTATCGTGAAGGTAGAGTTCCACTTCATACCTTGAGAGCTGAGCTTGATTATGGAACCTCTGAAGCTAAAACGACTTATGGGATTATCGGTATAAAAGTTTGGATATTTAAAGGGGAAGTTCTTGGAAAGAATGATCTAAGCAATGTGTCGAATTCAAATATCTCCATAGATAACGAGAAAAAGAGAAGTATTAAAAAGTCGATGACTTCTTTTAATAGATCAGATAATTTAATAGATAAAAAAACTCCTAATACTGTATCTACTGCTTTAGATTTGAATGAGAAAAATACAGAAAGTAGTGCAGCTATTGAAGGATATATAGATACTGGAGATAAAAATGCTTCAGCCAGCTAGAACAAAATATAGAAAACAACAGAAGGGACGGAATACTGGTGTAGCAACTCGCGGTGCGAAAGTTAGTTTTGGTGAATTTGGCCTCAAAGCAGTTGGAAGAGGTCGCCTAACTGCGCGTCAGATAGAAGCTGCTCGTCGCGCCATGACAAGGCATATAAAAAGAGGAGGGCGCATCTGGATACGGATTTTTCCAGATAAGCCGATATCGCATAAACCTGCCGAAGTTAGGATGGGTAAAGGAAAGGGTAATCCTGAATATTTTGTAGCTGAGATACAGCCTGGGAAAATGTTGTACGAGATGGATGGAGTTGATGAAGAGTTGGCGAGAGAAGCTTTTAGATTAGCTGCCGCAAAGCTACCTATCAAGACAATGTTTACAATACGACAAATTGGTGGATAGCGATGAAAGCAAGTGAATTGAGAAATAAGCAATTGCCTGAGTTGAATAATGAACTTATTATTCTATTAAAAGCACATTTTGGATTGAGAATGCAATTAGCAACTCAGCAATTATCCAATACAAAGCAGCTGAGGATAATAAAAAAAGATATTGCAAGAGTAAAAACTGTTATAACTCAAAAATTAAATTACCATGGTTAGTGCAAAAATAAGCCGCACTCTAAGCGGAACAGTTACTAGTAATAAAGCGGATAAAACTGTAACAGTATTAGTTGAGCGAAAAATAAAACACCCTTTGTATGGAAAATTTGTTACTCGTTCTAAGAAATATCATGCGCACGATGATACCAATCAATTTTCAATTGGTGATACCGTGTTGATTGAAGAATGTAGACCGCTATCTAGAACTAAGAGTTGGAGAGTAGTGCAGTTAGTAACGAATGAGTTAAATAAATGTAGCTAGCGTTCAGAAGAAGAGATGAATACTTAAGATGAATTAAATAACGACATCAGTAGTTGTTTATATGTATATCGACATGTATAATCATTCGGCTTTATTATCACTTAATGAATGAAATGAGAAGAGTGTTTCTCTGCATGTTCCATATAAAAAATTAAAAAAGCGAAAAAAATGATTCAAATGCAATCAATATTAAGAGTCGCAGACAATACCGGTGCACGGTCTATTATGTGTATAAAGGTTCTGGGTGGTTCAAAAAGACAATATGCGGGAATTGGTGACATAATTAAAGTGAGTATTAAAGATGCTGCTCCTAGAGGGCGAGTTAAAAAAGGAGAGGTTTATAATGCTGTTGTTGTTCGTACAGCTAAAGGTGTCAGACGACTAGATGGCTCATTGTTGAAATTTGACGATAATGCGGCAGTATTATTAAATAATAAACTTGAGCCGATAGGCACTAGAATCTTTGGTCCTGTAACGCGAGAATTACGAAATGCTCGTTTTATGAAGATTGTCTCATTGGCTCCAGAAGTTTTGTAGTTGTAAACGGGAAAGCGTATGCATAAGTTAAAAAAAGGTGATGATGTTATTATTATTGCTGGGAAAGATAAGGGAAAAAGAGGATCAATTCTTCGTATTATAGAATCGGATTACGTTGTTGTTCAGGGTGTTAATTCTATAAAAAAACATCAAAAGCCAAATCCGGCTACTGGAAGTGCCGGCGGAATTATTCAAAAAGAAATGCCAATCCATATTTCAAATGTGGCAATCTATAACTTTTTCTCCAAAAAGCCTGATCGAGTGGGTTTTAGAATTGATGCTGAAAAAAATAAAGTTCGCATATTTAGATCGACTGGCGAATTGATAGAATCATAAAACGGAGATTAAGGTTTATGGCGCGTTTGCAAGAATATTATCGTAACACTGTGACCGGACAATTAATTGATCAGTTTAAATACAAATCTATTATGGAAGTTCCGCGTATTAGTAAAATTACACTTAATATAGGATTGGGCGAAGCTACAGTGGATAAGAAAATTGTAGAACACGCTCTATCGGATATGAAAAAAATATGTGGACAAGAACCAGTAGTAACTAGAGCAAAGAAATCTATCGCAACCTTTAAAGTCAGAGAAGCTTATCCAATAGGATGCATGGTTACACTTAGGCGTGTGAGAATGTATGAGTTCTTGGATAGACTAATAACAATTGCAATACCAAGGATTCGTGATTTTCGTGGTATATCAAGTAAGTCATTCGATGGTAGAGGAAATTATAATATGGGTATAAAGGAGCAAATTATATTTCCTGAGATAGATTACGACAAAATTGATGCCGTACGTGGTATGAATATATCTATAACTACGACAGCAAAAAATGATGTGGAAGCGAAAGCATTATTGTCTGCTTTTAGATTTCCTTTCAAAAATTGAGGTTCAAATGGCAAAAATTGCTGTCATAAATAGAAATATAAAAAGACAAAAAACGGTTCGTAAATATGCTGAAAAACGATTGGATTTGTTTAAGATAATTAATGATTTTACGTTAAGTGAGGATATTCGTTTGATTGCGCGTATAAAATTACAGAAATTACCTAGAGATTCAAGTCCAGTTAGATTAAGAAATAGGTGCGCGCTAACAGGAAGACCGCGGGGTGTTTATTCGAAATTCGGATTGGGAAGAAGTAAGCTTCGAGATATTGCAATGAGTGGTAAGATACCTGGAATTATTAAAGCTAGTTGGTAGAATAATAGCTATTAATCTCGGTTGAAATGCTTTATTAAGTGTTACTAATATTTAAACTTCAATATATCAGGTGTTATTATGAGTATGAGTGATCCAATTGCAGATATGTTAACTCGCATACGTAATGCACAATTGGCAAAAATGAAAACTGTGAAAATGCCAAGTTCTGGCATCAAATTGGCTATTACGAATGTACTCAAAGATGAGGGGTATATTGATAAATTTATCGTAAACAATTATCAAAATAAAGATACGCTTGAGATAACACTTAAGTACCATTCTGGAGCGCCTGTGATTGAGAATATACAACGTATAAGTAAGCCAGGTTTGAGGATATATAAATCTAGAAATAATTTGCCGAATGTTATGAATGGATTAGGTATTGCGATTGTGTCTACATCCAGAGGAGTGATGACAGAGCGAAAAGCCCGTGCTAATGGCATTGGCGGTGAATTATTATGTGTGGTTGTTTAAAGGACTTGATAAATGTCACGAGTAAGCAATAACCCAATAATCATACCTTTGAACGTTCAGGTTAGCATAACTTCTGAGGAAATTCTAGTTAAAGGGCCTCTTGGGGATTTAAAGCAAGAGTTGACTAGAGATATTTCGTTGGAGTTAACTGATAATGTGCTTAAGATTAAGTCGACTAATGATACAAAGCATGCTAATGCAATGTCAGGAACGATTCGTGCTTTGTTGGCTAATATGGTGCATGGTGTATCTGTTGGTTTTGAGAAAAGATTGTTGCTGATTGGAGTAGGTTATAGAGCTCAAGCTAATCCTAGTAAGGTAAATCTCACTTTAGGCTTCTCACATCCTATCGAATATGTTATGCCTCATGGGATCATAATTGAGACACCGACTCAAACTGAAATAGTAATTAAAGGCATTGATAAGCAAAAAGTAGGACAGACAGCTGCAGAGATTCGTTCTTATAGAAAGCCTGAGCCTTATAAAGGCAAGGGTGTTCGATATTCTGATGAAGTTATCGTGCTTAAAGAAACGAAGAAAAAATAATTGAGACCGATATGCTTAATTTAAAACAAAAGAGAATTAGACGTTCGCGAAAAACTAGAAATAAAATTTCTGAATTAGGTGTAATAAGGCTTTCTATACATCGTACCAATTTGCATATATATGCTCAGCTTATTGATGACAAAAATAGCAAAATAATTACTTGCGCATCTACATTGGAATTAGAAGTGCGTAAAGAAGCTAAATCTGGAAGTAATGTCATGGCTGCTGCACTTATTGGTAAGCGAATTGCCGAGAAAGGCATACAATGCGGCATAACAAAAATTGCTTTTGATAGAGCAGGATATAAATATCATGGACGTGTTAAAGCTTTGGCTGAGGCGGCGCGCGAAAATGGACTCAAATTCTAATTTAAGGTTTGACGATGGCCAAAATAAATAAAACGAATAATAAAGCAAATGGAACTGAGGAAAGCAGCGATGATTTGCGAGAGAAAATGGTTGCAATTAATAGAGTTACAAAAGTTGTAAAAGGTGGTCGAATTCTTGGTTTTGCAGCACTTACTGTTGTTGGAGATGGCGATGGTGGTGTGGGTATGGGTAAAGGTAAATCAAAGGAAGTTCCTGTGGCTGTTCAAAAAGCAATGGATGAAGCGCGTAAGAGAATGATTAAAATAAAATTGAAAGGGGGAACTCTCTATCATCCAATCATAGGATCTCATGGCGCCGCAAAAGTATACATGCAACCAGCTCCAGAAGGGACAGGTATTATAGCGGGAGGCCCTATGCGTGCTATTTTTGAGGTTATGGGAATGACTAATATACTTGCAAAATGTATTGGGTCGACCAATCCCTATAATGTCGTAAGAGCAACTCTTAAAGGATTGAGTTCAATGAGTACTCCTGCTGATATAGCGGCTAAACGTGGTAAAACCGTTAAAGAGATAGTTGGATAAGAAAAATGATAAATAGTGATAAAACTATAAAAATAACTCTTGTGAAAAGTGTTATTGGAACAAAGAGATCTCATCGTGAAACTGTTCGTGGACTGGGATTAAGAAGACTAAATAGTTCTTCAATTCTTGTAGATTCACCTGAGGTTCGTGGAATGATTAATAAAGTCGATTATCTTGTAAAGTGTAGTTAATATCTTATGTATTTAAATTCAATAAAACCCTGTATTGGTGCAAAAAAAAATAGAACTAGGGTGGGCCGTGGCATAGGGTGTGGTCTGGGGAAAACCTGTGGACGTGGTCATAAAGGACAAAAGTCTAGGGCAGGTGGCTTTCATAAAATCGGTTTTGAAGGAGGGCAGATGCCAATTCAGAGGCGTCTGCCTAAGCGTGGATTTAAAATACTAAGTACTCGTGAATATCCTAGACTAAGATTATCTGTTTTAAATTTAATACCGGAAGTTGAAATTAGTATTTCAGTGCTAAAAAGGAATAATATTATTCCGAATAATGTAAAGAAAGTTAAAATTTATAAATCTGGGCATTGTGATAAAAAGATTAATTTACAAGGCATAATCGTTAGTAATGGTGTTAGAGAAATAATTGAATCACTTGATGGCACTGTCTTATAGAAGCATAAGGAAATAAATTGGCTATAAAAGAATTTATAAATAGGCCTGTGGATAAGTTTGCTGAATTGAAGCGCCGATTGTGGTTTTTATTACTAGCGCTGATTGTTTATAGGATTGGTGCGCATGTGCCTGTTCCTGGCATAGATCCCATCGTACTTAAAGATCTATTTGAATCGCAAGAAAGTGGAGTTCTGGGAATGTTTAACATGTTTTCCGGAGGAGCACTTTCAAGATTTTCGATCTTCGCGTTAGGGATTATGCCGTATATTTCCGCATCGATTATAATGCAACTAGGGACAGTTGCTCTTCCATATCTTGAGTCATTAAAGAAAGAAGGTGAAAGTGGAAGAAGGAAAATTACTCAATATACGAGATATGGAACATTAGCACTTGCGCTTGTTCAAAGCTATGGAATATCTATTGCTTTGCAATCGCAAGCGGGATTAGTAATAAATCCGGGTGAAATGTTTATACTGACAACGGTTATTACGTTAGTAACGGGAACTATATTTTTAATGTGGCTAGGAGAGCAAATTACTGAGCGTGGCATTGGTAATGGAATTTCTTTAATAATATTTGCTGGTATAGCTGCTGGCTTACCTAGTGCAATAGGAGGTACTCTTGATTTGGTTAGTACGGGTTCTATGCACTTCTTAGTTGCTCTTGGTATTTTTATTGCGGCCGCATTAGTAACATCATTTGTTGTATTTGTAGAGAAAGGCCAGAGAAGAATACTTGTTAATTATGCAAAACGACAGGTTGGACGAAAGGTGTATGGGGGGCAGAGTTCACATTTGCCATTAAAACTTAATATGGCTGGTGTGATACCACCGATTTTTGCTTCTAGTATCATTTTGTTCCCTGCTACCCTGGCAGGGTGGTTTGCTAATAGTGAATCTATGATTTGGCTAAGAGATATAAGTGCTGCCTTATCCCCAGGACAACCAATTTATGTGATTCTTTATGCGCTCATGATTGTATTTTTTTGTTTTTTTTATACTGCACTCGTGTTTAATCCAAAAGAGACCTCTGATAATCTTAAAAAGAGTGGAGCATTTATACCGGGAATTAGACCCGGTGATCAGACGACGCGATACATTGAAAGAATTATGTTACGCTTAACATTAACTGGATCAATTTATGTAACACTTGTCTGCTTATTACCTGAGTTTTTAATCCTTAAATGGAATGTTCCATTTTATTTTGGAGGCACGTCATTATTAATTATCGTAATTGTAACAATGGATTTTATGTCGCAGATACAATCTCATGTTATGTCCTCGCAGTATGATAGCTTATTAAAGAAAACAAATTTTAAGAGTGGTAATGGAAGAATTTCGGCAAGATGATAATCCTATTTCTGAATTTAATTAATGGCTAAAGAAGAAACAATACAGATGCAGGGTGAGATTCTTGAGACTCTTCCGAATGCTACATTCCGTGTAAAACTTGAGAATGGACATATAGTACTTGGGCACATTTCAGGAAAGATGCGTATGCATTATATTAGAATACTACCGGGTGATAAAGTTACTGTTGATCTAACTCCATACGATTTAACCCGGGCTCGTATAACATTTCGTGCTAAATAGACAGTGTTCATTTCTGACCTTTTGGGTTGAAATAAATATATTAATAAGGAATCATTTATAATGAAAGTTAATGCATCTGTTAAGAAATTCTGTAGAAATTGTAAAATAATCCGACGTAATAGAATTGTTAGAGTTATTTGTACTGACCCTCGTCATAAACAAAGACAAGGTTAATTGAGATCAATCTAGGCATAATAACACAGGAAAATTAAATGGCGCGTATTGCTGGCGTAAATATACCGAATCATCAGCATGTAGGTATTGCACTTACAGCTATTTATGGAATTGGTAGATCAATTTCGAAAGATATTTGTAACTCTGTTGGAATTGAGATAGATAAGAAACTTAAAGATTTATCTGAAGACCAAATCGATAAATTGCGTGATCATATTTCAAAACTTACGATTGAAGGTGATTTGCGTCGTGAAGTATCTATGAATATTAAGAGATTAATGGATCTTGGTTGTTACCGTGGTTTACGACATCGACGAGGATTACCTGTACGAGGACAGAGAACACGTACAAACGCTAGAACGCGGAAAGGCCCACGTAAGGCTATACGAGCAAGATAATTTAGTTATTTGGATCTATTCACTAAAAATAAGGAATTTAATTCCCATGGTTAAAGCAATTTCACGCGTTCGAAAAAAAATTAAGAAAAATGTGTCGGAAGGAATAGCGCATATACATGCTTCTTTTAATAATACCATTGTTACTATTACAGATAGGCAAGGTAATGCGCTTTCTTGGGCTACTTCTGGGGGAGCTGGTTTTAAAGGTTCACGAAAAAGTACACCATTTGCAGCTCAAGTTGCTGCAGAAAGTGCAAGTAAGGTAGCAATTGATTGTGGGGTTAAAAATTTAGAAGTTAGAATTAAAGGACCTGGTCCGGGAAGAGATTCTGCTGTTAGAGCTTTGAATGCAGCTGGCTTTAAAATTACCAGTATTTCAGATATAACACCTATTCCTCACAATGGGTGTCGACCACCAAAAAAACGTCGTATTTGAGGAGAATGCGTTGGCTAGAAATTTAGAACCAAAATGTAAGCAGTGCCGGCGAGAAGGCGAAAAATTATTCTTAAAAGGTGAAAAATGTTTTACAGATAAATGTGCAATCGAAAGAAGAAATTATCCCCCGGGGCAGCATGGACAGAAAAAAGGAAGAATATCGGATTATGGTGGTCAGCTTCGTGAGAAACAGAAGGTAAGAAGAATTTATGGGATACTTGAGCGACAGTTTCGCAATATATATAAAACTGCGGATAGACGACGAGGTATAACTGGTGATAACTTGTTGCAATTGCTGGAGAGTCGCTTAGATAATGTTGCTTATCACATGGGCTTTGGATCATCGAGAGCCGAAGCAAGGCAGGTAGTGAGACATAATTGTGTACTAGTTAATGGACATCGCGTTAATATTCCTGCTTATTTGGTTAATGCGGGCGATATTGTCGAAGTTGCAAATAATGCGAAAAGCCAATTACGCATTAAGGCAGCGATTGAAGCTGCTGATAGACGCAATTTTCCCGATTGGATAGAAATGGATGTTAAAGCTATGAAAGGTACTTTTAAAGCGAAACCAGAACGTTCAGAACTAATTACGACAATAAATGAGTCACTAGTAGTCGAATTGTATTCTAAATAATTAACGTAATTTAAGGTTTGTTTTTGCTAAAGGGCATTACTATGCAAGGTAGTGAATTATTAACACCACGTATTATTGATGTTCAAAACATATCACCATTACATGCTAAGGTCGTAATGGAACCTTTTGAAAGAGGATATGGACATACATTAGGTAATGCTCTAAGACGAATACTTCTGTCATCTATGACAGGCTATGCTCCTACCGAAGTGAAGATAGCTGGTGTTGTTCATGAATATTCGGCACTTGATGGTGTGCAAGAAGATATAGTAGATATTTTATTGAATATAAAAGGTATCGTATTAAAACTACATAACGATAATGAAGCCGTACTTTCGTTAAAGAAATCAGGTAAAGGTGTTGTTACGGCTGGTGATATTGAAATTACTCATGATGTTGAAATTATGAATCCAGATCACGTAATAGCGCATTTAACAGCAGGTGGTAAGATTGATATTCAATTGAAAATTGAAAAGGGTCGAGGATATGTTCCTGCTATTACTAGAAAAAATCGGGATTCTGACAAAAGTATTGGAATAATCTTATTAGATGCTTCTTTTAGTCCTATTCGACGCGTCAGCTATACAGTTGAAAGTGCACGTGTTGAGCAACGAACTGATCTAGATAAACTTGTCATGGATCTTGAGACTAATGGTGTTGTTGAACCTGAAGAAGCAATACGTTATGCAGCCAGAGTTCTTGTACAACAGCTATCTGTTTTTGCTGACTTAGAGAGTACTCCTATACCTAAAGAACAACCGCAAATACCTCAAATTGATCCTATATTATTACGTCCCGTTGATGATTTAGAACTCACGGTAAGATCAGCTAATTGTCTAAAAGTTGAGAATATTTACTATATTGGTGATCTAATTCAGCGGACGGAAGCGGAGTTATTACGTACTCCTAATTTAGGTAGGAAATCACTTAATGAAATAAAAGAAGTTTTGGCGTCGCGCGAGCTTACGTTGGGAATGAAATTAGATAATTGGCCACCAGCAAACCTTGATAATATTGCTAAGGATTAAGAATTATGCGCCACAATAACGCATTAAGAAAACTGAACCGTTCAAGTAGCCATCGCACAGCTATGTTTCGTAATATGAGCAACTCTTTATTACGCCATGAAGTTATTAAAACTACTCTGCCCAAGGCGAAAGAATTAAGAAGATTTGTAGAACCGATGATCACCTTAAGTAAAATACCGTCACTTTCGAATCGTAGAATGGCATTTAATAGACTCCGAGATCGGGAAATTGTAACTAAATTGTTCTCAGAACTGGGACCTCGCTATGTGGCAAGGCCGGGTGGATACTTGAGGATTCTTAAGTATGGTTTCAGGAAGGGTGACAATGCACCTATGGCATTGGTTGAGCTTGTTGATAGACCTGAATTATCTAATCCCGGATCTGAAAATATTGATAAATAAGTTTTTGGTATGAAAGTCTTACTTTTTATATCTGTAGGGTGATTTATTTCTGATGGGATAAGGAATTTCTTGCATTGAATCCTATCAGTATTAACTCAGAAGCGTTTTCTATCCTCCGTTTATTGACTGACGGAGTTTTTCATACCGAATCTGCTTTAACAAAGCAATTGGGGTATTCAGATGTAAATATAACTAATGCTCTAAAAGATATAAACCGTCTTGGGATTGAAATAATTAATCTGAGTGGATACGGATATTGTTGGCGTAATCCAATTTTATGGTTAAATTTGAATTCGATTCTTGAAAACCCTGCTGATAATTCTAAATATTATCATATTAAGATTTTAGATTCTATTGACTCTACAAATAACTATCTTATTAATGGTATCGATGGTTATTATTGCAACAATAACTATATACCTGTTGTCGCAGCTGAATTCCAAACGAATGGACGAGGGCGCCAAGGACACACATGGCATACTGGATTAGGCGATAGTCTTACGTTTTCGTTACGGTGGTATTTTGAGAAAAATGCATCTGCTCTATCGGGTTTAAGCCTAGTTATTGGCATTGCAATAGTTCGTGTTCTTAAATATTTTTCTATAAGTGATGTTAACCTTAAGTGGCCAAATGATATTTATTACAACTCTCAGAAATTGGCTGGTGTTTTAATTGAGACTCGTAGAGAAACACTCACTTCTATTTTTGCTGTAATTGGTATCGGTATTAACTTTAATCTTTCAGAAATTGTCAAGTCATCTATTGGAAGAAAGGTCACTGACCTATTAGAGATTACGGGAAAATGCTTAAATCGAAATTTGATTTTTGGTATTTTACTCTCAGAATTACATGATGTATTAATTAATTTTGAGAAATATGGTTTTACTTATTTTAAGAAAGAATGGATAAGCTATCATGCCTATGAAGGAAAATCTATCACCTTAAATCTTCCTAATAATTGTGTAATTGAAGGTACTGTGGATGGCGTTAATAATGATGGATCACTTTGTTTGATTACCTCTATGGGTAGGGCATCTTTTAGCGTGGGAGCTATTTCTATGCGCATGAAATAGCAGAGAGTATTTTATGTCTTATTTGCTTGCGATTGATTCTGGGAATTCATATGTTAAATGGGGTTTCCATGATGGTTCTGAATGGATTAAGAAAGGTAAGGTTTTTTATGATAATGTATATTTATTAGAGAAAGATTTTATTGATCTACCAAAGCCAACGGTAATAATTATTTCCCATGTTGCGCGTACCAGCACACGAAATCATCTTATTACATTAGTTTCAATTTGGCCTATTAAGCCTCAATGGATTTGCGCTAAGGAATTGCAATGCGGTGTTTCTAATGGTTATTTAGATCCCAAGCGATTGGGTAGTGATCGGTGGGCTGCTTTAATTGCGGCTTGGAGAGTGCAACATCGTGCTTGCTTGGTTATTAATGTTGGCACTGCTATGACTATAGATGTACTGTCCGGATATGGAAAATTCTTAGGAGGCATTATTTTACCTGGATTCCATTTGATGTATAGAAGTTTACTATCTGGTACTCAATTGGAAAATGACGAAGCTGTGAGTTACCAAGATTTTCCTGACAATACAAAAGATGCAATTTATAGTGGTGTAATACACAGTCTGTTAGGTGCTATTGAGCGGATGCACAACCTGTTTTTAATACAAATAGATCAATCTCCTGGAAGTTGTATCATCAGTGGTGGCGGAGCATCTGTACTAATGCCTTTTATTAAGTTTCCAGTTAAGTTTATTGATAACTTAGTATTGGAAGGCCTTGTTATAATTGCCGAGGAATTCCAACCAAAGAATAAATCTCTGCTTTTATAGAAACTTATGCATCTATTTCAGAATGTTACTTTTTTTACATCAGTAAATGACTTCCATGATTTACCCCTTGACTTAGGCGCGGAGATTGCTTTTGCTGGGCGCTCTAATGCTGGGAAATCGAGTGTTATCAATACGCTAACAAATCGAAATCGCCTGGCTTTTGTTAGCAAAACGCCAGGACGTACTCAACAAATTAATTTTTTTCAATTGGATAATGATCAATTCCTAGTGGATTTACCAGGGTATGGATACGCGAAGGTACCGTATTCTATTCGTCAACATTGGGAAAGATTATTAAGTAATTATTTGCAATCTCGTGAATCGCTTATAGGTTTAGTGTTAATAATGGATATTCGTCACCCACTTAAATCACTCGATATTCAGATGCTTGAATGGTTTTCCCCAACTGGAAAATCAATTCATATTTTACTGACGAAGGCGGATAAGCTAAGTAAACAACAGGCAAATATTACCTTAAACGAAGTAGCTATGTACTTGCAGAGATCTTATCCGCAATGCAGTGTGCAATTGTTTTCTAGCTTAGCAGCTACTGGCGTAGAAGATGCAACATCTATTATTGCAAAGTGGTTTAGAACTGATTAACTTATTAATTAGTTTTCTTAAGTAAAGAATAAAAACCCCCGGTTAAAGGGGAGTAAAACCGGGGGGAACCGCCTTAATATCACTTAAGGCCCTGCCTTAGGGAGGAAAGACAGGGGATATAATCAAGACTATCCGTCTATAAGAGGGTATAACCATTGAGTAAGTTCCCAAAGTTAGATTTATTTTTTTAATTTTCTAGTTATGTTAACCATGTTTTCTCTTAGTCAATTTCCCCAAAGAAGAATGCGGCGCATGCGTCGTGACACTTTTTCTCGTCGTCTTGTACAAGAAGCTTATCTAAGGGCTGATGATCTAATTTATCCAGTTTTTGTATTAGATGGAAAAAATCGTATTGAGAATGTTACATCAATGACTGGTGTAATAAGACAAAGCGCTGACGTTCTAATGACTCAAGCAGAAAAATGTCTACAGCTTGGTATTCCCGCACTTGCTATCTTTCCGGTGATAGATACAACATTTAAGAATCTTACAGCGGATGAAGCCTATAATCCCGATGGGTTAGTACCAAGAGTCGTCAGGCAGCTAAAAGACAAATTTCCTGAATTAGGAGTGATTACGGATGTGGCGCTGGATCCTTATACAAGCCATGGTCAAGATGGTTTAATTGATCAATCTGGTTATGTAATGAACGATGAAACTGTCAATGTTCTTTGCCAGCAAGCACTAGTCCATGCGCAAGCAGGTGCCGATGTGGTAGCGCCATCAGATATGATGGATGGACGTATCGCTGCAATTCGAAACATTCTGGACAGTAAGCAATTTATACACACACGTATTTTGGCTTACTCAGCTAAGTATGCTTCAAGTTTTTATGGACC
>JAMXAE010000224.1 GCA_024281695.1 Nitrosomonas sp. | reverse complement strand
CAAGGGAACGGCACAAGAAAAATTGGAAGTGATGGAATCCTGTGGTATTAAAGTCACTCGTAATCCGGCTGAAATGGGCAAATTATTAAAATCGGTTTTATAATTTAGGTAGGGCACCGCTAAACATCCTAATTTCGTTACAATGCTTCGTTATTAGTAAGGATGTTTTCTTACATATGCATTTGGTGCGGTAACATTGTTTACTTGCGTCTTGCTTCATTTAGAATTTTGAATGTTTAGAGGCACCCTTTGGTTTTTTGAGTAATTGTTAAAGGTGTCATGCATGCATTATCGTTTATCGTTTTTTATCGTTCTTGTGGTGTCAATTGTTTCAGCATGTAGTGGAGTACCAATAAAACAATCACCACAATCATCACAACCTCAGTCGCTTCCACTTCCCGCCAAGAAACCCGAACGTCCGACAGGTCCATTGCCTGAAAGTGCAAAACCAAAATACAACCTAACCGGCTATCCGGTGAGCACTCAGCAAGGCTATATCGATGGCTGTGAAACCGCAAAAAGAACGAGTTGGGCGTTTAAGGACTTGAATCGGTATGACAAAGATGATCAATATCGGATGGGCTGGGAGGATGGATTCGCGATATGTAACGGAAAAAAATAGTTTTCTTACCATCTTATTTTATAGCGGGCTTGATTCTTAAAAATGCTTCGGAACGGTCTGTATCTCGGTTTGTTAATCCTGCAAAGTGCATGTTCGGCTTCTGCATTCTCAACTGAATTGCCATTGACCGTTAAGCAGAAGCTGTTAAAGCTTGCCATTCCAGAAACAGCTATTGGTGTGTACGTTCAGGAGATTGGCGCTAATCAGCCGATCGTGGCGGTTAATGCAGATTCGGCAATGAATCCTGCATCGGTAATGAAGTTGCTGACGACGTACGCCGGATTGGAACTATTGGGGCCTGCTTATACTTGGCCAACTATGCTGTATGCCAATGGCAAATTGACTGAAGGTGTTTTATATGGTGATTTGGTTATCAAGGGTTATGGCGACCCTAAGCTTGATCTGGAAAATTTCTGGTTGTTGATTCATCGTTTGTATCAAACCGGCTTACAAGAGATTAAAGGCAATCTAATTCTGGATTCTACGCATTACGATATTCCGAATGACGATCCGAGTGAGTTTGATGGGCAACCTTATCGTACCTATAACATACTTCCGGAAGCGTTGCTGGTCAATTATCGAACATCCACCATTCATTTGTTTCCTCAGTCTGAAAAAAATTCAGTGCATGTGGTGATTGATCCTTTACCGGATTCTTTACAAGTGCAAAATAATTTGAAGCTTACGCAAGGCGCATGTGGTGATTGGCGCAATTTGTTAACGATTGATGTGATTGCAGGCAAAGAAGATAGAAATGATTTTACTATTATTTTAAATGGTAATTTCTCCAAACAATGCGGAAAACAATCCTATTTATTGAGCCTGCAGGACAGCGCGATCTATACCCGCGATTTGTTCAAGCGCTTATGGGCGCAGCAGGGTGGAGTGTTTCATGGTGATGTAGTCGTGGGTCAGGCACCGCAAAGCTTGATGCCTTTGAAGATTTATCAGTCGCCACCACTGGCGGATATTATTCGCGGCATTAATAAATTTAGTAATAATATCGCAGCGCGCCAACTCTATTTGACGTTGGGTACGGGAGATGTGGTTAGTAATAATTCTCCGGCAACATTAGCCAAATCCGATGCGGTTATGCGGCAATGGCTTACAACTAAACGCCTAAATTTTCCGGAATTATTAGTAGAAAATGGTTCCGGATTATCACGCAAAGAACGAATCAGCGCCCGGCATATGGGGCAAATTTTATTGGCTGCGTTTAATAGTCCAGTAATGCCGGAATTTGTCTCGTCGCTTCCGATTGCAGCCGTGGATGGAACTTTGAAAAATCGTTTTACGGATACACCGATCAAAGGCATGGCCCATATGAAAACAGGTGCTTTAAATGATGTACGAGCATTGGCTGGCTATTTGTTGGATAAAATGGGGCGACGTGTTATTGTGGTTTTTTTTGTTAATCATGAACAAGCTGGACAATCGCGTATAGCCATGGATATGCTGGTGCAATGGGTTTATAGCCGACAATAACTATTCCCATCCTGATAGAAGGACTATTGATTTCAAATATTTTTCAGCGTAGAGTTCTTATTCAAGGTAGATGATCTATTTTGAAGTCAGGCGATTTCCTTCAACCCTAAATTGAGGAGTGCACAGAATGATGAATGAATATAAATCTCTTGCTGTACAGTATCTGGCGGGCACTGTACGGATTTCTCAACCTGCATCGTCTAACCCAGTCACATTTGATTCCCCTGCGTCTGAAGTCATGACGGATTTGCGTAAAATACAGGCAGCTGTCATCGCGCCAAGCATTACTATGGAAGTTGCTAATACTTACATGATGCAGCGTGGTGTGCGTACATTGCTTGTGATGAATGACGACAACTCACTAGCAGGGATTATTACAGCAACTGATATTTTGGGTGAAAAACCCATGCGATTTATTCAGGAAAGAAGCGTTAAGCACAATGAGATTCTTGTGCAGGATATCATGACGCCTCTTGAGGAGCTGGAAGCAATCCCACTGGAAGAAGTAACACATGCCAGAGTTGGTAATATTGTAGCCAGCTTGCGCGAAAGCGATCGATTCCATGCGTTGGTGATAGATCATAATATCAGCGGGGTGCCTAAGATATGTGGAATTTTCTCCTGGACTCAAATCGAGAAACAATTGGGTACAGTCATTACACCGACTAATGTCGCCAAGAGTTTTGCAGAAATTGAGTCAACACTAATCACAAGCTAGCATCTAAAATTAACAAGCCAGCTTGTGGATTACATCACGGCTGGCTTGTTTGTGTATCTTATGGAAATAATGCTAAATCTTACTATCCAATCCATTCTCAGCGATTTCTGCAGCACGCAGTAGAGCTTTAGCTTTATTCTGCGTTTCGATCCATTCGTTTTGTGGGACTGAGTCGGCCACAATTCCAGCACCCGCTTGCACGTGCAATTGACCATCTTTGATGACGCCTGTGCGAATGGCAATTGCCAGATCCATATCGCCATTAAACCCCAGATAACCTACCGCACCGGCATAAACGCCGCGCTTAGAAACCTCTAACTCATCAATGATTTCCATGGCCCGTACTTTTGGAGCGCCACTGACAGTACCCGCGGGAAATGTGGCACGCAGTACGTCGATAGCCGTTAATTCCGGCTTTAATTTGCCTTCCACATTGGAAACGATATGCATGACATGCGAATAATTTTCTATTTGCATTTTTTCCGTTACTTCCACTGTTCCGGTTTGTGCCACACGTCCAATGTCGTTACGGCCTAAATCCATTAGCATTACATGTTCGGCCAGTTCTTTGGGGTCGGCGAGCAAATCTGCCGCGAGCTCGGTATCTTCCTGGAGATTCTTCCCACGCGGACGGGTGCCTGCGATTGGTCGAACAGTTACTGTATCGCCTTCAAGCCGTACTAATATTTCCGGAGAAGCACCTACGATATGAAAATCATCGAAATGATAGAAAAACATGTAGGGGGATGGATTGA
>JAMXAE010000223.1 GCA_024281695.1 Nitrosomonas sp. | reverse complement strand
ATAATTTTTTACTGGTCAAACGAACATCATCTCTTTCATCTATAACAAATCTCTGCTTAGAATTTGCGCCAGGTTATTGGTAAAAAAATATACTGAAACAACTTAAAAGGCTTCGATACAAAGGGATTTTTAATGAGTAAAAAAGCAATAAAACACACCGAGTTTCAAGCATTAAGTAACTTTAATTTTTGGTTTACAGGCTCAGTTTTTGGGCTTATTTGCGCAACTTTGGCCACTTATTGGCCTACATTAAATTATCCATTTCAGTTTGATGATTTAATGAATATTACTAAAAATTTTGCGATTCGTTGCTGCAGCTTTAACTTCGAATCCCTTCTCAGCACGCGGTGGATTGGAGAATTTTCCAATAAACTCAATTTCAAACTTGGACATTTTCAACCTTGGTCTTACAGATTTGTTAATGTTGGAATTCATACCTTGGCAGGGCTTTTTTTGTTTGCTTAAACACTCTCCTGCCGCATGAATAAACCAGTCGAAATTGATACATTAATCGAAGCGAAATGGATCATTCCTGTCGAACCCGATCAAGTTGCACTGGAACATCATGCAATCGCTATCAACCACGGACTTATTAGCGATATTTTACCGGTACCGGAAGCCCGGCAGCACTATCATCCTCAACAAACGATAGCGTTAAACGATCATGCGCTGATTCCAGGATTGATTAATTTGCATACGCATGCCGCAATGACTTTAATGCGCGGTTTGGCTGATGATTTACCTCTGATGGATTGGCTGAATCATCATATTTGGCCGGCTGAAAAACGTCATGTCAATGCGCAATATGTGCTTGATGGCGCCTTGCTCGCATGCGCCGAAATGATCCGAGGCGGAATTACATGCTTCAATGACATGTATTTCTTTCCGGAAGCTACTGCTGAAGCCATTATTCAATCGGAAATGCGCTCAGCGATCGGCCTGATCGTAATCGATTTTCCCACAGCTTATGCCAGTGACGCCGATGATTACCTTGCAAAAGGGTTAAGTTTACGCGACCGATATCATCAGCATCCCTTATTGAGTTTCTGTTTTGCGCCGCACGCCCCCTACACAGTCAGCGACAACACTTTTGATCGCATCATCACTTACGCTGAACAGCTGAATTTACCAATCCATACACATCTGCACGAAACGCAAGCAGAAATTCGTATCAGTGAAGAATCTTACCGTATGCGGCCAATTGAGCGGATGCGGCAACTCGGCCTGCTTGGCCCAAATCTGATTGCAGCACATATGATTCATCTGACGGATCGCGAAATCAATTTGATGCACGAATGCGGATGCCATATTGCACACTGTCCCTCTTCCAATCTCAAGCTTGCCAGCGGATTTGCCCCGGTTTCATCGCTATTGAATCAGAATATCAACATTGGATTGGGTACCGACGGCGCTGCCAGCAACAACCGCTTGGATCTATTTGAAGAAATGCGGCTAGCCGCACTGCTCGCAAAAGCGACCCGTGGTCAGGCTGATGCCTTGCCAGCCCACCAAGCGCTTCGAATGGCCACACTGAATGGCGCGCAGGCACTCGGATTAGAAGGAAAAATTGGTTCATTGGTAAAAGGAAAAACCGCCGATATTACCGCAGTCGATTTCTCCAGTCTCAATCTAACCCCTTGCTACGATCCGATTTCTCATTTGATATACACAGCAAGCCGTGATCAAGTCAGCCACGTCTGGGTCAATGGTAAAATGCTGTTACAGGATGGCAAGTTAACGACGCTCGATACAAAAAACATACACTATCGCGCCCAATGCTGGCAAGAACGCATTGCCGCATCAAAATCTTAAAAAATGAGGAAAATTTATGGAAGAAAACGGTATCAACGCCGATCCGGCGGAACTTGAGAAATTCAGCCAACTGGCACATCGCTGGTGGGATCCCAATAGCGAATTCAAGCCATTGCATGAAATCAATCCATTACGTCTTAACTACATCTCGGAACTGGTCGGCGGCCTCGAAGGAAAAACCGTCCTGGATGTCGGTTGCGGCGGGGGTATTTTGTCGGAAAGTATGGCATCCAGAGGCGCACAAGTAACCGGCATCGATCTTGGCGACAAAGCGCTCAAAGTCGCCAAGCTGCACTTGTTGGAAAGCGGTCATCAGGTGGATTACCGCAAAATCACGGTGGAATCCTTAGCAAAAGAGCAACCGCAGCACTACGATGTCGTCACCTGCATGGAAATGCTCGAGCATGTACCCGATCCGATGAGCATAATCGATTCATGTTCCCGTTTGGTCAAACCGGGCGGCTGGGTTTTCTTTTCGACGATTAACCGTAATCCGAAAGCTTACCTGTTTGCCATCATCGGTGCTGAGTATATACTCAACCTGCTCCCGCGCGGCACGCATGAATACGCAAAATTCATCAAGCCTTCCGAGCTTGCACGCATGGCGCGCAATGCCGGTTTGACAGACGAGAAATTGATTGGCATGACATACAACCCCATCACCAAAGTTTATGCGCTCGAAAACGATACAGACGTGAATTACATCATGGCCTATCGCAGCTGATTCTATGCCCCTCTTATGATCACAACCATCCTGTTTGATTTTGACGGCACCTTAGCCGACACCGCGCCCGACCTCGGCCATGCCTTGAATAGACTCAGAACTGCTCGCGGCTTATCCGAATTGCCATTATCGCTCATACGCCCGCAAGCATCCGCCGGATCACGTGGATTGCTGGGCCTCGGTTTCCAAATTAAACCAGGTGATAACGGCTACGAGTCAATGCGCGATGAGTTTCTTGATTACTATACGCAACGCCTATGTCACGACACATGCTTATTTCCCGGTGTTGATAACCTCCTGAATCAATTACAGCGGCGCAACCTTCCCTGGGGTATTGTCACCAACAAGCCGGCGCGCTTCGCACATCCGTTGATTGAACAGCTCGGGTTGGCGCAAAGCGCTGCCTGTGTCATCTGTGGCGATGAAACGATCAACACCAAGCCGCATCCGGAGCCCTTATTAACCGCCAGCCGCAAAATGGCTGTCGCTCCCTCTCACTGCATTTATCTGGGCGACGACATACGCGACGTCCAAGCAAGCCATGCCGCCGGAATGCAACCGATCGTCGCGCGCTATGGTTATCTCGGCAACGATCAACCGCCGGAAAAATGGGGAGCCAGATATTTGATCGATCATCCTGAAGAATTGCTCGTTTATATTTAATTGCTTAGGTGCTTAGTTCCTCACGGATTCAAAAATAACTCGGCATTGCAGTCCGTTGCGCCAAAAATAAAATTCCACGCTCTCACCCATTCATATTAATCGCCAGTGGAAATTTAACATCACAAATTATTTTGATAACTATTTCCCTAGCGGATTTTATTATCAACATTAAATCAATGAATTAGAAATAATAATTTATTCATTTATTAACCTTCCCAATTGCCGGCAACCAGGATGAAAATTTCTTTCACCCATAAGTTTCTTGAATAATATTTAACAACCATATGAATAATAACAATATTGGCAAGAATTCAATCTTTTTATTTGCAAAAAAAGGTTTGCAAAATCCAATTTTTTATATATCCTGTCAGCCAGTGTGGAAATGTAAAAATACATATTGATGATTTTAAAAAGAAATTTACGCCTCGCTCTTCCGATTCTGTTTTTTCTTGGATTTTGTACAGTACTTTCGTTTAGTGCATCGGCAAGCCGTACCATTCAAGATAAATCACAACAACAATATTCGAATTTATGGG
>JAMXAE010000008.1 GCA_024281695.1 Nitrosomonas sp. | reverse complement strand
GGCTCGGATGTACATCAAATTGTTCAGCTAACTCAGCCAGTGTCTTATCTCCCTGGATCGAAGATATTGCCACCTTGGCTTTGAATCCCCCTGCGTGATCCCTTCTCGTCCTTCTCATACTCTCGATCCTCTTTCGCCTCAAACTTCACAAATTTAGATTGAGCATATCCGAATGTACAAATTTGCGACGCCACTTCTATCCGCATGATCTGGCTTTCCGTAAATCGCTGCTTCTTCATCTGTAAAATTCCTCTTCGTCTAAGATAGAAAATTCTACTGCTTTGCTCGTTTAATTCTTGGGAGGATTAGCTATTCACGGGAAATTGGCTTAAAAAATCTCGACTACTAACCATTAAATCGCAAATTACAGTGAAATAAATAATTTTCGTGGTTTTGCAAAGGTCTCTATAATTTGCGCTGGCTGATGAAAAAAATACGCCGTTTAGGTCTCATAAGGAATACTTTATTGCGACTTGCATTGCTTCAACTGATCAGTGGCTTTTACGCAAAAGACCTTATATTGGCATGGCCGTGTAAATTTTGCAGGAAAAGACTAATTACTCAACAAAAGGAAAATAGATAGCATAAAACTACCCACCTATTGGAAGAAAGAGAACTTAGAGATATTGAGTATTCAGCTCTCATTCAGCATTAGAAAAATATAATGATATATGACGTGCAAAGTTTAAATCATGTCAACTTAGAAAATCAGCATTATAGTAGTCATAAAACATGGATGAATTGGGTTCTGGTGCTGTCTTTCGAATGAATCAAAAATTAGATCATATAATACGCGATGCAAAATGGAGTTCATATGACAAATCTCAGATGGATATGTTTGATAATTGCTCTACTTGCATTTGCATCGAGCGGTGCAACTTGGGCTCGTGGGGGATATGGTCACAGACATAGTCACCTAAATTTAGGTATAAGTGTGGGGGGATATTATAGTAACCCTGGCTTCTATGGCTCCGGTTTCTATGGGCCTAATTTCTACGGATATCGTTCTTATGGTTACCCCGGTCCATTTTTTAATGCGCCGCTTTATAGCTACCCACCAACAGTAGTCGTACCCGTAACACCACCCATCTATATTCAGCAAGAACAATCGAAGCCTGTTCAACCGCAAGTCAATTATTGGCACTATTGTCAGAATCCAGAAGGTTACTATCCTTATATCAAGACTTGCCCAGGTGGCTGGCTACAGGTTGCTCCTGAGCCACCTGCACAATAATACTAAGAGGTAAAACATGTTAGCCATAAGAAATTCATTTATTCTACTGACTGTTTGCCTGCTAAGTGCTTGCGTACATATACCTACAGGTCCGAGCGTTATGACGCTACCTGGCTCTGGCAAGGGTTTTGAGCAGTTTCGCTCTGATGAACATGAATGTAGGCAGTATGCCTATAAACAAGTTGGTGGCAATACTCCTCGGCAGGCATCACGAGCCAGCGGGCTAGAAAGTGCAGTCATTGGAGCTGGGCTTGGTGCCGCAGCGGGCGCTGCTTTAGGCGGTGGTCATGGTGCTGCTATCGGTGCTGGCACCGGCCTTCTGATGGGGGGGCTAGTAGGATCGAGTACTGCCACAACCTCGGGTTATGCCAATCAACAGCGCTATGACATCAGTTATATTCAGTGTATGTATGCTAAGGGACATCGCGTTCCAATCGATGGCAGAATCACTAACATCCCTCCCAGTAATAATGGTGCCAATGGTAATAATAGTCGTAGAGGCTCAATGCCGTTACCCTCAACCTTTATTCCTCCTCCACCGCCTGGCAATCCACCGCCACCGCCTCCACGATAATCTTCCCAGTGACTTAATTATCAAGAATAATAAGCAAGGGTTCCTAATTAACTACTTTATATGTACAGATTAGCGATATGGATCTGATCGACTGGAATAACATTAAGTGGAAGGGAAAACTTCAGATTATCTACTTTTAACAATCTGAAATAATATTTCATCTTGTTTAGTCATGCCTAGATCACTGCGAGCACGCTCTTCAATGGCTTCAAGACCTTGCTTTAGATCATTTACTTCTGCTTCAAGCATATTGTTACGTTTTTGAAGGTTTAGATTATTTTTACGTGCAGTAACAACATCCTGGTCTACCTGCCATACTTTTCCCCAACTTGCTTTCCCAAACCATAGTGGATATTGCATTATGGCAATTAGCAGAAGTAATATAAAGGCTAAAAGTTTCATTATCTAAGCTGATAGAATGCTCTCCGACCTGCGTAATTTGCTGTATCTCCCAAATCTTCTTCAATACGTAGTAATTGATTATATTTAGCAAGGCGATCAGAACGAGACAGGGAGCCTGTTTTTATTTGTAATGCATTGGTTGCGACTGCGATATCTGCGATGGTTGTATCTTCAGTTTCACCGGAGCGGTGTGAAATGACAGCTGTATAACCGGCACATTTTGCTGTTTCAATAGCAGAAAGTGTTTCTGTCAGCGTACCAATTTGATTAACTTTGATAAGTATAGAATTAGCGATACCACGTTTAATACCTTCTTGCAGGATTCTTGCATTAGTGACAAATACATCATCACCTACAAGTTGAATCGATTTACCCAATTTATTGGTTAATAATTCCCATCCATTCCAATCATGTTCACTCATGCCATCTTCGATACTAATAATCGGATATTTATCCACCCATGAGGCAAGGTAATCGACGAATTGAGAGGAAGTCAGATGCAGACCCTCGGATGCCAGATGATATTTGCCATCTTGGAAGAATTCTGAGCTGGCACAGTCTAAGCCAATAGCGACATCTTTGCCGGGTTGATAACCAGCTTGATCAATAGCTTCTACGATCAGCCGCAAAGCAGCTTCGTTATTTTCAAGATTAGGTGCAAACCCTCCTTCATCGCCTACCGTAGTAGGCATATTCTTTGCATTGATGAGTTTCTTCAGCGCACTAAATACTTCGGCGCCACAGCGGATTGCTTCTCGGAAACTTTGAATGCCCAGTGGAACAATCATAAATTCCTGCATATTAATATTGTTATTGGCATGCGCTCCGCCGTTAATCAGGTTCATCATAGGAACCGGCATCGACATCAAGCCAGCTCCGCCTAAGTAACGATACAAAGGCAAGCCAGACTCTTCCGCCGCTGCTTTTGCAACCGCTAACGATACCGCCAAGATTGCATTGGCACCAAGTCTCGATTTGTTTTCAGTGCCATCGAGATCAATCAACGCTTGGTCGATAAAGCTTTGATCAACGGCGTCCAGCCCCATTAACGTTTCAGAGATTTCGGTATTAACGTTTTCAACGGCTTTGAGCACGCCTTTTCCTGAGTAGCGCTGTGCATCTCCATCTCTTAGTTCTACGGCTTCTTTGGTCCCAACCGACGCACCGGAAGGAACAGAAGCACGACCCAATACGCCTGATTCCAGCAACACATCCGCTTCAATCGTTGGATTACCGCGAGAATCAAGAATTTCACGGGCGATGACATCTACTATTGCACTCATGCTACATTTTCCCTGTATTAATTATTAGTTAGCGTTATTCTGATATGTGTTGCACTCTATAAATTTATTTTATTCCCAATCTTGATTACATGAGCTGAGTCTAAAAAGATTTTATGAATTATTACTTACTACATGTATTTTCTCATCTCCAATGAGTTGCCGGTTGTTAGAAAAACGAATGGCAGCTTGTACATAAGATTTAAACAGCGGATGTCCTCCTCTGGGTGTAGAAGTAAATTCGGGATGAAATTGACAACCAAGAAACCATGGGTGCTCAGTTTCAGGAAGCTCAATCATTTCACAAAGCTCTTCTTCCATCGACAATCCACTAATGCAAAGCCCTGCTTTTTCTAATTTAGGAATATGGACGCTATTAACTTCATAGCGATGGCGATGGCGCTCAATAATCTTGTCTGCGCCATACGTTTTCCAGGCCAATGAGCCTTTTTTCAGCGTACATTCCTGACCACCTAGCCGCATACTGCCACCAATATCGGAATTCTCATTGCGTGTTTCAATCTGACCATCACGAGTACGCCATTCGGTAATTAATCCAATGACAGGATAAGGCGTGTCAGGATTAAACTCTGTGCTGTGAGCGCCTTTCATATTGGTTTTATTGCGTGCATATTCAATAACCGCGAGCTGCATACCTAAGCAAATACCCAAATATGGAATACGGTTTGTGCGTGCGAAGTTGATGGCCATTATCTTGCCCTCCACACCGCGCTTGCCAAAACCACCGGGAACCAGAATAGCATCCATATTGACTAGACAATCAGTGCCTTCTTTCTCAATATTTTCGGAGTCAACATAGGTAATATTAATCTGACTACAAGTATGAATGCCTGCATGAATCAGTGCTTCAGACAATGATTTGTAGGATTCGGTTAAGTCGACATACTTACCAACGATGGCAATACGAACAGTGAATTTTGGATGCTCCAGGGCATAGACTAATTTTTTCCAAATACTTAAATCTGCCGGCTTAGCAAGAATATTTAATTTATGACAGATAATCTCATCTAGCATTTGTTCGTGCAGTAAAGCGGGGATTTTATAAATGCTGTCAACATCGATCGCCGATATTACTGCTGCTTCTTGCACATTGGTAAACAGGGCTATTTTTCGGCGTTCTTCTTCAGGTAAATCGCGGTCTGAACGACACAGTAATACATCTGGTTGAATGCCAATTTCACGCAGCTCTTTGACCGAGTGTTGCGTAGGCTTGGTTTTTAGCTCACCGGCCGAGCCAATATAAGGAAGGAGGGTCAAGTGGATAAAGCAGGTATCATGGCGTGGATTCTGCACACCCATTTGACGAATGGCTTCCAAAAAGGGTAGCGACTCAATATCGCCGACGGTACCGCCAATTTCGATGATAGCGACTTGTGCATCACCCACTCCTGCTTGAATATATCGCTTGATTTCATCGGTAATATGCGGAATAACCTGTACGGTACCACCTAAATAATCGCCGCGTCTTTCTTTGCGAATAACGCTTTCGTAAATTTGACCCGTCGTGAAGTTATTATGCTTAGACATACGGGTGCTAATGAAACGCTCATAATGCCCCAAATCAAGATCCGTTTCAGCACCATCTCCAGTGACAAATACTTCACCATGCTGAAAGGGACTCATCGTGCCTGGATCCACATTAATATAAGGATCTAGCTTGAGCATAGTCACTGTGATGCCACGTGTTTCAAGGAGCGCTGCTAAAGATGCAGCAGCAATACCTTTGCCCAAGGAAGACACCACGCCACCGGTCACGAAAACATACTTGGTCATACGTGACAGTAACTAGAATGATCTATAAGAACAATGAGATGGTTTTGATATAGCATTTGATCGGATGATGTTATCCAGCGTTTGTTAGCGAATTTCAGCAAGTAGTTTATTCATCATTTGTTCGGCTTGATGCTGATAATCACTACCAAAAAGATTCAGATGATTAAGTATATGATAGAGATTATAAAGTACCTTACGTAAATTATACCCGGAATCCAATGGATAATCATGTCGATAAGCAGAATAAAAATTAGCTGGGAATCCACCAAAAAGTTCAGTCATGGCAATATCGGTTTCACGATCACCATAATAGACTGCCGGATCAAATAAAACCGGATTCCTGCTTGAGTCATAAGAATAATTGCCACTCCACAGATCGCCATGCAACAGCGAGGGAGTAAATACACTTCCCGAGAAGAATGGATCCAGATCGAGTAATAGTTGCTCCCCCATTTTTTGCAGTTTCCCGCGATATCCATTGGCTTTGGCTAGATCCAACTGATAACCTAAGCGATAAGTGCGCCAGAAATTGACCCAATTCGCAGACAAGGTGTTTACTTGCGGTGTTTGTCCAATTGTATTATTGCGGATCCATCCAAATTGCTTAGATACAACGCGATGCATGGCGGCCAACTGAATACCGAAATCTGCGGCATTGCCGCAGATGCTACGATTGATATCCAAATATTCCAGAACTAGCCATGCATAGCGATTATTTTGTCCACAACAAACAGGTAATGGAACACGTAAAGTATGTGATTGATGAATTTCCATCAAACCGGCAGCTTCAGCTTCAAACATAGAGAAACTATCAGCAGTATTTAACTTGACAAAATAGCGTTGGGCGCCATCCACAATACGATAGGCTTGATTGATACAACCGCCACTAATCTTATCTGCCGTTGTTACTTTGAAGGGATTGTTCGTGGCAGCAAAAATTTGTAGGCCGATTTCATGCCATGGATGCATGTTTTAAATTTAATGAAAAACTACTTCAGGTTTATTCAAGACAACCACTTTCTGGCTTGATGAATAGCTGCTTGTACTTGCTCAGGCGCAGTTCCTCCGGTATGCCTGCGGCTTTGCATCGAGCCTTCCAGGGTTAATACAGCAAAAATATCCGCTTCAATCTGAGCAGAAAACGTTTTTAATTCACTTAATTCGAGTTGACTGAGATCGCAGCCTTTTTGTTCAGAAAATTGCACTGTTCTTGCCACAATTTCATGAGCATCGCGGAAAGGAATGCCTTTTTTGGTCAGATAATCTGCTAGATCGGTGGCAGTCGCATAACCGCGCAAAGCAGATTGGCGCATCATTTTCGAGTTGACGCGAACACCTGTGAGCATGTCGGCATAAATTCGCAAAGTGTCCATTAAGGTATCGACCGTATCGAAGAGGGGTTCTTTATCTTCCTGATTATCTTTATTATAAGCCAGTGGCTGTGCTTTCATTAGAGTAAGCAGAGCTACCAGATGACCATTGATACGACCCGTTTTACCACGCACTAACTCCGGTACATCGGGGTTTTTCTTTTGTGGCATAATGGAAGAACCGGTGCAGAATCGATCAGCCAATTGAATGAAACCAAAAGATGGGTTCATCCATAAAATAAATTCTTCCGACATGCGGGATAAATGCGTCATGATAAGCGCTGCACAAGCACTGAATTCAATGGCGAAATCCCGATCCGAAACGGCATCCAGCGAGTTTTCGCACACGCTTTCAAAACCCAGCAATTCTGCCACCAGTTCACGCTTAATTGGATAACTAGTACCTGCCAGCGCAGCGGCTCCCAGTGGCAATTGATTCACTCGCTTTCTACAATCGATAAGACGCCCAATATCGCGTTTTAACATTTCAAAATAAGCCATCAGATGGTGACCAAATGAAATCGGTTGTGCGACCTGTAAGTGTGTGAAACCAGGCATGACGGTATGAATATGTTGTTCCGCCAGATCAAGCAAAGCGCTTTGCATGGCTTTGATCAGAGCGATGATTTCATCTATTGAGGCACGTAAAAATAAGCGAATATCGGTAGCTACCTGATCATTGCGTGAACGAGCAGTATGCAAACGTTTGCCTGCATCACCGACTAAGGTGGTCAAGCGCTTCTCGATATTTAAATGGACATCTTCCAATGCTTGTGACCAAATAAACTGATGGTTACGAATTTCATCACGAATTTGATGCAAGCCTTGTTCAATAGCGATCCAGTCCCCATTGCTGATGATTCCTTGCGCTGCAAGCATCTGCGCATGCGCCAATGATCCTTGGATATCATATTCGGCTAAGCGCTGATCAAAACCAATGGAAGCGGTATAGCGCTCGACGAGCTCTGAGACCGGTTCATTAAAACGCCCTGACCAGGTTTTTTTATTGTTTTCCACTGATGAGTTTTTCTCCATTTAAATTGCTATAATCCGCTGCCAGGAAGTTGCCCGAATTTGTCAATTGGGTATTTGTTGCATATAAAGTTCTTATTTAATGGCAGATTCCAAAGAAGCACCAATTATAAAACATAAATGCAAGACTGGTTGTTTTGCTATATTTTTGCACTTTAATCGTTATATTGATATGCAAATAATAAATTATAAAAACAATTGGTTTCTGCGAATTCTGAATTGAACGAAGCAAGTGGGAACCAGTTTTATTAATAACCGCCACTTTTCCTTACGTGCGGATTAGTGGATAATTCGAATTTTCCCCTGCTACATAACAAGGAGTTGTCCATGACGGATCAAAACAAGCAAACTGAACAATCAAAAGCCACTACCTTATATTCATTACTAAGCGCTAAGTTTGAGTTATTGGCTAAAATTCCTAACATGCAGATACCTGCGTGGTATGGTTTAGCATTTTTAGGAATTATTGTCGTTATTTTTGCTTGGAAACAAATTGCTGTGGGTAAAGTTGAATCTGACATGGCTAAGAAGCTTGATAATGAACGCGCGGTCATTACTCAACAGGCTCGTGAATATGCGGACAAACAGTACATGAAAGAAGAAGAACGCTTTGGTCAGGTGCTATCCTGGGCAGTGCGTGGAGAGCTGATTCGTAACAATGTCGACCAAATTGACCAATATTTGAGTGAAATCGTCAAAATGAAGGATACTGAGAGAGTCGTTCTGATCGGTGATGACGGTCAATTACTGGTTTCAACGGATAAACGCTTGGAAGAAACCAAAGGAACTGAAATATACCCTAAGGAGATTTTGAATCTTCAGAAGATAACAGTTAAATCCGATGTGGATGGCAGGAAAATATTGGTTGTTCCAGTGATGGGATTAAATAAGAAAATTGCTACGGTTGTGGTTAGTTATAAACTAGCGAAGTTATAATATCGACCGAGAAAACAACTTAATCGTTGTTGAGCTGTTTAATTAAGGCCTTTGATAAGTCAAAGGCCTTTTTAATTGATACGTTTGATCTGTGCACCCAAAGTAGATAATTTCGCTTCAATATTTTCGTATCCGCGATCCAGGTGATAAATCCGGTCAATGACGGTTTCGCCTTGGGCAATCAATCCAGCAATCACTAAACTGGCGGATGCACGTAAATCGGTAGCCATGACATGTGCGCCATCCAATTGTGGGATACCACAAACAATGGCTGCATTGCCTTCTACTTCAATATTGGCATTCATGCGCTTTAATTCTTGCACATGCATTAGCCGGTTCTCAAAAATCGTTTCGGTAATAATAGCCGTCCCATCAGCAATACAATTCAAAGACATGAATTGAGCTTGCATATCGGTAGGAAAAGCCGGATAGGGCGCTGTGCGCAGATTAACCGATTTGGGTTTGACATGCATTGCCAGGTGAATCCAGTTTTCATCGGCATCGATGCGCGCCCCTGCTTCGGTCAGTTTATCCAGTACAGCATCCAGTAGATGAGGATCCGTATTTTTTAAGTGAATGTCGCCACCCGTAGCCGTACAGGCCACTAAGAAAGTACCTGTTTCGATTCGATCAGGCATGACGGTATACTCTGTTCCATGTAGCGATTGCACACCTTCAATCGTGATAACATCAGTACCGGCGCCATGAATTTTTGCCCCCATGGCAATTAAACAATGAGCAAGATCGATGATTTCAGGTTCACGTGCTGCATTCTCGAGAATAGTTGTTCCTTCTGCCAAGGTCGCTGCCATCATCAAATTTTCTGTTCCGGTTACAGTGACAATATCAAACACGATGCGTGCCCCACGCAGTTTCTGCGCGACTGCATGGATGTAACCGTGTTTAATGTTGATTTCTGCCCCCATAGCCTGCAAACCCTTGATATGCTGGTCAACGGGTCGTAAGCCAATCGCACACCCTCCGGGTAAGGAAATATTAGCTTCTCCGGCGCGTGCAAGGAGTGGACCCAGCACCAGAATGGCTGCACGCATGGTTTTCACCATCTCATAGGGTGCTGTCAGACTGGCGAGATGAGCCGCCCTGAGGACAACTTCGGATGATTTGGACGTTGAAATATCTGTTCCCATTTGCTTTAGCAGTGACAACATAGTGCTAATGTCGTGAAGCGCAGGAACATTATTTATTCTTAAAGATTCCTGACTCAAAAGAGCTGCACATAAAATGGGTAGTGCAGCATTTTTTGCGCCTGAAATGGCAATTTCGCCATTCAGCGGTATGCCACCTTGGATGATCAGTTTTTGCATTGATAGCGTCTTAAATAAGTAGTTTTATTAAAATCCACGCGTGGATTGATGGATAGCGGATCAATAGTTAGTTTTATTGGTTGAAATGTAGCAAAGTTCACTGCATCATAACGCAATAGCGATATTAAGATTTTAATCGTTAGCGGGTAACTACTATAACAAAAAAAGTATTGAATTAAATTCCATCAGGAGAAAAAATGAGTAAGCAGATCATCCAAACCCAAGATGCTCCCAAAGCCATAGGCACATATTCTCAGGCGGTTCGGGTCAGTGGAGGAGATACCGTTTATTTGTCAGGACAGATTGGATTAGATGCTACCAATATGCAAATGGTCGACGGAATCGACGCGCAAATTCAGCAAGTATTTTTAAACTTGAAAGCGGTGTCAACGGCCAGTGGTGGTAGTTTGAATGACATTGTGAAGTTAAATATATTTCTGACGGACTTGGATAATTTTGCACTGGTGAATGAAATTATGGCCCGTTATTTTACCCAACCTTATCCCGCGCGTGCAGCGGTCGGTGTCAGAGCCCTGCCACGCGGCGCTCTGGTGGAAATGGACGCAGTGATGGTTTTGCAGGACTAGATATTGAACCGATCGGCAGATGCTGTATTACCGATGCCGCAATGATTGCTAGTGCCAATGTGCAGGAAAAGTTATCCCGTTTAGGTATTCGCAATGAACTGGATTTGATTCTGCATCTGCCGATTCGTTATGAAGATGAAACGCATCTGTTTCCAATCGCTGATGCGCCGTCAGGGCAAGTGGTGCAGGTCGAAGGTGTGATTATTCATAGCGAAGTGGTGGCTCGCCCTAGGCGGCAATTGGTTTGCCAGATTGAAGACAACAGCGGCATCCTGGTCATGCGCTTTCTGAATTTCTACGGCAGTCAGATAAAAACCTATGCAGTGGGAAAACGTGTGCGATTATTAGGCGAGATTCGCAGCGGTTTTTTCGGTGCCGAAATGGTGCATCCCAAATGCCGCATCGTTCGTGAAAGCGAGTCTCTGGCCGAGTCGATGACACCGGTTTATCCCACCACGGCGGGCCTGACACAGAAGATTTTAGGAAAACTGATCGGGCAAGTTTTACAGGATGCACAAAAGACACGAGCTTTGATCGAAACGTTACCTGAGAAAATCATCCAAAAATACCGGTTGGCAGGTTTGCGGGAGAGTGTGATGTGCCTGCACAATCCACCTCCCGAAGTATCGGTAGAGGCCTTGCAAGCACGCACGCATCCAGCATGGCGGCGTATTAAGTTTGATGAACTACTGGCGCAGCAATTATCGATGCGCTTACATTACCAACAGCGGCGCAGCCATTCCGCTCCGGTGCTTGCGCAAAAGAATAAGCTGGCAAAAGCGCTGCTCAAGCAGCTTGCGTTTGAACTGACGGCCGCACAAATCAAAGTGTCCGCAGAAATCAGCCGTGATCTGGCCACTGCGCATCCCATGCAACGTTTGTTACAAGGCGATGTGGGCAGCGGCAAAACAATCGTGGCTGCATTGGCCGCCCTGCAGGCGATTGAGAATGGCTTTCAGGCAGCACTGATGGCACCGACCGAAATCCTTGCCGAGCAGCATTTCCAGAAATTATCGGCTTGGTTCGATCCATTAGGAATACAAGTTGTCTGGTTATCCGGCAGCCAAAAGAAGAAACAAAAGCAAGCGGCATTGGACGCTATCGCGCTGGGTACCGCGCAGCTTGCAGTGGGTACGCATGCCTTATTTCAGGATCAGGTGGTATTTCATCAGCTGGGGCTGGCGATCGTTGACGAACAGCACCGGTTTGGCGTGCAGCAACGTCTGGCGCTGCGCATGAAAGGCGCGCTATCCAATACAGTGCCGCATCAATTAATGATGAGTGCCACGCCGATCCCGCGTACGCTGTCAATGAGTTATTTTGCCGATCTGGATGTGTCGATTATTGATGAGCTACCCCCGGGTAGAGCGCCGATCGTGACCAAATTAATCGCAGACAATCGCCGTGACGAAATCATCGCGCGCATACAACAGGCTTGCCAGCAGGGCAAGCAAGTATATTGGGTGTGTCCATTGATCGAAGAATCGGAAACCTTGCAGCTGCAAACTGCGATGGAGACCCATGAGAGTTTAAGCAAGATTTTTCCGGATTTAAGCGTCGGTTTGGTGCATGGGCGTTTAGCCACTCAGGAAAAAACCGCAGTGATGGCGTCGTTTAAACAAGGAGAAATACAATTATTAGTCGCCACGACGGTAATCGAGGTGGGCGTGGATGTGCCGAATGCGTCGCTGATGGTAATTGAGAATGCCGAACGCATGGGATTGTCGCAATTGCATCAATTGCGCGGCCGTGTCGGGCGCGGATCGGAGGCCAGCATTTGTATTCTGCTATTTCAACAGCCTTTATCTGAAATTGCCCGTAAACGGCTCAAAATTATTTTTGAGCACACCGATGGTTTTGAGATCGCCCGCCAAGATCTAAATTTGCGAGGTCCCGGCGAGTTTCTGGGCGCGCGTCAGAGCGGGGTGCCGATGTTACGATTCGCCGATCTGGAGCAAGATGGCGAATTACTTGCAGCAGCACAGACTACAGCAAATGAGATGCTCAATGATTATCCGGATCTGGCACAACGGCATATTGAACGTTGGCTGGGGGATAAAACCGAATATTTGCGGGTATAAAGCACCGGGAAATCGAAGAGGATGATCAGTTAGGGGTTGCTGATTATCTGGGCGCGAGTATGATGAATCAATCAATAAGGAATTGTTACTGACGTGATTGTTAAGGATAAAGTTTCATGGGCACGGCTGCTGTTTCATTTCAGAGGCAGTAGTTTTATGGAGACGTGGCCGCGTATTCTCACGGTGACGGTCACCGCGAGTATCGTTACCTATGTCGAGCTACACTACAATATTCAAAAATACACGCTTACGACAACGCCTTTTTTGCTGATTGGCGTTGCACTGGGTATTTTCCTGGGTTTCCGTAACAGTGCGTCCTACGATAAATTCTGGGAAGGACGCAAGCTTTGGGGGGCACTAGTGAATACCTCGCGCAACTTGACGCGCCAAGCATCTTTTCTAATCACTTCTTCACAGAATAACGAGGGAGTACGGCGTTTTCGCGAAATGTTCGTCAAACACGTGATCGCGTATGCGCATGCATTGCGTTGTCACTTGCGTAAAGAAGATCCCGCAGAGGAGATCAGAAAATTTCTGCCAGCGGAAGATTTGGCTCAAGTTCTCAAATCGTCACACCGCCCGCTGGCAATTTTGCAACAACTGAGCCGTGATCTTGCAGCCGCACGTGAGCAGCAGTGGTTAAGTGAACTCAATCATCCGGTGATGGATGCTCAGATCAATGAATTTACTCATATTCTGGGCGGCTGCGAGCGCATCAAGAATACCCCGATACCGTTTAGTTATTCCGTACTCATACACCGTATCGTGGCTTCTTATTGCCTGTTTCTACCGTTTGGATTGGTTGAAACCACCGGTGTGCTGACACCGATTGTTGTGCTGCTGATTTCCTATGCATTCATTGAACTGGATGCTATCGGCGACGAAATTGAAGATCCCTTTGGTTTGCAACCCAATGACCTGCCGCTGACCGCAATTTCTCGGAATATCGAAATTAACTTGCTGGAATTAATCAATAACCCCGACAGACCGGAGCCAATTAGGCCTGTGGACGATATCCTACTGTAGTTGAACCAATTGCGTAGACCGGTAAAGTGCATTGTATGAAGGCTTTTTACTTTACTGAGTTGGGTTAGGTAAATTTCCAGAATAAGAATAGCGCGATTTATCATATCCAGCATGCCGCACTATCCATGCTTAGATATAAAAAAGACCTTTGTAAAAGCCCCCAAGTCTCGGGAAGGTACTGTAAATTCTATTCTTTTATCCTCAATCAATGAATTTCTCAGTTATGCTTTCCAAACCAGGAGAAAATTGATCGTTGCATCCATTTAATTTACTTTGTGGATACGGCGCCTGGCATCAAATTCTAGAGAACTCATGCCAATCACTTCAATAGATTGATCTAAAATATGGTTATATCATTTTATACAACTCAATCCGATTCCTGCCGTACAAAAATCTGGGACTATTAAAAGCAGGAAAAATCTCGTTAGCTTATCCATATTTCTTCCGATTGCGCCGACGTCGACTATGCGCGCGCCGGGCTTCCGCTTCGGTGGGTGGTGGAGGTTTTTTATCGGCATAGGGATTATGTCCGACTTTAAAATCAACCCGCAGCGGTGTACCCACCAGTTTAAAAACATCACGAAAAGCATTTTCCAGATAACGCCGATAGGTTTCCGGCACGTGATTGAGCATACTACCGTGCACGATAATTAAAGGCGGATTGGATCCTCCTTGATGGGCATAACGCATTTTAGGGCGTGACATGCCACCGCGCGGTGGCGGATGTTTCTCGACAGCGGCTATCAAAGCACGCGTTAATTTTGGTGTCGATAGATCTGCCATGGCAGCGGCATAGGCTTTATCAATGGAAGGCAGTAGATTGTTCAAACCAGTGCCATGCAATGCGGAGATATAGTGCAATTGGGCAAAGCTTAAGAAAGCCAGCTTACGCGTTAATTCGCGCTTAATGGTGTCACGCTGATAATCATCCAGGTCATCCCATTTGTTCACCGCAATGACTAGTGCGCGCCCTGTTTCCAGTATAAATCCCGCAATATGCGCATCCTGATCGGAAATCTCATTTCTCGCATCCAGCACCAGGACAACAACGTTAGCATCCTCAATGGCTTGCAAGGTTTTGATGACCGAGAATTTTTCGATGGTTTCAAATACATGGCCACGGCGCCGTAAACCTGCGGTGTCGATCAATGTATAGTGCTTCTCCTTATGTTCGAAATCGATATAAATACTATCGCGTGTGGTCCCCGGTTGATCAAATGCAATGACTCGTTCTTCACCCAGTAACGTGTTAATAAGCGTGGATTTTCCAACATTGGGGCGACCCACAATGGCAATTTTTGGATGCTTACTTTCAGGAGATTCTTCTTCAGCATCTGGGAAATCCGCTAATACCCAATCGGCAAGTTCTTTGATATGATCGCCATGCATGGCTGACACGGCACAGGGCTCACCCAGACCTAGTTCATAAAATTCAGCGGTCACAACAGCAATTACCATGCCTTCTGTTTTATTTACTACCAGCGTAATATTTTGGCCAGACTTTCTCAATTGCTCGGCAATAATTTTGTCGTGAGCAGTGACTCCCTGGCGCCCATCCACGATAAACAGTACTTTATCTGCCTCATCAATAGCCTGCAACGTCTGTTTGGCCATGGCATGTAAAATCCCTTCTTTGACGATTGGCTCAAAGCCTCCGGTATCCATCACTAGATAAGGTTTATCACCGACCCTGCCCTGACCATAATGACGATCGCGCGTTAATCCCGGGATATCAGCAACAATGGCATCACGCGTCCGCGTCAAACGATTAAACAAAGTTGATTTTCCAACATTAGGACGACCAACCAAAACAAGTGTGGGTTTCATTATTTTATGCGACTCGTAGCCGTAAACGCTGCGTGTAATTAAAGGGAAAGAAATTGAGACCTGTATTAGAGCATAGGCGAATCTTCAAGATTCAGAAAAAGACTTACAGAAACTTCTAAAATTCTGCACTGAAGGCGTAAACACCTCCTTGAACTGTCTGCACAGCAAATCCATCCGGCAATAAACTGGCTACGGTGTGAATACTACTCCCATCAGTCGCTGAACGAGCTACCAGTGCACCGTCATAATTTCTTAATATATTGACATACCCTTGGTCATCTCCCACTATGATGTATTGTCCTTTTAGGATAGGGCGCGATAATTTTTTACTACCTAATTTGCTTTGTTTCCACATACTGGCACCGCTAAGGATGTCATAAGCAGAAATAATACCCTTATCTTCAGTGACATAAACATAATCCTTATCCATAGTAAGGCCAGCACTGCTGGAAGATTCGCGTGCCCATATTTGCGCACCATCATTAATCGCAAAACACGCCACACGACCTTGATAAGCAACCGCACAAACAAATTGATTGTTAACCACTGGTGAGCTGGTGATATCAGTCATTCGTTCAAGTTCGGTCACGCCACGGGGTTGTGAAACAGCCACTTCCCAACCGACATTGCCATTGAACAGGCTCATTGCGACTAATTTTCCACCTGGGAAGCCAGCAAATACGGCACCATGAGCAAGGGATATTCCTGCGGTGCTACGCACAGTCAATGAAGGAGTCGCCCCTTGATAAATCCATTTACGCTTTCCATCAACGGCATCGAGCCCAAATATTCGACCATCTAAAGTGCGTACAACCACGATGTTATTTTGTACTTGCGGCGGACTCAAGATTTCACTGGTGACAGATGCTTGCCATAACATATGTCCGGATTCGTTATAAGCAAGCACTTCGCCCTTAAATGTTCCGACCAAAATCAATCCCTCCCCAATACCGACCCCGGCAGAGAATTTATTCTTGGTTTTCATTTGCCATAACTCTTTACCGCTGGCTGCATCGTACTTTGTGAGTTTTCCCTCCTCATCCGCTACGTATACTGCGCCGTTATCATAAACGATATAGAAAGCCGCGATATGGCTCTCACTGACTTTGTTCTTCCATTTTAAGGGAATACGATTAGCTGCTTTTAATGCATCCAATTCTTCCTTTTCATATACGATCACTTCTTCTTTGACAAGAATATCGGATAATTGTGTACTCATCGATTCGATGATACGCATATCAAATGGATTCATCGTGCTACCACAACCGGCTAGCGACAAAACAAACCCTATCGAAAATAAAGGTTTCCGCAAGAAACCGGAAATATTCAACTGAAGGATCACTTTAATCACTAATCAGAATTGCCTAATGCATCCAACTTCATTTGAACAATATTATAGTAATTATTGTTTTTACTCAGTTTATCGATTGCAGCCTGATAACTCAGACGTGCTTCGGAAATTTTATTCAAAGCTACCAATATGTCACCTTTACGATCTAAATATAATCCTGCAAAGGTTGCGCCTTGTTGAATGCTCAAAACTCTTAGCGCTTCATCATATTTCTGTTCATCCAATAAAATACCTGCGATTCTTAACCGTGCCAAATCGTGCAGCGCTGTTTCTTTTGCATGATCGATTACCCACTGCAAGTTTTGTATCGCGCGTTTATGGTTGCCTGCCTGAGCATCAGCCAGTGCAGCAATGAGTGCAGCACGTGGCGCATAACCACTGGATGGGAATCCTTCGGTCAGTAGCTGAGCAGCATCATTAATTTTTGCAGGCTCATTCGATAGCTGAACCTGCTGCAATAAAATATATAAATCTACTGCCTGTTGTGCTTGTTGCTGTTGATAGTATTTCCAGGCTTGCATACCACCCATAGCAACCAGAATAGCTGTTAATACGATAGTGACCGCAGTACCAAACTTGTCCCACCAAGTTTTGATTCCATCTATACTGTTTTGATCTTCGAGATTATAAGTTGCCATGGTATCTTCCTGAATAAGTTCTGGATTGGATAAAAATTTTTTGTACTAAACACTAACCGATTAACGATATAAAGATCATTTTCTGATTAATTCAGTAACCGCACTTATACTTATACTGGCTTGTTCGATAGGCTCGCGTAACGGTTTGATAGTCACTTCTTGAGCTTTCACTTCATCATCGCCAATAATCAGCGCATAACAAGCCCCTGTGGCATCTGCCTTCTTCATCTGTGACTTAAAACTGCCGCCGCCACAATGCAATATGACATCGAGCCCTTCATCACGGAGAAATTCAGCGCACTTCCAAGCATAATCCATAACTTGTTCGCCTTGATGAACAATATAAACATCAGGTACCGGTTGCGTGATTTTCTTACTACTTTCCTGCATCAAAGCAAGTAATCGTTCAATACCCATAGCAAAACCACAGGCTGGTGCAGACTTACCGCCTACCTGCGCGATTAAACCATCATATCGCCCGCCCGCACAGACTGTTCCCTGTGCACCTAGCTTATCAGTCACCCACTCAAACACCGTGCGGTTGTAATAATCTAACCCTCTGACCAAACGTAAATTAATTTCAAAATTAATTCCCTGCTCACGTAGGATATGCTGCAGTAATTCAAAATGAATGCAGGATTCTTCATCCAGATCGTCAATTAATTTGGGAGCGCTTTCAATGATCGCTTGCATTCTGGGATTTTTGCTATCCATTATACGTAATGGATTCGTATGCAAACGTCTTAATGAATCCTCATCGAGGTCGTCACGATACTGTTCAAAGTATTTAATCAATCGAGCACGATGCACTGCACGTGATTCAGCATCACCTAATGTACTGATTTCCAGTCGCAAACCAGAGATTCCCAATAGATCCCACAAACGCGAGCACATCACAATCAGTTCTGCATCGATATCCGGGCCAACATAACCCAATGCTTCCACACCTACCTGATGAAATTGTCGATAACGTCCCTTTTGGGGCCGCTCGTGTCGAAACATGGGCCCGGCATAATAGAGCCTTTGTGGCCCTGCATACAAAAGATTATGTTCTATGGCAGCACGTACACACGATGCGGTACCTTCGGGGCGCAAGGTTAAGCTATCATTATTGAGATGATCAATGAAGGTATACATCTCTTTCTCAACAATGTCAGTCACTTCACCAATAGATCGAATAAATAAATCAGTCTGTTCGACAATCGGAGTCCGGATGTTGCGATAGCCATACGCTGCAAGCCATTGATGGATCGTTTGTTCAAAATGTGCCCACAGATAAGATTCATCTGGCAGGATGTCGTTCATCCCACGAATTGCTTTTACACCATTAGCCATCAGACAGCTTTTCTCGGATACTTTTCGCTAACATATTTATCGACAATTTGGCGAAACTCGCTGGCAATGTTATCGCCTTTCAATGTCACAGTTTTCTGACCATCGACAAACACTGGAGCCACCGGGGTCTCACCAGAGCCTGGTAAACTGATACCTATATTGGCATGTTTACTTTCACCTGGACCATTCACCACGCAACCCATAACGGCCAGTGTCATGTTTTCAACCCCGTCATACTGCTCGCGCCATACGATCATTTCATCGCGTACATAAGCCTGTATACTTTCTGCCAGTTCCTGGAAATAAGTACTGGTTGTCCGCCCACAACCTGGACAAGCGGCCACCAACGGTAAAAATGCACGCAATCCCATGGTCTGCAAAATTTCTTGTGCAACAATCACTTCGCGTGAACGGCTTCCGCCCGGTTCCGGTGTTAACGAAATACGGATAGTGTCTCCAATACCTTCCTGTAAAAGCACAGACAATGCAGCTGTCGATGCTACGATACCTTTAGAACCCATACCGGCTTCTGTCAGTCCCAAATGAAGCGCATAGTCACAACGTGCAGCCAGTTCGCGATACACCATGATCAAATCTTGTACGCCACTTACTTTACAAGACAAAACAATTTTATTTCGATTAAGACCAATCTCTTCCGCCCTGGACGCACTTTCCAGTGCTGAGGTGATTAACGCTTCTCGCATCACATACTTGGCATCTTGCGGATTACTAGAAGAAGCATTTTCATCCATAATGCGAGCTAACATTTCCGGATCAAGACTTCCCCAGTTGACACCAATGCGTACGGGCTTATCATATTTACAAGCCACTTCAATCAGGGTACTAAATTGTTCATCTCGTTTTTTACCATGACCGACATTCCCCGGATTAATACGAAACTTTGCCAGAGCTTTTGCGCATCCTGGATAGCTGGTCAGTAATTTGTGACCATTAAAATGAAAATCACCGACAAGTGGTACATGACATCCCTGATCATCCAAGCGCGCACGAATTCCCGCTACCGCACTGGCGGCTTCCATTGAATTAACAGTAATACGAACTAATTCAGAGCCTGCGCGTGCTAACTGTGCAACCTGCTCAGTAGTAGCGATTTCATTAACCGTATCAGTATTAGTCATGGATTGCACCACTATCGGTGCCCCCCCACCCAGCATAACGTTACCCACCTGGACACCCACGCTGGGCCGACGATTCATAGAGAAACTATTTTGAGACATAATTTAAGTATATTGAGGTCTAAAAGGTTACAAGTGTTTTTATTCAAGCGTAAAACGTGCAGTTCCATCTTGCCTTTTGTAAGAAGAAATATCGACTTCAATACTATTATAGGTGAGATTGACACCCGCTGCATTGCCCAAAACGATCGATAATGGCCTTTTACCCGTAAGTGTCTGAGCAGTACCGCCCTTCCTAATTTGCTCTAACAAAGAAACGCCGCTACCATCAACAACCTTGATCCAGGAATCAGCAGTAAATTTAAACTGTAAATTACCTAAATCATTTGCTGCAATTGTTGAGTTCTCAGCTTTTTTCACAATAGATTTATTTTCCAAGGGAATAGTTTCAGCTTTTATATTAGATTCGGTCTCAAAATTTTTACGAGTTTGATGATTGGCTTCCGGCACTTTAGTTTCTTGAGAATTTCCTTCATTCTTTATATTTGTCGACAAAGGCAATTGAATTTCCACCGAAGCCTTCTCAGTGCCCATTTTCATCTCACTAATGATTGAATTATTATCTGACTTCTTATTCCAACCATTATTCTCAAAAATAAAATAAACTCCCAAAACAATAACAATCAAAGCAATGATCATGACTAACCAATTATTACCCGAACTTTCCCGACTTGAAGAAAATGATAGTTGCTTATTCTTGAATGGAGTCCGTTCATAAGTTGATACAATAGGAGTTGATTCAGGAAGTAATTGCAGCAGCGGAATTGGATCTAGTCGCACAAGATTAGCATAGTTGCGAATAAAACCTCTCAAGAACGTGCGTCCGGGTAGTTTCTCAAAATTCTCTTTCTCAATGGCTTCAATTTGCTGAACCGAAATACGCAATTGTCGAGATACATCTTCTACACTCATGCTCTTTGCCATTCTTGCTCTACGCAATATATGCCCAATACTTTGGACTACACTCGCTGAGTCGATATCGTTCAATTCATTTTTAACTAACCTGTTGTCTATATTTGTACTCATATTTTTATGACTACTCACTTCGATTTGCTCAAAATTATTTTTGTTTTGATGGATGGAAAATGAACCCGAAGCAGTCGCTTGCCCACCGTCTAAAAACCCGACATTTTTTTTCTCTAATCCTGTTATGCTTTCATTGCCTGTAAGCTCATTTTGAAGATTCTCGCCAGAATTTTCGTGTTCAGTCTGTAATTTATCATTTTCCATTACGGTATCTGAATTGGTATTGATTGATTCAGTGTTTCCTGAGAGCACATCATTACTATTTCTCTGGTTGATATCATTCATTATCTAATCTTTCCTTCTCGAACAGCGACTGCTTCTTTGGAATCAGGGAAGTATTTCTGTAATTGAAAAATGTAACTATCAGCTGCCATTTGATCACCCATCGCTTGTTCAATTTGTATCGCTAGTAGCAGGCTTTCAGGAGTGGATGTATTATTTTGTAATAAATGGACAAGCTTTGATTTCGCATCAATTAAATTTCCACGTTGAAAATCTATGTCAATTAATCCAACCAAAGCAGGTGAATAATTTGGTTGGATTGACAGTGCTTTTTGGAGGAATATTTGCGCTTCAATATATTTCTGACGTCTAAGCTCACAAACTCCCGCATTAGCAAATGACTTTTCAGGTGTCGAATACAGTGGATCTTTTGCTGCTACCATAAAATAATCGATTGCTTGATCCATGCGTTGTAGAAAACGCTGACACAAAAACCATCCATAATTATTAAGAATCTCAGAATTTCTGGGTGCCATGCGAACAGCCCGCTCAAAGTTATCGAGTGCTTTATCATTCTCATTGAGCGCCATATTAACCAAGCCGAGTACATTGTAAGCCGGTGCATAGTTAGATCGCGCTTTTAATGCTTCTGCCACTTCTTCCAGGGCAATATCCAATTGTCCTCTGTGGAAGTACTCTGCGGCCAATTCAGTATGAATTTTAGCGCTCTGATGTGCTCGTTCTGATTGCGCTTGACTTGACAATCCGTCATCGATCGGTTGCTGTACACAACCGCTTAACCAGAGAAAACACAGTAGTATAAAAAGAATTAACAGAACTTTCTTCACTTAACTATTTCCGCCTTTCCACTGATTGTTCGGCGGGTTTTATCTTTTACTTGACCTGCCAATTGGCCACAAGCGGCGGCAATATCATCTCCACGCGTTTTTCTGATTGTGGTCACCAATCCCGCTTGCATCAATACATCACGAAAAACACGCACAGCTTCCGCGCTAGAGCGTTTGAAACCGGATCCAGGAAATGAATTGAAGGGAATCAGATTAAATTTGCAGGGTGTATCTTGCACCAGATTGATCAATTCATACGCATGCGCGACACTGTCATTAACACCATCCAGCATCACATATTCAAAAGTAATAAAATCCCTGGGCGCTGCTAACAAATACCTTTGACAGGCTGTCAGTAATTCTTTGATAGGATATTTTTTATTAATAGGTACCAATTGATCACGCAAAATATCATTGGGGGCATGCAGCGAAACGGCTAAAGCAACCGGACAGCGTTCACGTAATCGGTCCATAGCGGGCACTAACCCGGATGTACTCACCGTTACTCGGCGTCGTGATAAGCCATAGGCGTGATCGTCCAGCATTAAATCCAGAGCCATCACCACATTTTCAAAATTGGCTAATGGTTCTCCCATACCCATCATCACCACATTACTGACTACTCGATCAGCATCCGTCAGCGGATCTCTAGGATCTGTTTTGAGGATTTTATTGGCAATCCACAACTGCCCAATGATTTCTGCAACTGTTAAATTCCGATTAAACCCCTGTTTGCCTGTAGAACAAAAAGTACAAGCCAGAGCGCATCCCACCTGACTGGAAACACACAGAGTACCTCGACTGGCTTCAGGTATAAAAACAGTTTCTATACCATTCCCTGCACCAACCGATAACAGCCATTTGCGTGTTCCGTCCGCTGCTACATAGTCAGAGATGATCTGCGGTGATTCAATGACTGCCAATACTGCCAATTTCTCGCGCAACCCTTTTGCCAGATCACTCATATCGACAAAATCAGTAATACCAGATTGATGAATCCAGCGCAGCAACTGTTTTGCACGAAAAGGTTTTTCGCCGATTTCTGTGCAAAAATCAGCGAGGCCTTTAGCATCATAATTTAACAGATTAGTAGTCACTATTCAGATGCCAATGCGTATCAGCGAGAATGAATGTTTAATGTTGGAAAGAAACAAGCAATTTCAATCGCCGCGGTTTCAGGAGCATCTGAACCATGCACCGCATTGGCGTCAATATTATCCGCAAAATCACCTCGAATAGTTCCTTTATCTGCTTTCTTGGGATCAGTTGCTCCCATTAAGTCTCGATTCTTTTTAATTGCGTCTTCGCCTTCTAAGATTTGTACCATCACAGGGCCGGAAGTCATGAATGTTACTAAATCACGGAAAAATGGGCGCTCACGGTGCACCGCATAAAATTTCTCCGCGTCTGCTTGTGATAAATGCATCATACGAGCAGCAATAACTTTTAAACCATTTGATTCAAAACGAGAATAAATTTGTCCAATGACATTCTTTGCAACTGCATCCGGTTTAATAATCGATAAAGTCCTTTCAATTGCCATTAAATACTCCAATAAATTAATAAATTAAGCGCGTATTTTAACAAAAAATCCAGATTCAATCCGGAAAAATGTACAGTATCATGTTATGAATAGATTATTCTTCAAATTAAAGCAATCGTATTGATTCTAGAGAAAATACTCACGATGAATTGCCTGAATTGAATGATCCAGTGATATTTAGTAACTGATGTTTTGAATCTAGATAATTAACTAATGAGATTCTTTGCAACTACGAAAATATTGCTTATTTTCATAATAGGCTTCATCGCCATTGCCATCAGTCCAACCGGGGTAGCCTAATAAAGGAACAGGCGTTAGATCCGCACTGGATGACAAAGTTTGCAATAAAAAAGGTTCTAACATCTGATCTATCGACTGTAATTGATCAAGCATCGTTTGTTCAAAAAATGTTTCGTCACTATTAAAGATAATCCCCTTTCCAGTCATTCCAATATATGGATTTAATGCTTTTTCACATAAAGCATGGCCAAAAATAAAAAAGCGCATAGAGGATAATACCGCTTGTCGCTCCCGCCAAAATAATTGCTTCCATTCAAAGTTCTTTAATAACTCTATTAATTTTTTCTGACTACTGACAACAACGACGCCTGATTCATCAAACAATGTCGCCGCATCTCTTAATATGCCACGCCGTCCAACTTGATTTAGTGACTCAGTGATTTGTGCCTGAAAATGAAGCTGATTAAGCGCCGATTTGGCTCTTGGAAATATTTGCCATACCAACGCATTGAAAAAATCATGCCAATTCTGACTCCTTGTTTGTACCTGGCCCGTTAGAAAAATTCTCGACTCATATTTTTGCTCAAAACATTGCTTACCCATCATCGGGGGTACGAAGCAAATTGATTTTCCAGATTGAGTAACGATAGGTTGCTGTTGCAGACGGCTTAAGCGATTCAGGTCAATATGTTCTGGCCAGTATTGCTGATCAGCAAAGCATTTCTTCAGATGCTGGAATGCTGCAAACATGGGCGAAAGATCCATGAAATCTGGATTCCAGTTTTGAATGCTCATAATCCATTGACATCCGTTAGATAATTTACGCGCTACACCATCAAATTCTCGAGCTCCATCCGTAATTGGTTACTCACTTTACCGATGGTGACGATACTCATAATTAGTTAGATGCCACAAGTATCCAGAACATAAGCAACTTATTTAATTAATCAAAAGGAGCAGGAACGCGCATTAGCTGTGTACAAAGATTGGTGATTTTGTCACGCATTTGTCTTCGATCCACAATCATATCGATAGCACCATGTTGCAATAGGAATTCGGCTCGTTGAAAGCCTTCTGGAAGTGTTTGGCGCACCGTCTGTTCAATCACACGCGGACCCGCAAATCCAATCAGCGCACCGGGTTCAGCAATAACTACATCGCCAATAAATGCAAAGCTTGCTGAAACTCCGCCCATCGTAGGATCTGTCAGAACTGATATAAAGGGCAGTCTATTATGGCTTAATTGTGTCAGAACAGCGGTTGTTTTTGCCATTTGCATCAGTGAAAATAAGCCTTCTTGCATCCGTGCACCACCACTGGCGCTAAAGCATACAAAGGGCAAATGCTGATCAATACAAGCTTTAACACCACGCACAAATCGTTCACCCACAACAGAACCCATAGAGCCGCCCATAAAACCAAATTCAAATACTGCAACAACTATTGGTATAGTTTTAATAGTCCCTTGCATAACCACTAAAGAATCATCTTCGTCGGTGCTTTCTTTTGCTTGCAACAAGCGATCCACATAGCGCTTACTATCCTTGAATTTAAGTGCATCGGTCGCGATTACTTCAGCACCAATCTCATGACGCCCCTTTGGATCAAGTAGCAAATCGAGGCGATTTCTCGCAGAGATGCGATTATGATAATCACACTTTGGGCAAACATTCAGATTCTTAGCTAGATCCGTGTAATATAAAACCGCTTCACAGTTATTACATTTACTCCACAAACCTTCCGGTACGATCTTCTTCTCACCCGCTTCTTTTCTCTTAATCTTTGGTGGAATGATATTCTGAAACCAACTCATGAATAGTGTTTCCTAACAGGTTTGTTAAGCATCATTTTAATTTTCGTCAATCGCTTTACGTAAAGTACTTAATAAACTTCCAACGTTATCTAGCAACTCGGCACTAGAAGATTGCTCAATTTCTTCAATGATCCGACTACCAACTACTACAGCATCTGCCAGACCGGCAACCGCCTTTGCTGTCGCTCCATCTCGAATGCCAAATCCAACTCCAATGGGGATAGAAATATAATGACGAAGCTGCTGCAACATACTACTCACCTCTTGCAGATCAAGATGCGATGCTCCGGTGACCCCCTTCAGCGACACGTAATAAATATAGCCTTTGGCCATTTTTGCTACTTGCTGAATACGTTCTTGAGGTGTCGTGGGAGACAATAAAAAGATAGCATCAATCCCTTGTCGATCCAAACATTGCACCCACTCACTCGATTCTTCGGGCGGATAATCAACGATTAAAACACCATCGACACCACAGCTCTTAGCTCTGGAAGCAAACATTTCATAACCCAGCGCCTCTATAGGATTCGCATATCCCATCAGAACTACCGGTGTGCCAGCGTTCACTTTTCTGAATACAGCTACCATATCCAGCACATCATTAAGGCTAATATGATGTTTTAAGGCACGCTCCGAGGATCTTTGTATGGTAGGCCCGTCCGCCATTGGATCTGAAAAAGGTATACCTAATTCTATAATATCGGCACCCGAATGAACTAACTGGTGCATTAACTGAACGGTGACTTCCGGGTTGGGATCGCCCGCAGTTATAAATGGAATTAGAGCTTTGCGATTCTGGGTTTTTAGTGCGGCGAATGTTTTAGCAATACGATTCATTTTCTTCGCATCATTCGACTCACTAAAAAAACCCATTAAATTCTTAATACTATCTAGGTTAATCTGCATCAATCCGCTCTCAATTCTTTTCAGAAAGTTACCAATAATATCAATACACTGATTGTTGAACTACTAGAGTGTTAGACCGGACATTTGTGCAACCGTTGCCATATCTTTGTCACCCCGACCCGACAGATTTACCAAAAGCAATTTATCTTTCGGCAATGTAGGCGCATATTTAGCAGCATATGCCAATGCGTGACTGGATTCTAAAGCTGGCATTATCCCTTCATAACGACACAGCTTATGAAATGCATCCAATGCTTCATCATCAGTAACCGCAACATACTCGGCACGTCCACAATCTTTCAGCCAAGCGTGTTCTGGCCCAACTCCGGGATAATCAAGACCGGCTGAGATTGAATGGGTTTCAATAATCTGGCCATTCTCATCTTGAATCAGGTATGTACGATTACCATGCAACACACCGGGTCTACCCGTCGATAAAGTCGCTGCGTGCTGATTGGTATCAATACCTTTTCCAGCTGCTTCGACACCGATCAATCGAACATCGGCATTATCGATATAAGGATAAAATAAGCCAATCGCATTGGATCCTCCACCTACGCAGGCAATTAATGCATCGGGTTGCTGACTAAAATCCTCTTGCATTTGTATCTTAGCTTCAGTCCCAATAATCGCTTGAAAATCTCTCACCATCATAGGATAAGGATGCGGTCCGGCTACCGTACCGATGATATAAAAAGTATTCTCAACATTGGTAACCCAATCGCGCATCGCTTCGTTCAGTGCATCTTTTAATGTTCGAGATCCCGATTCAACCGGCACGACGGTTGCCCCCAAAAGCTTCATGCGATATACATTGGTGGCTTGTCGTTTGACATCTTCAGAACCCATATACACAACACATTCCATACCATAGCGTGCCGCTACCGTCGCACTTGCCACGCCGTGCTGGCCAGCACCAGTTTCAGCAATAATTCGTTTCTTACCCATACGTCGGGCGAGCAATGCCTGTCCGATGGTATTATTTATTTTATGCGCGCCGGTATGATTCAAATCCTCGCGCTTTAAAAGTATCTGCGCACCCCCTAAATGCTCAGACCATCTTTTAGCGTGATAAATTGGACTGGGACGTCCTACATAATGTTTCAACTCATACGCAAATTCTGCCTGAAAATCCGAATCGTTACGATAACGTTCATACTGATCTCGTAAATCTTCCAGAGCTGAAATTAGAGTTTCAGCAACGAATACGCCTCCATAAGGTCCAAAGTGACCGTTCTTATTTGGAAGATCATATGCACTCACAATTGTTTAACTCCTTGCATGAAAGCAAAAATTTTTTTCTCATCTTTAATACCCTTCGAAGCTTCCACGCCACTTGAAACATCAACCGCCCATGGCTGAATTTGTTTGATTGCTATCGCCACATTATTTGAATCTAACCCACCGGATAGAATAAGCGGAAGCGACAAATGCTGAGGAATGAGACTCCAGTCAAAAGCATGTCCTGTACCGCCCGGCATACCAGCTGCGTAGGTGTCCAGCAGCAATCCCTTTGCTGTCTTGTATTGCTCAGCATATTGTAGCAAATCTGTATCTTGTTTGACTCTAATCGCTTTGATATAGGGCTGTGAAAATCGATTACAAAACTCAGGTGATTCATCGCCATGAAATTGCAGCAGATTTAATTTGGCAGCTTTGATTGTTTTTTCAACCCAATCAAGATCTGGGTCGACATAAACACCCACCGTGCAAATAAATGGTGGAACTTGTGCAGCAATCTGGCCTGCCGTTTCAGGTTCAATATAACGCGCACTTTTAGGCCAGAAAACAAAGCCAATGGCATCAACCCCCAGCTCTACTGCAATCTTGGCATCTTCACAGCGAGTAATTCCACATACCTTTACACGAATTGACATAATAAATAATCTTTGGTGATGTAATCAATGAGTGGTGGATAACCCTGGAATGATCGGCATTTCAGTTAAATTCGGCAACAACCAATTTGACTCATATATCACTCCTGCCAAGTACAGACCTGCGGGAGAAAAAGTTGGTGCTGCATAAGTTCGATTACAACTTTCTAGCAATTCAGACATCCACTCAGGAGGATACTTTCCTTTACCGATATAAACAAGGCAACCAATAATATTTCTTACCATATGGTGTAAGAATGCATTGGCGCACAAGTCAAAAATTAGCAGATTTCCTTGGCGAGAGATATTTAATTGAGTAATTGTTCGTACGGGGGATTTTGCTTGGCATTCGGCTGCTCGGAAAGACGAGAAATCATGTTCACCAACCAAGACTTCACTTGCAACTTGCATTTTCTCAAGCGCAAGAGGCTGATGATACCAACCTACTTTCTTTGAATGAATCCCTGGTCTAACTGACTGGTTCAATAGCAAATATTGATAATGCCTTTCAAGAGCACTATATCTCGCATGAAATTTTTCTGACGTTTCAGTTGCCCACAATATAGCAATATCATCGGGTAATAATGCATTTACACCCCGTATCCACGCACTAATGGGACGCTGCACAAAGGTATCAAAATGCACCACCTGATAAAGTGCATGGACTCCTGCATCGGTTCGCCCGGCTGTAATAACACGAATGTCTTCTTTCGCTATCCTAGATAAGGCTGTTTCCAGCGCATCTTGAATTGAGCAACCTTTAGGTTGACTCTGCCACCCACAGTATCGACTACCATCATATTCTAAGACAAGAATTATTCTCACAAATATAAAGCTACTATTGCAAATTGGCTACTACTCGCTACTAGCATACAATAAGAAAATATCACTATAGGCTTTTCAACAATTTTCTTGCGGCTTTCTTTTGTTTTGCATCGCCATCACGAATAACTTCTTCAAGCATTTCTTTAGCACCTTCTTTATCGTCCATTTCTTGATAAGCTCTTGCCAAATCTAATTTAGTTTCAACCTCTTGCCATTCCTCATTTCTGTCTTTTAAGACAGACTTTTCATCTTTCTGATCTATCGAATTGGAATCATCAAAATCCAAGTTAATATCAGCCAGTCCAAGCTCGAGGCCATTCGATACTGATTTCATCCGCTCCTGTGTAGCTTCTGGACGTTGATCAAATCCCAAAGATTCATCAACTAGTTCAGGTATCTTGGAATCATTATTGGTTAATTCAGAATCACCTTTCATTTCAGGTATTTTGATTTCATCGACAGCTTCATCCCGCGTCAAATCGATATCTGAATGATCAAATTCAAAATCTATTGCATTACTTTCATCTTTCTTTACAACCATCTCCTCAGAACTTACGCTATTAGAGGGCTGTTTCGAACTATCAAAATCAATCGCTAATTCATAATCTGAAGCATCAATAGCTTCTTCTAAGTTTTCAGCGGTTTTGGAAGATCCCATGCTCTCTTTTGCATCATTATCAGCAGAAATAGCTTCCTGCATGGATATGTTCTGTTTAATTTCTACTACTTCATCCGTCAAATCAAGATCAATTCCACTTGCAGAATCAGAAGCACCCTCACCTTCTATGAAACGAACAGATTCGTCGTGATCTTCTGTTAAATTTAAATCAATTGCCTGATTATTCTTTCGTGAATCATCCATCCCATCTGCATTCTCTGATTCAGATTTCTCAATTTGCTCAGTAGGCTCTTGGTAAGAAATTAAATCTTTATCAAGCTCTTCATCATATTTCTCAGTTTCAGAGAATGAATTTAAGTTTTCATACGTTACGTCATCGTTTTCATTCGATGAAAACGATTGATTAGCTTCGGCAGCGGACGCTACGGGTGCGGTGGCCATTGAAGCCATTCGCGATCGTATCTCTGAAGAAAAGTCTGCACTCCTGATTTCATCATTCTCTGTTTCTTCTTGCAACTGATTTCTGCGTCTCTTAAGAATCAACAAAATGCTTAACAATATCAGAATCAAACCGGCACCAACGTATTCGATATTATCGAATATTTGATTAGTGAGTGATTGACCTTCATCTTCTAGTGACTGCGAATTAGCTTCCACTGCTTTAGTAGCTATTTCATTAACAGGATGAGCGATTAAATTCTTTTGTTCTTGCGCCCGCAACGCATTGATATCTAGGTTAGGATCCTTCTCCGGTAGTGAGTGAATAATCTCTGTAGATCGAGTTTCCGGTCCCGTTTTGGGGACCGATTCTGCTTTAACTTGTGCCTGAGCTAATACAGAATCTTTCAATTCTAATAATTGTTTTAAGTTTTCAATGCTCTTTTCCAGCATGGCTACACGTTGGTTAGCCTCTTGTAAGGCAAGATTTCGCGCAATGGCATCTTCTTCCATCATCCGAAGACGATCTACCAACGTAGATTCAGAGGTCTGACCATTTTTATCAGCTGGCTGAGAACCACTCGATACTCTCAATACTTCTTTGGAAGATCCTTGAGATGAAGTGGCTTTTTTATCAATACTCGTCGTGATTTGACCTTGATCAGACTGACGAATATTGGAATGAGCCGTTGATTCACTGGAAATAGCTGCTATTTTTCCTTGATAGCTATGCCAATCACCAACTTGCATTCTAATTTCTGCTTTTGCAGTTGATGCATCAATAGCAGCTATTTCATTCTTCTCAGGTATCTTTAGAATCACACCTGCCTTAAGCAAATTCATATTGCTGGCAATAAAAGCATCCCGATTGGTGCGATATAACGCAACCAGCATCTGATTAAGATCCACTCCAGCAGGTAAAAACTGGCGTGCGATCGAGGATAATGTATCTCCTCGATTGACCGGCCCATAAGTATCTTTTATTTGATTAACAGAACGGTTTATTGATTTAGAAGAATTTTTACTTTGACGATCTTTTTTAGAGTCCGATAATCTCTCAGTATCTTGTCTCGTTACGTTAATTATCGGCGTAGAACTAACATCTGGTCTCGCAATATCCTGGTTATTAACATCAACAGGATCAAGTAGGACGGTATATTCACGCAATATACGCCCCGAAACCCAGTTTAACTCCATCAGTATATTTAAAAATGGATCATTAACAGCTTGCGGTGAGGTAAGCTTAATATAAGGGTTACCATTCGACCTGGATTCGATCGAGATTCTGAGAGAAGAAAAAATAGATTCATAATTGATACCTGCTTGGGCAAATGCTTCTCGAGTTGCAACACTGGCCTTTAGAGATGCTACTTCATCACTGCTGGTAGTAACAATATCTATTTCAGCATTGAGGGGCTGTCCCAGAGCTGAATTGAGCGTTAATTTACCAAGTCCCGCTGCATAAATAACCGTCCACGGCAACATCAGAATGATTACAAACACGCTTACTCTAAAACAAGTTTTATACACTGAGATACCCTCTTTAGTTCTTTGAAAATAAATATCGGTAGGCTAGCATTGTAACGTAATCACATTAGCTGAAATTATGCCTTTAATTATCGGTAACTCATTCTCAACAACCTCATGATCATTGATAAAAGTAAGTTCGAAAGTCGATTAACTACTTCTTTCGGGTTATATCTAGTCCTCAATTAATATCCGTAGCATTCTACGCAGAGGCTCTGCAGCACCCCAAAGCAATTGATCGCCCACCGTAAAAACAGACAAATATTCTCCTCCCATTGCCAGTTTACGCAATCGACCTACTGGTATTGATAAAGAACCCGTGACTGCAGTGGGTGTTAATTTTGATGTGGTTGCTTCTCTTTCATTAGGAACAATTTGTACCCAATCATTGGAATTGGCGATAATATCTTCAACTTCATCTAAGGGTACGTCTTGTTTTAACTTAATTGTCAGCGCCTGACTATGGCATCGCATAGCGCCGACACGGACGCAGATACCATCCACCGGAATTTGCCGATTGCTTCTGCCCAAAATTTTGTTGGTTTCCGCTTGCCCTTTCCATTCTTCACGACTCTGCCCATTGGCGACTTCTTTATCAATCCAAGGAATCAAACTACCTGCTAATGGCACTCCAAAATTTTCTGTTGGAAACTTCTGATCGCGTAAGGTGCCGGCCACTTCACGATCGATATCCAGAATATTGGAAGCGGGGTTATCCAGCAGATCTTTTGCAACTCTATGAGCTTCGCCCATTTGTTGCAGTAATTCACGCATGTTTTTTGCTCCGGCGCCCGATGCGGCTTGATAAGTCATGGCGCTCATCCATTCCACCATGCCTTTCTCAAAAAGCCCCCCAACCGCCATCAACATCAAACTTACCGTGCAATTACCGCCAATATAATTTCTTACGCCATCGTGCAGCGCCTGTTTAATCACCGGCATATTTACCGGATCTAAAATGATGACTGCATCATCTTCCATACGTAGCGCCGATGCGGCATCGATCCAATATCCTTGCCAGCCGGATTGCCGCAATTGTTTAATCACCTGATGGGTATAATCCCCCCCTTGGCAGGAGATAATGATATCCATTGCTGCCAGTTGCTTGATATCAAAAGCATCTTTTAAGGATGGAATTTCCTTGCCAATTTCAGGGCCTGTGCCGCCTTTCTGCGATGTTGTAAAAAAAACAGGATCTATCAGAGAAAAATCATCCTCTTCCCGCATTCTCTGCATTAATACGGAGCCAACCATTCCTCGCCAGCCAACAAAACCAACTTGTTTCATCGCTTATTTTCTATCCTAAATTGACAATCAGTTAATTAAATTAAAACGCCTTCGCAAATATTAGCTTACTTTATGAATCGGTAACAAATGATTTAATGGATTAATTGCCCCTTATATCCAATTAATTGCTAATTAAATATGTTTGTTTCTGGAGAAACTCACATGAATGACAAAACTGCATCACCCATGTCTTTAGTACCAATCGACTTCATACCCGGTTCAATGATATCTTTTGTTCGGAAACCCACAGCCAGAACTTTCTTAACCGATTTTTCTATTCGCTGAGCAGCTTCTTCTTGATTAAAGGTATACCGGAGCATCATGGCCACTGAAAGTATGGTCGCAAGTGGATTGGCCAAATCTTTTCCAGCAATATCAGGTGCTGAACCATGGATCGGTTCGTACAAGCCCTTATTATTCTCATCCAGTGAAGCAGAAGGCAGCATACCAATAGATCCGGTTAACATAGAGGCTTCATCAGATAATATATCCCCAAACATGTTCCCTGTAACTATCACATCAAATTGTTTCGGGTTGCGCACCAATTGCATGGCCGCATTATCAACCAGCATATGTGAGAGCGTCACTTGCGGGTACTCTTTTGAAACTTCAATAACGATATCACGCCATAATTGCGTACATTCCAGCACATTCATTTTATCGACGGAGCATAACTTACCTTGGCGCTTAGCAGCTGCCTGGAAGGCGACATGCGTAATACGTCGAATTTCCGCTTCACTATAAATCATAGTATTGAATCCGACACGCTGCCCGTCGCGCACCTCGATGCCGCGTGGCTCACCAAAATAGATATCACCGGTCAATTCGCGCACGATCATGATATCGAGACCAGCAACCACCTCATACTTCAAGCTAGAAGCATTGGCGAGTTCCGGATAAAGCGTAGCTGGCCGCAAATTAGCAAATAAATTTAGCGCTTTTCGGATCGCTAGCAGCCCTCTTTCAGGGCGTTGTTGACGAGGCAATGTGTCATATTGTGGACCGCCCACAGCACCCAGCAGAACCGCGTCGGCTTGGCTGGCTAAGCGATGCGTTGCTTCTGGGTATGGATTTCCAGTTGCATCCACAGCGCAACCTCCAATCAATCCAGATTCCAATTCAATAGCTAATCCATCTGTTCTCAGAACATCCAACACACGCACTGCTTGTGCAATGATTTCTGGCCCGATACCGTCGCCCGCTAAAACAGCAATTTTCATAATAGTCTAATTTTCAGTCATGTGATTTATGCAAACAACCAGGGTTGTTCAGTGCGCCGCTTTTGTTCAAATTGTTTAATTTTCTCCGCGTGCTGCAAGGTCAATCCAATCTCATCCAATCCATTCAGCAAACAGTGCTTGCGAAAACAGTCCACTTCAAAATTAAATGCCTCTTTGCTAGGAGTTATAACCATCTGGTTTTCCAGATCTACCGTGAGGCCATATCCGATATTTAGTTTCACTTCTTCAAACAAGCGATCCAATATTGCTGAATCCAGAATAATGGGCAGCAAGCCAATCTTAAAACAATTATTAAAAAATATATCAGCAAAACTGGGAGCAACAATGACACGAAATCCATAATCCTGAAGTGACCAGGGCGCATGCTCACGACTCGATCCGCAACCAAAATTGGCACGCGCGAGCAGGATTTGTGCAGCTTGGTAACGCGGTTGATTCAACACAAAATCCGGATTGGGTTGACGCTGCGTCGGGTCCATACCCGGTTCCCCGTGATCCAGATAACGCCATTCATCAAACAAATTCTGACCAAATCCTGAGCGTTTAATAGACTTAAGAAATTGCTTTGGAATGATCGCATCTGTATCCACATTGGCACGATCCATCGGTGCCACTAGTCCGGTAAAGGTATGAAATTTTTCCATTGAATGTCACTTGCCTATGTCGCGTACATCAATAAAATGCCCTGCAATTGCGGCGGCAGCAGCCATTGCAGGGCTCACCAGATGAGTACGTCCACCGGGCCCTTGCCGCCCCTCAAAATTTCGATTTGATGTGGAAGCACATCGCTCACCGGCAGTCAATCGATCGTCATTCATGGCTAGGCACATGGAACAACCAGGCTCACGCCACTCAAATCCAGCCTCCACGAAAATCTGATCCAACCCTTCTTGTTCAGCCTGTTTCTTGACTAGCCCTGAACCAGGCACTACCAATGCCTGTTTAATATTTGTCGCAATATGCTTGCCTTTGACAATATGTGCGGCAGCACGTAAATCTTCAATGCGTGAATTCGTGCAGGAGCCAATGAATATCTTGTCCAGCGTAATCTGCTGAATCGGGGTATTGGCCTGCAGCCCCATATAGTTCAGCGCTTGCTGCATATCATGGCGCTTTACTTCATCGGGAATGACGGAAGGATCAGGCACTTTGCCATCAATCGTAGTCACCATTTCTGGCGAAGTACCCCAGGTTACTTGAGGTTTGATTTGCGCGGCATTTAAAGTCACTGTGCGATCAAAAACCGCATCTGCATCGCTGTGCAGTGTGCGCCAATAAGCAACTGCCCTATCCCACAACTCACCTTTGGGTGCGAAAGGCCGTCCTTGAATGTAATCGATTGTTGTGTCATCGACTGCCACCATGCCTGCTCGCGCACCCGCCTCAATGGCCATATTGCACAGTGTCATGCGCCCCTCCATGGATAAAGCACGAATAGCACTACCCGTGAACTCAAGCGCATAACCGGTACCGCCAGCCGTGCCAATTTCACCGATGATAGCCAAAGCGATATCTTTAGCGGTAATCCCTAATCCCAACTCACCTTCAATGGAAATGTGCATGGCTTTGGATTTTTTCATCAATAGGCATTGCGTAGCCAGAACATGCTCAACTTCTGAGGTTCCTATACCAAATGCCAAGCAACCAAAAGCACCATGCGTACTGGTATGTGAATCACCACAAACAACCGTCATACCTGGCAAGGTTGCTCCTTGTTCAGGACCAATCACATGCACGATTCCTTGACGCAAATCCTGCATTTTGAATTCGGTAATACCCAATTCATCACAATTCTGATCCAGCGTATCCACTTGCAAACGTGAAACAGGATCATGAATGCCATGACTTCGATCGGTTGTGGGTACATTATGATCAGCAACCGCCAGAATAGAATCGAGACGCCAGGGCTTTCTTCCCGCCAGCTTCAGACTCTCAAATGCTTGCGGACTGGTGACTTCATGTACTAAATGACGATCAATATAAATCAATGCCATACTGCCTGGCTCAGTAGATTCCGTGTGAACTACATGCTGGTTCCAAAGCTTGTCGTATAACGTTTGCATTAGGCAAATTCAAAATTTAATCAATTGGCAATTATCCCATAAACTTTACTGATTCAACAAACTATACACAGCACAATTGATTATTGACTGACTGATTTCATTTTCCATGCCACTAAAATTAAACCGATAAACGAAGCCGCCGAGCTGACAAAAAATGTCATGTCCGCCCCCAATAGATCCCAGGTATAACCACTTGAAATAGCGCCGATTGCACCACCGATCCCATAGGCAATGCTACTATAAATCGCTTGGCCTTTTGCCTGGTGGCGACCTCGAAAAAATTGATGCACCACCATCATGGCCGCAATATGATGCGCACCATAAGTCGCTGCATGTAGAATTTGCGCAACAACCATGATAATCGGCCACTCAACACCCCAACCGATCATCCAAAACCGCACAGTGGCACAAGCGAAGCTAAAAATTAATATTAATTTCAAACTAAAATGTCGCATCAGCCACGGCATGATGAAAAAGATGCCTATTTCACAGATAACACCGATAGCCCACAACCACCCAATAAATCCCTTATCATAGGCATGCTCAACCAAATAAATAGAAAAAAAAGTATAGTACGCTCCATGCGCAAACAACATCAATAAGCTGGAAATCAAGAAAGCCAAGACTTCCGGGCGCAAACAAATCTGCTTGACTGAATGATGACCAGTAACATGACTGATTATTTCTTTCTCAGGAATCTGGTAAGAAAAAATAACCATCCCCAACTTTAATCCCAGAACAATCCAAATCAACCAAGCAATAGCGATATTCTCTAATAAATAACCCACACCAATGACTGTCAATACGAACCCAACAGACCCCCAAGAACGAATGCGCCCGTATTTATCGGTGTGATCACCCAGATGCGAAAGCGTAATTGCTTCCATGAGCGGCAGTGAAGCACTCCAGAAGAAACTCAATAGCAACATTACAAAAAACATCCAAATAAAGGATTCTCCTAAGAGAAAACCACAAAAGCACAAGAATCCACACAGTGCAGCGATCTGCACAACTCGGATGCGCTTTCCCGTATGATCTGCGAGCCAACCCCAGATACTTGGCGAGAATATACGCACGATTAATGAAAGTGACATTAATACACCGATCTGCAACGCATTAAATTCAAGCGATTGAAGGTATAAACTCCAATACGGTGAGAATGCCCCTACCAAAGAAAAGTAAAAGAAATAAAAACCGGAGAGGCGCCAATATGGAAGTAAGGGCATAAAATAGATTAATTGATGCGATAACTTAATATAGAATTGTTAATGTAAATATAATGTTAGTTAAATGGAGTCAGCTTATCTTCCCGAGCTACTCAAATGCTTATTTTACAAGAACCCTAAGTAATGTTTTTTTAAGAACAGTGATGAAAAACCAATATTCACTCGATTCAATGCGATTACTCGTAAAATATTTGATGCAAGCCAATACTAGCAATTAATAACCTGCATTTCTTGACAAAACGTACAGCATCACTATAATCCACCCTTTGTTTCTGAAGTGGCCTAAGTCGCACAGGAACTTCATATTGCGGGAATAGCTCAGTGGTAGAGCACAACCTTGCCAAGGTTGGGGTCGCGAGTTCGAGCCTCGTTTCCCGCTC
>JAMXAE010000222.1 GCA_024281695.1 Nitrosomonas sp. | reverse complement strand
GCGTCGTTTTGGCAGCTATTGCCATAAAATTTACGGACTGGTTGTGGTTGGACCCATTCATGAGCCTTGTGGTCGCCGTAATTATTGGTATTGGCACTTGGGGCTTGCTCCGTGAATCGCTAAGCCTTGCTCTTGATGCTGTGCCAGCAAATATTCATCCTGCCAAAGTTGAGGCTTACCTCGCTGGCCTTCCAGGGATTGAAGCAGTTCACGACCTACATATCTGGGCAATGAGCACGACGGAAATTGCGCTAACCGTTCATCTAATCAAGCCAGACGCGGTCATTGACGATTTGCTATTGATTCAAATCAATAATGAATTGCGTGAGCGGTTTGGAATCCAGCACACTACTGTTCAGCTTGAGTGTGGGGATGCTCCCCATCCTTGCAAACAAGCGCCAGCAGAAGTAGTCTAACGTGTTAATGTTTAAGCGTTTATTTTATCAATCACAATAGATAATTATTCCAAAGCTCCGCATGTTTTGTAAACTTAATAATTACGTGATAAATATGCATAAATGAATATGATACAGTTGCAATCGACTATTACTTGCCCGAATTGTGGAACTCAAAAACTGGAGACGATGCCGACCAATGCCTGTCAATTTTTTTATGAATGTGAATCTTGTCACCATTTATTGAAGCCAAAAGCGGGAGACTGCTGTGTTTATTGTTCTTATGGCGATGTGCCATGCCCACCGATTCAACTGTCCGGTAGCAGTTCTTCTTGCTGTACAGATTCTTGAATTATCAAGTGCTAAACGGTTTCGTGGTTTCTAGTCCTTAGGAATTCTGTCAAGGTTCTAATAAATCTTCTTAGATTTAACTTAAAAGGTACTCAATTTGATAGATCTAATATAAGTAACGTACATTAAGTAACTATAGTAGTATTATGGACTTATTGTGCCTTATTAATTTTTTGGCTAAAACCTAGTTTTAAAAGAAAATATAATGAAACTGAGTTATATTGTTAGTCGAATTTTTTATCGTGGAAACATTTTATGAAAAATAAAGTTGTAATTTTAATTGATGTGGTTTTATTAGTTTTGTTAACTTGCTGTGCACAAATGAATCCTCACCCAATGGATATGACTCAGGCTATTCAGAATGCAAAAACTCCTACTGACCATACTGCGCTAGCTAAACATTATGAAGATGCTGCAAAAGAAATGCTGTCAAAAGCACAAGAACATAAGAAAATGCTTCAGGAATATGAATCAAATACTTCTCACTATGGCAGGCAAGCGCTAGATTTGCAGGCACATTGTCGAAATTTAATTAGCGCATACGAACAAGCTGTAAAAGCAAATATGGATATGGCTAATTCCCATCGCAGCATGGCCACAGAGATTAAATAATCTTAGCCTGAGAAAAATAATGCCTGAAGATATCAGGTATTATTGATCTGATTAGTTGGTTTTATTTTATTCGTATTAATTCAAGACTAAAGATGATTGAGCCTAAATAGGTCTTAGTTTAAGCAAGCGGAGTTAGCATCAAATGCCGAAACTTAGCAATATTATTTTCATAGCTTTCTTGTTTTCTACAAGCAATCTAATAGCATATTCTCCAGCGCCAGTAGAAAAAAGCGAGAAAGACCAGGTTAGAGAAATTGTTCGACATGTCATTGAATCAAACAATGAATTTGTGAAGAACTTGCCACCGGATTACTTCGTTCATTTTGTCCATGGGCAAAAACCTATGGCGACGATGGTAACCTGTGCCGATTCCAGACTACATACCCATGCGCTTGATATTCATCCTGATGGAGACCTTTTCTTAGTTCGTAATATTGGCAATCAAGTTTCAACTGCTGAGGGATCGATTGAATATGGTATTCGTCATCTGCATACTCCCGTATTATTTATTATAGGCCACTCATCTTGCGGCGCTGTTGAAGCTGCAATGTCTAAACCCACTCATCTTGAGCCTTCAATTTGGCGTGAATTAGATACGATCAAAGTTGTTGGCAATAAATCTGATGATCATGCACAAGTTAAAGCAAGTGTTGAATCTAATGTAAATCATCAGGTTTCGACTGCCCTAAAGAAATATACAGTAGAGGTTAAAGAAGGTCGTTTAACTATTATTGGGGGCGTTTATGACTTCCGAAATGACTATTCTCAAGGCAGTGGTCGTCTTGTCATAATTAATGTTAATGGAGAAACAAACTTGGCAGAAATTCAAAAAATGCCACCATTCGATCAGAAATAATTTTACTTGTAAGAAATATACGGTTAGCAACTAACATGCGTTCTTTCATCTCATATAACTTTTTGGTATTAATATTTTTATTAATACCAATCGCGGCTTTAGCACACGGTATTTCTGAGGAAGATAAACTGCGGATGTTGAGTGGTGGATATCCCCAATACATAGGGCTTGGTGCCACCCACATGCTGACTGGATATGACCATTTATTATTCCTATTTGGGGTAGTGTTTTTCCTGACCAGCTTCAAGGATATAGCCAAGTTTGTAACAGCCTTCACGGTCGGACATTGTATTACACTGATTTTTGCAACTTTCTACCAGATCACGTGGAATTACTTTTTGATTGATGCGATTATTGCGCTTAGCGTGATCTATAAGGGTTTTGACAATAACGGCGGCTTCCAGAAATATCTGGATATGAAATCTCCTAACCTGCTGGGCGCGATTTTTCTATTTGGTTTACTACACGGCTTTGGCCTTTCAACCCGCCTTCAACAGTTGCCTCTTGGCGACGATAGCACCGGCATTCTGTTACGAATATTGAGTTTTAATCTGGGTGTAGAAATAGGGCAGATCGTTGCTTTGGTGGTCATGGTGGCTGTGCTTTCTCTATGGAGACATAAACCATCTTTTAAACGCTTCAGCTTTGCGTCTAACCAATCTCTTATTTATGCCGGAGTAATATTGCTGTTTATGCAATTGCACGGGTATCAACATGATTCTGATCCTGATAGTTTTCGCTTTCCCATCCAAGAACACAAACATGCACATGAAGATCTAGAAGTTGAGCAAAGCATTGATACGGGGCGTGAAAGTCTTTAATTTACTAACTACTGAGGAGTGATTTAATGAAAAAAATACTGATAATAACGATTTTAGTTACTGCAATATTTGGAATCGGCGGAGCGATGGCAGGGGAAGACAGCAGTTGCCATTTTCACGGCAATAAAGTTGCTACGGAAGAAACTGTAATAAACTGCGCGTCTGATCGAAAAGAGGTATTAATTAAGCAAGGCAAGATTGATCCATCCTGGAAAACAATTAAACAAGATAAGATCGAGATGGTAGATGGGAAAAAAGGCAAGGAATGGCTAGTCACATTTACTAATCCTGCTGTTGATGATAAGACAAAAGAGAAACTTTATTTGTTTTTCACATCCACAGGCAATTTTATTGCTGCAAACTTTACCGGCAAGTAAGCTCATTCATAATTAGGGATAACACTTGGTGCACCAATTCTTGACCGCTATGGCAGCGGTCTTTTTTTACAGGTGAATCCCGATTCGAGGTAGAAAAAACATGAAACTAAAATAACAGCCAATGGTAGCCACAGCGGATAAACCAAGGCTAAGCCAGAAACCCAAACCGTGCTTAAGCAATATAGGCAACAGTATGAAAAACAGAAGCGATGGCAATACGAACCAAAATATTTGCTTTGACAGATCTGCGATTTGCGATACTGCAGCTCCCTCAATATGGAGCCAGATAAAAGCTAATAATGATGTCAGCGGCAAAGACGCTACAAGTGCAGCAATTCCTGTATTTCGCTTGGCAATCTCTGCA
>JAMXAE010000221.1 GCA_024281695.1 Nitrosomonas sp. | reverse complement strand
GCTGGGGTAATGCTGCTGAAGCACGCGATACGGTAATACGAGCAATCGAATTGGCGAAAGCTTCAGATTGAATGAATTCTCTATCATCGTTTGATTTGCAGTGACACTCTACGCAATTCATGCTACAGCCCTTCTCTTCTGAGCTTTAATGCGTGCCATACGGTTCTGATGTCGGTATGTTCACGGCGAATCAGCAGTGTAATTGCGATTTCCTCCACTGCTGCATACAGGCAAAACACCATTGCAATTCTCAAAGCCGGGACAAATATACCGGTGAACAGTAATACATAGCCTGTCAACGTGATGGCGACCGCCAGTTTCACGCTCCAGGTGTGATAACTGATCACGGTGCGAAATTTAACTAGGCCAACGATGACGGGCAGCGTGAAGCATGCGATGATGGTTATGAAATAATTCCGTTCGTGCAATACGATTTCCGGCCATAATATCCAGGCGCAAATGGCCAGCGTGGAATAAATGACAAAATCCCCCCAACTATCCAAATGTGCACCCAGCTCAGTGATTTGATTCAATATCCTGGCAAGAAAACCATCCAATACATCGGTAAATACCGCAAACATCAAAGTACCGATGAACCAGACGGGCTGCTGTGTCACAGCAAAATAAAACAAGACAGGGGCCATCAGGATCCGAATGATGCTGATTAGGTTTGGCCAATTGATGTTTGAGTTTTTTGTATGACTCATGACATACCCCCTGAATATTTAACGTGATTTTCTCAATAGTCTCCAGCGATACAGAAAATGAGTAATTATCAGATCAATCAGTGTAAAGCTTACCACCAACATGACGATGGCAAATAACTGAAGTTGAAAGACTGATACCATTATCAATGTGGGAAAAAGCGATTCGGGTATTTGATCCAATAATGGCGCCTTGGCGCTTGGTTGTAGCGAAAGGCGGCGCTTAATGAAGCTGGATAACAGATCGCCGGAAATCGCACAGATTGCAATTTGTATTCCGATTGCCGCCGAGTAGTTTAAAAAAAGCGCACCAGCGATTGTCGCCAGTAAAGCGGCTACAACACCGCGCCAGGTTTTTGAAGCACCGAACACTGGATGATTATCCTTCAGCATGACTCCGTTATCGATAGCGGCATTCAATCGATCGTTGAGCAGCAGTCTGGCTAATACGGGGGCGCCATTTGCTATTATAATCAGCAATAGTAATTGAAAAAACTCGATAGCCACTTAACAACTTTACCCATCAACCCAAGAAACCTCAATTGGACTCGTAGCAAGCGCGAAGATTCGAGAATCTTATGTCCGGTACATCACTCAAAGTTCTGACCTATAACATCCACAAGGGATTCAGCGCCACCAATCTGCGATTTATTTTGCATGAAATCAAGCGCTTGCTGCGTCATGTTGACGCAGATATCGTTTTTCTGCAAGAAGTCCATGGTGAACGTAAAATATCCAACAATCGGTTTGACGATTGGCCCAATAATCAGCAATTTGAATTTCTCGCCGACCAAGTCTGGCATCATTATGCATATGGTAAAAATGCCATTTATAAATCAGGGCATCATGGCAATGCGATATTAAGTAAATATCCGTTTGTCGAATGGGAAAACATTAATGTCTCGCTATTTCGGAGTGCGAGTAGAAGCATTTTACATGGGACGATCGAGATTCCGGAAATCAGCCAAAAAGTACATATTATTTGTGTGCACCTGGGATTACTTGGCCATGAAAGAGAACAGCAATTGTCGGCACTCGCCAAGCGTATCAACTCGCATGTGCCGATCAATGAACCATTGATTATTGCTGGCGATTTTAACGATTGGCGAGGCCGGGCAGAGTACTACTTACATCGCGACTTAGGCGTACAAGAAGTCTTTAAACATACGCACGGCGCCTATGCTCGCACTTTCCCCGCCTGGATGCCGATATTGTCGATGGACCGTATTTATTACCGCGGACTCGACGTCATGGACTGTATCCATTTGCATGGGCAGCCATGGCGTCGTTTGTCAGATCATATTCCGCTGTTAGCGGAATTCAAGCTCGTTTAAACTCAGTGTTTTATAACTGATTTAATGAGCTTCTCTTCATTTCCTGGCGATATGGCAGGTTGTGCAATGGGCGCTGGCAGTAGTTCCGGTTTATGCTCCAATGCCAAATCGATGACTTGATCTATCCACTTGACAGGATGAATGGTCAATTGACTTCTAACGTTGGCAGGAATATCAGTCAAGTCCTTCATATTTTTCTCAGGAATAATTACAGACTTGATGCCACCACGGTGCGCCGCCAATAATTTTTCTTTCAATCCGCCGATCGGCAGCACTTCGCCTCTTAGCGTGATTTCACCGGTCATTGCCACATCCGCCCTTACTGCAATTTTGGTTAGTACCGAGATCATCGCAACACAGATGCCGATACCAGCGCTCGGTCCGTCTTTCGGTGTCGCACCTTCAGGTAAGTGAACATGGATATCATTTTTTTGATAAAAATCTTCCGCTATTCCCAACATATGCGACCGGCCACGAACTACGGACAATGCAGCTTGAATCGATTCCTGCATAACCTCGCCCAATTTTCCAGTGGTAATCGTCTTCCCTGCTCCGGGCAACACCACAGCTTCGATTGTCAATAATTCACCGCCGACTTCCGTCCAAGCCAATCCAGTAACTTGTCCAATCTGATTTTTTTCTTCAGCAACGCCGTAGGTGTAACGCCTGACTCCTAGGAATTTATCGAGATTACGCGAGGTAACAATCACTTTGTTTTTTTCTTTCTTAAGCAACATCATTTTGACTGCTTTGCGACAGATTTTGGAAATCTCCCGCTCCATCGCCCTTACTCCGGCTTCTCGCGTGTAATAGCGCGCGATATCCTGCAATGCCGAGTGTGAAACGGTGAGTTCGTCTTCTTTTAGACCATGATTTTTCATTTGCTTACTTAACAAATACCGGTTAGCAATGTTCAGCTTCTCGTCTTCGGTATAGCCCGATAACTGAATAACTTCCATGCGGTCAAGCAAAGCAGGTGGAATATTCAAGGTATTGGCCGTTGCTACGAACATCACATCCGATAAATCGTATTCCACCTCGATATAGTGATCGACAAAAGTACTATTCTGTTCAGGATCAAGGACTTCTAACAAGGCAGATGCCGGGTCGCCCCGAAAATCCATTCCCATTTTATCCACTTCATCCAACAAGAATAATGGATTCTTAACACCCACTTTACTCATATTGTGCAGAATCTTTCCTGGCATGGATCCGATATACGTGCGGCGATGACCACGAATCTCAGCTTCATCGCGCACGCCTCCAAGTGACATACGCACAAATTTACGGTTAGTGGCATGCGCAATAGATTGGCCCAATGATGTCTTACCGACGCCTGGAGGGCCAACCAAACAAAGAATCGGTGCTTTCATTTTATTGACGCGCTGTTGCACGGCCAAATATTCAACAATCCGTTCTTTTACTTTCTCAAGACCGTAGTGGTCTTTCTCAAGCATCTCTTCGGCCGATTTCAGATTAATATTGATTTTGCTTTTTTTCTTCCATGGCAGTGCAACTAATGCATCAATGTAATTGCGTACCACTGTCGCTTCCGCCGACATAGGAGACATCAAGCGAAGTTTTTTGAGTTCGGATTCGGCTCTGGCAAGCGCCTCTTTCGGCATTTGTGCAGCTTTGATCTTTTTCTCAATTTCTTCAATATCTGCACCGTCTTCGCCTTCGCCCAATTCTTTCTGAATGGCTTTGACTTGCTCATTGAGATAATAATCGCGCTGACTTTTTTCCATCTGGCGCTTTACTCTAC
>JAMXAE010000007.1 GCA_024281695.1 Nitrosomonas sp. | reverse complement strand
AAAATTAGACGCCCCTCTTCTTGCAATAACTGAATTCTTTTTAAGTGCTCTGGACGAACTAGCACTCTCTTTTCTAGACTATTTGGCACATCCTCGCCATTGATAACATATAGCATCATAGTTTTTTACTCGTTCTTTTTGATTTTTCTTCGAGATCTTTGGGATCGCTAGCAGCCGCAGCTGCGTCCTCAGTTAATAACGGTGCCGTATCTTTCAGATATTTTCCCAGCATCAGTACCTGCAACACAATAAAAGTGAGCATTAACCCAGTAGCGCCAAATAGCTTAAACGTAACCCACGTATCAATTGAAAAATTAAATGCGACATAAAGATTGATACAACCCATTGACATAAAGAAACCTATCCAGCCCAGATTGAGTTTATTCCAAATGAATGAAGGTAAAACAATCTGCTTGTCTAGCATCGCTTGAATCAAATTTTTCCCGAACATCTGATTTGACACCAGCAAAACGGTCGCAATCAACCAATACAGCACTGTCGGCTTCCATTTAATAAATGCTTCATCCTGAGATATTAATGTTGCACCGCCAAAAATAACGATTATCGCTAGATTTGTCCACATCATCTTATCAATTTGGCGATGGCGAAACCACAACCAGCCGATCTGCAAAATAGCTGCCGCTATCGCTACAGCAGTCGCAACAAAAATATCATAAATTTTAAAAGCTACGAAAAATAAAATAACGGGAAAAAGATCAAATAGAAATTTCATCATTACTAATACTCAGTATTTATATTAATCATCCATTAGAAATAATGGATCTACGAACAGAGAATCTATATTTATTCCAAAACTGAAGGCAATTGGGCTGTCAGATTACTTCTCTCCTTAGTTGCTGCACCCAGTAATGCATACCCTAACAAATTGCCATCATCATCGTGGTAAAGTGCCTGCACTCCATCCTTATCTGTCACAACTTGCCATTCACCGTTGATACTAAAATCAGGAGGCGAAACCACTGTTGGGCACGCAGGCGTTTTTACCATCACTGGCATCGCCGGATAATGAACCGTTGTTGGATTACCTGCGAGTGTTGCAGCTAAAGCTCGGGCTGCATGTGTAATCGGCATCACAAAAGGCAAAACCTTACCTTCAACTTCTGCGCAATCACCCAGAGCATAGATACTAGAAAACTGTGTTTGTAATAAACGATTAACTACAATTCCACGATTGGCCTGAATACCAACTCTCTCAGCAAGTTGGGTACGCGGGCGTAATCCTACTGCAGAAAGCACTATATCGGATTCAATCAACTCACCATTATTTAATATCAAGCGTAAATGCTGTCCAATTTGATCAATCGATTGAGTAGCTGTATCTAAGTGAAAAACCACACCAGCGGCTTCTAGCTTTTGTTGTATAAAGACGCCTCCCGCTGGTGGCAAAAGTCGCCCTAAAGGTTGGGGACCAATATCGATCACATCTACCTGATAGCCCGTCGCTATCAGATCATTTGCAAACTCACAACCAATTAAACCTGCACCAATAATGCTGACTCGTTTTTTTCCTATTAAGGCATCACGAAAACTTTCATAATCATCAAGATCATTAACTGTTAACACCTTTGCTACAGCATTCCCCTGTAATGGCAAACGTATTTGATCTGCTCCTAATGCCAGAACCAGTTGATCATAAAATATTTCTTCACCATTAGCTAATGTCAATGTATTCTTCGATTGGTTAATAGCGGTCACGCGACAGTAAGCACGAATGGAAATCTTTAATTGTGATGCCATGTGAGCTGCATCACTATTCAGAATAGACTGAGGTGTTTTACCTGTTGATAATGCATTTGATAACATAGGCTTGGAATAGAAGCCACCGTGATCAGCAGACAACATAGTGATGGGAATATCTGAATCGAGTTTCCGCAGCTCACGCGCTACCGCATAACCAGCCAATCCACTTCCCACAATTACCACCGAATTGTCCATCATTCAGATCTCCATCATTTTAAAATCTATTCTATTCATTAAAACATCAAGCACAAACTCAGTTTGCTAATATATCTTCTCATCACGCACCTGGTTGCATACCCGACTTTAGAACGTTAACGATTCAGCGTTCACAACCTCCACTACGACTACATATGGCCACTTCGTTCTCTCTAACTTTATTATCTAGATATATAAAAAAAGCACATTGATTGATGGAAAACTTCCTTAATCAATGTGCATATTTATATTAATGAAATAAAAAATAATCGATAATTAATTTCCCAACTGAAACACAAAAAAAATAGATATATGCTTAAAATTAAATTTAATATCAATCATATCTATACCGAATGGTATAAATCGGTACTAAAAAACAAGCAGCTGCAGATTATATTATTTAACTTCCGCAGTATCAGTATTGTTGATTAAACTAGTCCGTCTTTGCATATAAGCGTCACGCATAAACTCATACTTATCCAGTGCAGCTTCTTCCAATGTTTTCTCAACATCCAATAATTGTGCACGTGTATTAATAGTTCTCGCTGTTGCAACCGGTAGACGAAGAGCCACCGAATTAAGATAAGCAACATCTTTCAAGAAAATCCCTGTAATCCCTTGTGTAACTGGATCGATAAAAAAGCCATCCACGCCGATTCCTACCGTATCTCGCAAGGAACTCGGTCCCAAGAATGGCAATACTATATAAGGCCCGCTAGCGACACCGTAACGACCCAATGTTTGACCAAAGTCTTCATTCCGTTTAGTGAGATTAATATCACTCGCTGCGCTGATATCACTGGCAATATCAATCATACCAAATATACCGAAAGTCGTATTAATTAATAACCTTCCACTGCTAGCAAGCGCACTTTCATAATTTAACTGCAAAATGGAATTAGTTAGCACCACCACATCATTCAGATTTGAAAAGAAATTACCAACTACCATTTCAATAGGGTCAGGTGTAACCTTCTTATAACCTCTGGCGACGGGTTCAAGTATATTGTTATCGACCATTTCATTAAAATTAAAAACAGCGCGATTCATGGATTCCAGAGGATCCCGATAATCTTTCTGGTTATTCGTATTTGTTGAAGCGCAACCCGTTAGAACCAAGCCTAATATCAGAATCGCGATTGCTTTGGAGCGGATAAAATTAATCATGTTATTATTTATTCTAGTAAAAGTTCAAAGGATCTTGCCACATTTATAGGATCGATTCAATATGTCTATCCACAAAGTACTGTTTGTTTAATAGAGCGCGAATGATACTACACACAAGATTTAAAATACCATCCTTAAAGCAAACAATAAGCTTTAAATAGACGAACAATTATTCATATTATTTAGTGCAACCTATAAAAAATAAAATTAAAACTTTACGATTGAACTATTTCCATTCCGTTATGCCGTAATAATGCATCTAATTCAGGCTCACGCCCTCGAAATGCAATAAATGATTCCAGTGCTGAACGACTCCCTCCCATCGCAAGAATTTCTTCCAAAAAACGTAAACCTGTCGCAGCATTGACCACACCATCCGAAGCAGTTTCTTCAAACATGCTATAAGCATCAGCAGATAATACCTCTGCCCATTTGTAACTATAATACCCAGCAGCATAGCCTCCGGCAAAAATATGTGCAAAGCTATTGGGAAAACGATTAAAGTCTGGTGGCGTGATGACAGCAACAGCTTTACGAATATCATTAAGCAACTGTATCACCGTTTTATCGCCATGGGGCTTGAAATCAAAGTGTATATGCATGTCAAATAACGCAAATTCAATCTGCCGTAGCATTTGTAGTCCACTCTGGAAGTTTTTAGCTTTTATCATCTTATCAAAAAGAGCTCTGGGTAGTGGTTGGCCTGTCTCAACGTGTTGAGTCATTCCAGTCAGCACGTCCCATTCCCAGCAAAAATTTTCCATAAACTGGCTGGGCAACTCTACGGCATCCCATTCCACGCCATTAATGCCGGATACTCCTAAATCTTCGACTTTAGTCAGCAAGTGATGCAGCCCATGACCAAACTCATGGAATAATACGATCACTTCATTATGCGTAAATAAAGCCGGGCGAAACTGGTTATTAATATTCACAGGCGCTGAGAAATTACAAGTCAGGTACGCGACGGGTATTTGTATGCCATGACTACCCGTTTGCTTATCTTCAGTTCGCCGACGTGTCACAGCATCATCCATCCAGGCACCCCCACGTTTAGTAGGACGTGCATATAAATCAAGATAAAATTGGCCAATTAGCTGACCACTTGCATCACTAATATCAAAAAATTTTACATCGGGGTGCCAACTTTGAACATTTCGTGAAGCGGCCGCTGCCACAATATGAATACCATATAATTTCTCTACCAGCTTAAACATACCCGTTAATACTTTGTCTTCAGGGAAATATTGCTTGATTTCCTGATCAGAAAAAGCATAACGCTCCTCACGCAATTTTTCGCTAACATAAGCTAGGTCCCAAGCTTCAAGTTTTGATAAATTCAATTCTTCAGCAGCAAACTGCTGAAGTGCTCGAAAATCTTGCTCAGCATAGGGCTTCGCTTTGACAGCCAACTTTCCAAGGAAATCTAGGATCTGTTGAGGAGACGTCGCCATTTTAGTCACCAATGAAACTTCAGCATAATTTTCATAACCCAGCATTTGGGCTGCTTCCTGACGTAGCTCAAGAATCTTGTTAATGAGCGGCATATTATTCCTATCAGATCCTATCTGGCTGTCAAACTCACTGGCACGCGTAGCATAAGCGTGATACATCTGCTCACGCAAATCACGATTATCCGCGTATTGCAGCACTGGGAGATAAGAAGGCATATGCAAGGTAAATTTCCAACCCGTTTTGGCATCTTCTTCAGCCAATTCTTTAGCTGCTTGCAACACATCAACCGGGATCCCAGATAGAGTTTCCGTTTCTTCAATGATTAATGAATAAGCATTAGTAGCATCCAATAAATTATCATTGAACTTTGAAGATAGACTCGATAACTCTTCCTGAATTTGTAGAAACCGTTTTTTCTTATCAGACGGTAACTCCGCGCCACCCAAACGAAAATCTCTTAACTCATTTTCAATAATCCTCTTGCGCGCCGAGCTCAGATGATTAAATTCCTCACTTGCGCGTAATTGTTTAAATTTTTCAAATAATAGTAAATCTTGCGACAATTCGGCATAAAACTGAGTAATGAGCGGTAAATTGGCATTATAGATTTCCCGTAGCTGTGAACTATTCATCACCGCATTCAAATGCGACACCTGTCCCCAGGCTCGTGATAAACGTTCATTGGCATCCACCATCGGCCCCACAAAAGTCTGCCAGGTAGGCGCAGCATGGCCAACACGAATTTTTTCAATCACTGCACGATTTTCATTCAGTAGCACTTCCATGGCTGGCGTAATATGCTCATTTTTTATTTCTGCGAAATGAGGAAGTCCAGAAAAATCAAGTAATGGGTTTGACATGTTGCTCCAAATGATGGGTTAAAAACGTATAGAGTAATTTATCGCAGGCGAATGAGTAAGTAAGCAATGCTCAGACTCAATGCTCATACACAACATGACCATTTACTAAAGTATATTTAATCCTACCCGGTAACTCCATACCTAAAAAAGGTGTGTTCTTGCCTTGACTCAGAATAGCCGATGAGGTCACTTTCCAGAAATCATCAGGATCAAGAATACAAATATCAGCCGCATTTCCGATGGATAAATGCCCCGCGTCAATTCCTAATATTTCTGCTGGGTCGGATGTGATCTTAGCCAATACCTTAATCAAAGGTAGGCGCATTTCCATTCCCCATTTTAATGCCAAGGGTAGCAATAATTCCACGCCGGTTGCGCCAATTTCAGATTGGCCAAATGGAAGTAACTTGGCGTCTTCATCTACCGGCGCATGATCCGAACAAATTGCATCAATCGTGCCATCAAGCAAGCCATTGCGCAATGCATCTCGATCGCTGGAACCCCGCAGTGGAGGCATCAGATGACAGTTAGAATCAAAAAACCCGATATCCATATCGGACAAGTGCATGTGATTAATCGTCACATCGCAAGTCATCGACAGTCCCTGCTGTTTAGCCACACGAACCATCGCCAATCCTTCCGCACTGGAAATTCGACACAGATGCACTCTGACACCTGTTTCTTTAGCTAACAAAATGATATTGGATAAAGCCACCGTCTCCGCACACACAGGAACGGTAGGAAGTCCCAACCGAGTCGCTACTTCTCCATCATGCGCAACGCCATCATTGGTCAAGCTAAGTTCTTGTGGGCGCAACCACACACTGAAACCAAATGTAGAGGCATATCGCATTGCCTGCATTAACACCCGCAAGTTAGGCAACAACCCATCCGGCTGACCGAAAACAACACAGCCTGCATCATTTAACTCAGCCATTTCAGTTAAGCGTTCCCCTCTTAATCCTTGAGTTAACGCACCAATGGGGTAAACATGTGCTTGATTAAGGTTTTTGGCACGATGCTTCAACATCTCTACTAAACCTGGTTCATCTAATGGTGGATCCGTATCCGGTGGGCATGCAAAGCTCGTTACTCCGCCAGCAACCGCCGCACCCATTTCTGACTCCAATGTAGCTTTATATTCAAGGCCGGGCTCACGCAAACGCACAGACAAATCAACCAAACCTGGACACACGATGAGTGATTGAGCATCAATAACACGACTAGCTTGAAATTCACTGGGGGCTTTGCCTATTGCAACAATCTTACCTTTGGCAATAAAAATATCCTGAACCGCATCGATATCGTTCTTAGGATCAATCAACCGTCCATTTTTGATATGAATTTTCATGATGACTGTCCTTAGATCTGATTACCCGCCAAAATTGACATCACCGCCATACGCACCGCGATACCAAATGTCACTTGGGGTAAAATAACCGACTGTTTGCCATCCGCAACTGCAGAATCAATCTCTACACCACGATTCATTGGTCCTGGATGCATGACAATCGCATCGCGTCGAGCTAATGATAGCTTTTCAGGAGTCAATCCATAGTATTTAAAATATTCTTCCGGACTTGGCAGGTTTGCACCTTGCATACGTTCATTCTGCAATCGTAACATCATCAGCACATCAATATCTTTCAGTCCCTTCACCATGTCGTGATAAACCTGCACACCGAAGCGCTCTACCATTTTCGGCAGTAAAGTTTTAGGTGCGATCACCCTAACTTCCGGTACGCCCAAAGTAGTCAAAGCATGAATTTGAGAACGCGCAACGCGAGAATGCAAGATATCACCAATAATAGCGACCCGCAGATTATGAAAATCACGCTTATAACGCCGGATAGTAAACATATCCAACAAAGCTTGTGTTGGGTGGGCATGACTCCCATCACCTGCATTAATTACATGAATATCCGATCGGACATGCTTTGCAATTAAGTGAGCAGCACCACTCTGTGCATGTCGAACCACAAACATATCCGCATTCATCGCGGAAAGATTGTTAACCGTATCCAGAAGTGTCTCACCTTTGGATTGAGCAGAAACCGCAATATTCAGATTAAAAACGTCAGCCGACAAACGTTTGGCAGCAATCTCAAATGTCGTGCGTGTACGTGTGCTAGGTTCAAAAAAAAGATTGAATATTGACTTTCCACGCAATAGTGGAATTTTCTTAACATCGCGCTCAGTTACGCCCACGAATGATTCGGCTGTATCTAAGATATGCAACAAAATCGAAGCCGGCAATCCTTCCGTTGTCAGCAAATGCTGCAGTATCCCGTGTTCATCCAACTGTGGGTTTCTATTGATCATTCGGGAAAGCTCTTGTTATACACATTCAAACTCAACTTTCCATGGTCATCGCACTTCAATTCAAGCATTTTATCGGTGGGCAATTTCAGTTCGGTCCCAGTATATCGGGCGGCGATCGGCAATTCTCTACCGCCTCGATCAACCAAAGTAGCCAAGCTAATAGAAGCGGGACGCCCATAATCAAATAACTCATTGATTGCTGCGCGAATTGTCCGTCCTGTATGCAGTACATCATCCACTAATAAAATACGTGCGCCTTCGACTTCAAAAGGGATTTCCGATGGCCTAATTTGTGAGTGCAAGCCGATTTTATCGAAATCATCGCGGTAAAACGATACATCCAGCGTACCAAGCGGCTGTGTAATTGCCAGCTCCTGGTGTAGGCGTTCAGCCAACCATACTCCTCCTGTGTGAATACCCACGAGCACCCAATCCTTATTTAAATCTGGTTGTATTTTTTTAACGAGATTTTTAAATAAAATTTCAGCGTCTGGTAATTGCATGCTGCTCATCAAAGAATGATTGAAGTATGTGTTGCGCTGCTATCTGATCAAGTACTGATTTCTGTTTTCTTCCAGAGATTCCCGCCTCTCGTAACGCAATACTAGCCGTTTGACTGGTATAACGTTCGTCTTTTAACATTACTCTAATATTAAAACGCCCTGCTAAACGCCGCGCAAAACGTTGACTTAAATGCGTCATTTCATGCGCTGCTCCATCAATATGCATAGGTAACCCCACTATGAGCAGAATGGGTTGCCACGTTTCGATCAGCTTAGCAATCATAGCAAAACGTTGCTCTGTAACTTCACTATCAACCGTTACCAGTGGGTGTGCTATGCTCAGCATGTTATTACCAACAGCCACACCAATACGTTTCCTCCCAAAATCAAAAGCCAATACAATTCCTTCAGGAAATTGTTCTGGTACCTTGCCTTCCAACGACTCACCAATGGAATTTTTAGTCATCAACGATGATTGCTTATGCGTGTCCAACTTCATTGGATAAATTCTCAAAATTAACACCCAGCAACCGCATTGCCGCCGGCAATCTTTCCTCCGATGGCAAATCGAATATCACACCACATGAAGCTGGCACCGTCAACCATGTGTTCTGACCCAATTCATGTTCAATCTGACCGGCAGCCCATCCTGCATAGCCTAAAGCAATCAAAGCCTGATCGGGCCCCTCATCATTGGCGATAGCTTTTAGAATATCTAATGACGTCGTCAAACCTACTTCATGATTCACAGCCAGGGTCGATTGCCATTTACCCACGGGATGATGCAATACAAATCCACAATCCAGTTGCACGGGTCCGCCAAAAAGCACTGGCATTGTCTCCATTAGAGAATCAGTTTGCGGGATGCCTAATTGTTTAAAAAGATTTACCAGGGTAAGATCGGTAGGTCGATTAATGACGATACCTAGCGCACCTTGTTCGTTATGCTCACAAATATACGTCAATGTTTTAGAAAATACAGAATCTACCATTGTTGGCATTGCAATGAGAAAATGGTGTGTTAGATCAATGTCTTTCATAGTGACAATCTTCTATGTACTGGTGATCGCATCATCTTTTATAAGTTGACTTATCTCAAACCCAATAAGCCGTTTGAGTCATTACTTTTGAACCTAACTTCATTGTAAATTTCACAGGCAATGGTAATTCTGCTCCGCCATGAGACAACGCCATGGTGGCATGGCTGGCCTCATCAATTTCCATTTGTGTCACAATCGCACGGCTTTTCTCATCATTATCAGGCAAACGCTGCAAATGACTCGCTAAGTGTGCACCTACTTGATGCTCAGTTTCAGCAAGAAACCCCAAATTCCATTTATCTCCCAACATTCCCGCCACAACACCAATGGCAAAAGACCCACCATACCAGAATGGATTAAGTAAGCTTTTACGTCCACCTAACTCAACAATACGACGTTCCGTCCATGCCAGATGCTCGGTTTCTTCACGCGCAGCTTGCATCAGTGTTTGCTGTACTACTTCGTTACGCGCAGTTAATCCTTGCCCTTGATACAAGGCCTGTGCGCAAACTTCCCCCACATGATTTACACGCATCAATGCAGATGATAATCGTTTTTCTGTGTCAGTAAGATCGGCTTCTGGCAGCTCATTCCCCGGAACGGGACGCAAAGTTTGCGCCGGCGTCAGCAATGTCCGTAAAGCACTATCAAAACTAACAATAAGCTTATCAATATTGATCATAATCCTTACTTCATAAATTGAATCGATGAAAATTGAATACTATTATAAGCCGATATTCAAAAAAGCAAGATACTTCTGCTCAAAGATGCGTGCCTTTCCCACCCCTCTTTAATTATGTCAGCAGACTGCTAGCAATTGAGCAGCTCAGACACATAAAAATCTGTTTTCATTATAATTCCAAACCCATTTGTCGCGCCAATAATGTCACTGGATGCAACACCTCTATACTGATTTTTTTTTCACGCAATCCATGAGCAATGTGCATTGAGCAACCGATATTTGATGTTACCAAGTATTTAGCACCACCTTCTATCAGAGCAGATATTTTATCATTCAGCAGCCTATCTGCGATCTCAGGTTGATCAATAAAATAAGTTCCTGCAGCGCCACAGCATTGGTCATTACCCATTAAAGGCACAACCTGCGCCTCGGGAATCCGTGAGATCAATTCATAGGGAGATGCCTGTGCGCCCAATACATTACGCAAGCTACATGGATCATGCACCAGAATTCTTTCGGGCAACGGCAATATTTCCACATCTTCCCATCCTTCCGCTGTAACTAAAAACCGACTAACATCCGCAATACCTGATAATACATACACTTTTCCGATATTATCGGATTCTGCAGGCGATCTCTGATCATTACTCACAACGGATTCAAACAGTTGTACACCACAACCCGATGAAGTACTGATAATTGTTCTGGTATTGAGTTCACCAAAAACCGACTTATTCTGCTGTGCCAATACAACAGCCTGTTTGATTGCTCCACTATGCTGATGGATAGCGCCACAACAAGCCTGATTGCGCGGAACATAAACGGTATAACCCAATCGATTTAGCACGTATATACTCGAATTTAACGTTGCCACATCGGTTATTCGCGCCACGCACCCTAAAAACAAACTGACTTCACCGCGTTTTTTTCCATCTGCGTGATAAATCTCTTTCCAAATGCTACCTGTAGAATGCTTCGTGTCTACAATCCCAATATAGGGAAATCTAACCAAAGGAAGTTGCGCAATAAATTTAAGTAATTTATTTTTTTCAAACCGATTTGATCTCTTCAACAACCACCATAAAAATCCTCTTGTTTGCATAAAATAAAACAGCCGCCGCAGATAATCTAAGTACGCAGGGCGAGTAAGCAACAACTTTTCCAACAAAATCCGAATCCTTGATTTCTTATTCGCCCCAGCAGATTTGGATTGATCCTCGATTAAAGCACGGGTTTCATCTATTAAATGTCCGTATGAAACATTATTAGGACAAACGGCTTCACAAGATCGGCATGTTAAGCAACGGTCCATATGCTGTATAAACCTTGCATTCAAAGGAATACGCCCATTAGCCACTCCCCCCATTAAAGCGATACGACCACGCGGAGAATCAGCTTCTGATTTCAACAATCGATAGGTTGGGCAATGCGGCAAGCACAAACCACATGAAACACACTGATTTGATTCACTAATAATAAAATCTTTAGAGAACTTTAGAGACAACTTAATTAGCTCCACAAAAACCGACAAACAAAAATTCAGAGGTATCCATTTACTCCATCTCCACTTGTTGAATGCGAGGTCCAATAAGACTCAATTATTTTATCACTTGTCAGAGTCACAGAATTTACTGTAAAATTAAAGGTTCTTTGAATTTAGACTTCGTGTAATTATAGGCTTATAGGCAAAAATATGGTTATTATTAGATTGGCAAGGGGTGGTGCTAGGAAGCGCCCATTCTTCAATATGGTTGTAGCGAATTCTCGTAATGCACGTGATGGTCGGTTTATAGAACGCATTGGTTTTTATAACCCAAGAGCTATTGGCGGCGAAGAAATGCTACGGATTCAATTAGATCGAGTTAGTTATTGGCAATCAAATGGAGCCCAACTATCAACAACGGCGGCTCGGTTAATTAAGCAATTTGCCATTACTAAAAAATTATCAGTCAGCAGCTAATATTGACAGCCCAGCCATAGCGATGATAGTGATGATAGTGATGGGGCATATTGTCGGGCCCTTTGGTATCTATGGCTGGGTCAGAGTTTTACCCTACACTGAATATGTTGATGGATTACTCGAGTATTCGTCATGGTGGTTCAGTAAAGAAGGTAATGAATGGCAGAAAGTGCAGGTTATCACCGGTCGTATTAACGGTAATACTTTGAATGTAAAGTTGGAAGGATACACAGATCGCACACAAACTTTGAGACTCAAGGGGATGCAAGTAGCAATTCCTCGCAATCAATTGCCCTCATTACCAGAGAATGGAAATCTTGGCTACTATTGGTCAGATTTGATCGGCACGGAAGTGGTCAATTTAAAGAATGAGCATCTTGGCAATGTTGTAGGTTTGCTTGAAACTGGCGCGAATGACGTTTTACGCATTCAATGCATAGGTAAGAAAAAAAAAGAAATCCTCATTCCTTTTATTGAGCAAGTTATCATAAAAGTAGATTTGAAGCTTTCTCGGATTATAGTTGACTGGGGTGTAGATTATTAAGGTGATGAACGATGCCTTTTGAATGTGACGTTATCACATTATTTCCGGAAATGTTCAATGCCATTACTCAATTTGGTGTAACAGGAAAGGCTAATAGAAACGCCATTTTTCAACTCAGTACATCGAATCCGCGTGACTTTACTCAAAATAGTTATCGAGCTGTTGATAACAGTCCTTATGGCGGAGGTCCGGGAATGGTCATGATGGCGGAGCCATTAGAAAATGCCATTATCCAAGCTAAAACAAGACAAGCTGTATTGGGTATTGAGAATCCCAAAGTTATCTATCTATCGCCGCAGGGTAAGCGACTTGATCACGAAATGGTCACACAACTCAGCACCCTACCAGGCCTCATTCTGCTTTGTGGACGATACGAAGGAATAGACGAGCGATTAATCATCCGCCAAGTAGATATGGAAGTTTCCATTGGTGATTATGTAGTCTCAGGCGGTGAATTGGCTGCAATGGTATTAATTGATTGTATAGTTAGACAAATTCCAGGAACATTAGGCGACCCAGAATCAGCAAATCAGGATTCATTTGTAGATGGGCTATTAGACTGCCCTCACTATACTCGACCTGAGATGTATAAAGGCAATCATGTGCCTGAGGTATTGATGTCAGGTAATCATGCACACATACGCCGTTGGCGCTTACAACAAGCTCTTGGTAGAACATGGTTAAAGCGGCCTGACTTATTTGAGTTAAAATTTGCACGTGGTATGACAATGGAAGAAGAAAAACTTTTGGAAGAATTTAAACAAACCTGTAAATCCAGGTAGAATCGGCAAATAAGGAAAAAGACATGAACTTAATTGATCAATTAGAAGCTGAAGAAATAAAACGTCTTAACAAAGATATACCTGAATTCTCCCCCGGAGATACAGTGATTGTTAATGTCAATGTGGTTGAAGGAGATCGAAAACGTGTGCAAGCGTACGAAGGTGTGGTAATAGCCAAGCGTAATCGTGGTTTAAATTCGGCTTTTACAGTTCGCAAAATTTCAAGCGGAGAAGGAGTAGAACGCACTTTTCAAACGTATTCTCCATTAATAGCGAATATAGAAATTAAACGCCGCGGCGCAGTTTGCCGTGCAAAACTTTATTATCTAAGAGATCGTGCCGGCAAATCAGCACGTATCCGTGAAAAGTTACCAGCTCGAATAGGTAGTAAGAATTCAGCATCAGCAATCCAAGAAATCACAACACAAGAAACCGCTTCTGAATAATTCCCAGAAACAAGGTGAAATATAAATAAAGGAGTAGTACATTGATATTAATGTACTACTCCTTTATTTATATTTCACAATCCATTAAAAAGGGCTCTTTATTAAAAATATGAACCTTATTCGAGTAACTCCATCACATGCTCTGGAGGTCGACATAATTTAGCTTTGTTACCCCATACTACTATAGGACGCTGAATCAAATCAGGATTTTCAACCATAGCATTAATTAATTCGTCATCCGATACTGCATCTAAAGTACGAGCCAATGGTTCATCTTTGCGCAAGATATCACGCACAGTCATATTCAGTTTCCGAACCAGCTCTCTTAATTTATCAGCTGTTAAAGGAGTTTCATAATAATTGATCGACTCAAATTCCTTCCCACTGTCCTTAAGTAGAGATAATGTCGCCCTACATTTACTGCAAGTAGGTTTCTGATAAATGATGATCTTATCATTCATAATATTTTCCTTTGTTACCGATGCAATCCTTGTTTAAACAAACCCAGGTAAATTATCACCCTAAGAATATTATTTCACACCACACTCAGATGAAATCGCTTTATAAGCCGACGATGAACCACTTAAACCAAAGGTATCCACTGTCTCTGTTCCACGCACTGATGCACCCTTAACTATCAGAGAACTTCCACGTTTAATGGCATCAGCTATTTTACTATCAGTTGATTCATCAGGAGCCCAAGCCGAATCATCTTGAGTAAAAAGGCGAAAATTTTGATTATTTACTATAACTGTTGCCTCACTACCTGGTTTATATGAATAGCCAGCAATATAGCTAAAGACATTCTTACTTTTCTCTGCTGGGCGGTGTGTTATTAAAGCAAATACATCCCCCCTTTTTGTATAATTACCTGTTGTTTTCTTGGGATGGCTAACCATGTAGCAAACCTTGCTATTGTTCTCCATAAACGTATAAGCTGCCCAATCGCCGTGCTCTCCAATTAGCTTCGGTTCTGTAGCCTGAACCGAGCTACAAAATATAAAAATAGCACTAGAAATTATTACTTTTCTGAAATTTAACTTCATTTAGTAAACCTTGAGAATAATGATTGATAGTATCAGGATTGAAGCATCTCAAATCTAGATTACTTACTACAACCAGGGAATCATTAATAACTAACAACCTTCCATCTTGTAAATATAAAAACCATTATTATTAATCGCATCAATGACATCTGGCGGTGCACTTTGGCTATGGCAAAAACTACATTCCCTACTGGTAACAGTCGCGTTACCTTCACCAATTGAAGCGAGCCATTGTTTGGCATATTCAACGGCCTTCTGATCATCTTTCACCGCCGTGAATACATCAAAGTGCATCGTATGCCCATCTTTAGCTTTAACATAAGTATCATAAACATGAATTTGCATATTATTTCCTTAAAACATATCAATTACAGCAAACATACCTTTAAACAACATACTATTTTACAGGTGCTAAAATAGCACTATACCAATTAATCCATTAAACTGCCACGACAATCACATTACTTATAAAACATATAATAACTTGATAAATATTGTGGATTTATTGTTATTTCTTTAAATCTTGATCATTTTCTTCTCGCAACGATCACACCATCACGAATTGGATTAATAAACGCATCGAACTCGGGATCATTAAAAACCAGCCGATTATGCTCTGCAATCGCTTCCGTTGAACCAAACACAGCATCGACATAGTTTCCCATGGTTACACGACCATGCCATAAAGCATTATCCGCAATATAAAGACCACCAGGACGAATCCAGCCCTTGGCCATGTGCCAAATTTGCGGGTAAGCCTCTTTATCAACATCGTTATAACAGATATCAAACAGACCATCTGTTTGTGCAAATACATCTTGTGCCACACCCACACGAAATTCTATACGTTCCCATAAAGCAGCAGCAGAAAGATATTTTTTGCACGTTCGCAATTCATTGAATCCCCGTCACTACAAATGACATATCCATCAGCACCAACCGCTCTTGCGAACCAGTACGCCGAGTAACCATAACCACTACCGAATTCAAACACACGCTTTGCGTTAATCATCTTCGCCTGAGTCTCAAGAAAAACACCTACCAGACGATAAATGATCAGAAATTTTCTCAGTCTCGCTAATTCCTCCATTTCTATTAATACAGGATGATCAGTTTGCTTCACCAAGCTCCGCATATAGTCTTCAATCACCGGATTCACAGGTATTAAAATGCTTGAATCATCCACAAACGGAGGAGATTGTATATCAATCAACTTCATCTCCTAATAAGCATAAAATCATACGTAGTTGATCACTGGATAACCTAACACACATACTTCATCTGAATTCCTATTAACTTAAAAAGAAATTGCAGCCAATCGAAACCAGAATCCACTCAAGACATGAATAGACGAGCATTGTTAAGCGCTACCTATTGATTGATATATGCAATACGATAGATCATACTTTTGGTTTTGGGTATTTTGTTTCATGCACAACACTTGCCAAATCAACTTGTTCCCAATGAAAGTTCTTTACATCTTTTATCTTCTTGCCAAGATACTCGCTGTGACAATAAAGACCACGAATGGGTTTGTTTTTCAAATAAGTATCTGCTAGCGACGAAAATCGACCAACAATTGGATTTGACATACCAGCCTCCACGCATTCAAACCCAAGCGCTTCGGAAAACAAAACTCTTAATCCCATATCACTAGACTGAAAGAAATGCCACGGTCTCTCATGTGATGAAAATGAAAAATGAGTTTCCACAAAAACAAAACCACCGACTTTAAGTACTTTCGCAATCTCAACAGCAACAATCCAGGGCATTGCGAAGTGTTCAAAACACGCACTTGAATATATAACATCAAATTTTTCATCTTCTCCAAAATAAGAAGATAGCTTATGAGCATCTCCTACAATATCAACATTGTTCCCAGGATAATAATCAAAACCGAAATAGTCTGCATTGTTAAATTTACTCCGGGCATTTGATACACCAGTTACTTCACGACTACCTATTTCTAGCACTCTCATGCCAGGTTTATTACCAATCTCATACAGATATTCTTGCCATTTCTGATGGCTAACCACGCTTGACATAGGAACATCTGGCGCCAAAAATTCTTTATCAAACATTGATTCTATTAATAAGAATGGCATTCTCAACAACTTTAGCAATTTCAGCTTTTTCACAATCTTCCTTTTATACAGTCAAGCAACGACTTCAAGTACTCTAATACGATATATGCTCAGTAAAAAATGCTTTGAAGAATGAGTCATTCTGAATGACAAAGATTGTACTGGTAGTACTGAAAGAATCAAATCAACCTGATCTCCAACGTGGCATCGATAAGAAACCCTAATTTGAATAATCTATAACGCCCAATAACCGATCTTGCGTACTTAACGATAGAGGTGTAGAAGAACACGCCCTATCTTCAGATTGAGGTAACGCATCAATCAGTCTGTTATCTTTTAATGTTAAGATCAAGCTACTAAGCCTCAAATTTCCGACGACATCTTATGAAAAGATTATATTGGCATTATAAAAAAATAACTTTGGAGTTAAAATATTTCTGCAATGTATTTCGTTTCTTGCTGCTAAAAAAGAAATCGTATAAAAATCCTATCGTACGCTGCGCACATCCAGGAAACCTGGTGCCTGATTATGAGCGGCCGGTATGCTTCTTTTGTAGCTACGATAAAAATAGCACTATCAAAAGAAACGTATATCACTATCTAAGTGAACTTAAGCTGGCAGGCTTCGATATCATCTTCATCAGTTCCAGTGATACTCTATACGACGCTGATTTAAAGAAACTCTCGAGTTTATGCATAAAAATAATTAATCGGGAAAATAGTGGCTACGATTTTTATGGGTGGAAAATAGGACTAAGAGAGTATCCTTATTATCCTATGCACAGAGCGCTCCTGTTAGCCAATGATAGTGTCTTCGGTCCACTTTTCAGTTTTAAAGATATTATCGCCAGATTAGAAAATGAAAATGCAGATATTGTTGGCATGACAGATTCTTTGCAGTTTCATCCACACTTACAATCCTATTTCCTCTATTGTAAGAAATCTGTATCAACCTCGCAGGAATTTATCGAATTCTTTAATAAAATAAAGGTTCTTGAATTTAAGATGGCAATCGTGCGTAAATATGAAGTTGGCTTTTCTCAATCGCTAAGCCGTCGATTTAAAATATTAGCACTTTACAGCTTAGAAAACAGTTCTAGCCAAATTGGATATTCAGAAAAACCGAAGGATTTGATAGATATAACTCATGATTTATGGAAGCCACTGATTACTGAATTAAAATTCCCTTTTCTCAAAAAGAGATTAGTGGCAAAAAGAAAGATAACCATTGAAGAAATCTCAGCAGTGCTTATAGAAAGTGATTCAAATTATACTATCGAGATCTTAGTTGATTAAACTGGGTAGGAAGTAAATGTGCATATTGTTACGTGTTGCCTGATCCCAGAACAATCCATAAAATGCCAATCAATACAGAATCATCAACGTACTTTCCTTTGCCAACAGATAGCAATCGCGGTAACAATCAGTAATAGAATTTGAGTTCTACTAAAGATAATAAAAGTATCTGTCAGGCCAGCTAGAAAAATATAACTTAATAAGCCCGCTCCTAGTAAGTCTAGCTGATTTTTCTTGAACGCCTGATACCAACCCCAGAAAAGAAACATTAAGGCCAGTATACCTAGAATACCAATATGCATACCGATTTCAATCCAGTCATTGTGATAGTGCGCAGTTTCCTGGAATGCTGGCAGATCCTTATAAATACCGTTTTTATACGTTAGGATTGTATTTTCAAAGTAGCTTTCGGGCGCGCCTGTCCCAAGACCCAATAATGGATGTTCAGCAATGCCATGCAAACCGACATCCCACATCGCAAGCCGATACCCCAAACTTGAACTGTAGTTACCTTGTTGTAATAATTCGACGTCATTCTTTGCTTGCGTCCATCTATCCTGAAAAGCAGCGCTACTATAAGCAAAAATAGAAGTGATCATAAGTACAGATATAGAAACCACTATGAATTTTCTAATTTCCATCTTATAGCGTAAGAAAGCTAAGAATAATAGAGTGATTAACGTTGCAAATAACAGAATTCTTCCATTCTGGTGAAATTGAATCAGCAATAGCACAAGAGCAACTATCCACAGTACGATACCTAGTTTTATTGAATGGCTTAAATCTGCCAGACAAATGGCCACAATGACTCCTATACCCAGCATGGCTGAGAAACTCAGATAAGACATTCCCAACAATGGAATGCCCTGAACTCCCATCACAAGCCATTGATAGATACCTAACGCGAGAACACAAAAATAACCCATCACCAGTCCGCCTATTGCCCATGGCAAACGCGTTCTATTTAGAAGAGCGTAAAGTGGTATAAATATCAGCAAAATAAAGTACTTCAACCATTTCATTCGTCCGTCTTCTGGAATGTCACCCCATAGCAATCCCAACAGCAAAAACATGCACAACAGAAGAATTGCTTGTACCAATGGTTCTTTGATTGTCTGATTTAATCGATGCAATCCCCCGTCGATTAACCAAGCTACCCCTAACAATGGGAAATAAAAGAAACTTAGCCCGGTATACCAGAATCCCAGGCAAAAAGAGAACAGCGCAAACCTTACAAATGATTCATGCCATGCATCAGTCAATATTCTTTTCATAAGCTTATTTCTTGATTTTTGAATATAGCTCAGAAACCACAGTTATTCTGGATCGTATTTGGTAATACGTCTTCCTCAGCGGATGTCTCCGATAATCAATCCAAAAATTCAGATTACTCAATTTTCCACTTTTGAATTTTGAGCTTGCGCACGCGGACACAGAGCGCCAATAAAACACGCAGCAAACCTGAGGCATCCGACAATATCCAAACGGCAGAGATACGTTTATCTTCTCGCGACCAGCCACGCAACATCAGCTTCACGATCATTCTAATACTTGCTTGATTGTTACGCATTTGCAAACAAGATAGCTGAGGCAATGGCACTGATGTGAGCCAATGAATGCTCCCACCTTGCCGAAAAACATGTTCAATCGCATCAGTCAGTTCAACAGATAAATCAGCCATTGTGCATTGACCTGAAACCAACAAGATATTGCGGCATGCATCAGGATAACGTGAGTGATAAAATTTGCGGTTGCGTTTCGCTAATGCTCGATAGGATTGACCGCGTCCAAATGATCCGCCGCTTTCATGACGAATATAAGCATCCGGATGCACCCCCATACGCCACCCTTCTTGATCCAATCGACGTCCCAGATCTGTGTCTTCATAGTAACCTCGACCAAATTTCAGATCAAAACCACCCATCTCTATAAATAGATTGCGTCGCATTAAAAAAGCATGGCCTTTAAAACGATAAGTTATAATATATCCTCCCGGACGCCGCATATATCGTTCAAAATCATATTTAGCAGAACGATCATCAACAGAGCTTATAACCGCTAATTCCGGATCAACTGCAAAAGCATGGCACAATAACGGTAAGAAATTTTCATACACTTCAGTATCAGAATTCAGTATCAACACCAAATCTGCGTCAGAACGAGCAGCTGCCTCATTCACTGATTTACCAAACCCTTGATTACTGAGTGCATGATATACCTGAACTTGTTCATAAAGGAGGCTATCAAGCATTTTTCGAGTTTCATTATTCGACGCATCATCTTGAATATAAATAGTTCTTATCGATTCTCCTAGATAAGTTATAACAGAATCAATACAACGCCTTGTTAACTCTGGCGCATTATAGACAGGTATGATGACATCAACAGACGGATTAACCGACTTATTCATAAATTCCAGACAAGATTTTTAGCACCAGGAATCCTCTCAACACCCTGTTAAGAGGTAAAAAATATTCCATATTATCCATTATGGAATAAGGAAGAATGGGGAAGTAGATTCTTACAGATTAGCTTCTTGCAAATATCAGGCAGGTTTCCCCCCAATTTCTGGTCGACCGTTGCTTAACTTCGAGGCCTGCTTCTTGCATTAAAGAAATTGCTTTTTCCTGCTCAGCAGTAGTACCTAGTTCAACAATAACAGACTTCAACGCAGGATTCGTCAATACAGACTTCGCACCTTTGAGAATAGAAATTTCTATACCATCCACGTCGATCTTCATGTAATTTGGATAGGGAAATCCCCACTTACCGCATAAATCATCCAGCGTTACACCAAATATTCCTTGAATATGCGTCGCTGATATTTTCATATTCTCAATGTCTTCATTCCCGAATTGGGATCGATTCCCACCGGGAATAAATTTGGGTATATATAATTTTGAGAATTCACTTTGACCAGATACCGCAACGCAATACGATAAAATATTTTTTCCCAAGCCATTAAAAAAAATATTTTTATTTAATACATAATAATTGTTATTCTGCGGTTCAAAAGAAAACACTCGAATCTGGTCGCCATATTTTTTAGCGGGATATAAGGAATATTGACCGATATTTGCACCAAGATCAAAATAACATGAATTAGGTTCAAAACTATCTAGCCAATCCAGCGTATCCGGCTCTTTAATCGAGTAAGTCTTTGCCCGTTTCAGTGTCCGTAAATGATCGACTGAAATAAGGATGGATTGATCTCTGACTTGTACTTTCGCATACCCTCCTTTCAGTCTATACGCTGCTACAACCAATTCATTTAATACGTCTTTTACTCGCATTACGATCACTTTATAAAATTAATGAAAAACCTTTATTAATAAGGCAGATTGTGAAGCAATTTAATGCATTGATTGTTCAAGTAGCGCTACATAACGAGGTAACACATTAGCATCGGGAAAATCCAGCATCTCCTTTAAAAAACGCTGTCGGTGCTCTTCAACATAGAAAGCATCGCAACCATGAGTAAGGAAATAATTAATTTTCTCATACACGTCGTCACGGCATTTTAGCTCTGTTTCCGGCATGTAATAAGCCACAGCGGAACGCGCAGCAATTAAATAATCAGCAGCCAGTACCGGTTTCTTTGCTCTGACCGCTTCAAACACTACCGAAGTGGCCAAATCAATAATGACATCAGACCAATTCATTAAATGAACTGAATGCGCATCATCGCCCGCAACTCGCACATTAGGCAGTTGCTTAATCGAGCTATCTCTCGTCAGTGATTGCTTCCACCCGCTGCGCGTATGCGGTTTGATGATCAATTCCACGCTGGGAAACTCAGCAATCATATGCACCACTTCACCCACTTCTTCCCAAAATGTGGTGAAGTTAGCTTTTCTCAGAAACATAACAATTTTAAGCCGACTGTCGGAACGAACCAGCGGTGAAGGCGGCATCAATCCGGAAAGTATTGTTAACCATTCTTCACAGTACCGTGGAGAACCTAATACAGCCAGTTGATTTTCTGCCATAAAAGGACGGAAGCGTACAGCACATAATTCATTGGGCACTACCACCTTATTAAACATCGTAGCCGCGGAGAAGGTAACATCGGGTTTCACCTGCCTCTCACCGCGGCGAATCAGCTGACTGGCATGCGGACTATCACCATGAGGCAACGATACAGTCCCTAACCCCCTGCTTTTTGCCATCGCCACCACTACTTCTACCCATTCCACACAAATCACTGAATTTCTTTCAATCCAGTCAAAAGCGATGACACCCTCATTAGTGTTTGCAAAACTTCTATTCAATAGATATTCAGCGGTATGCCGCCACAGCGGCTCGCGCTTTGTTTCATCATAACGTTCAGCTAATGCAGTCACTAACGGACCAATGACTTTTATACGTCTCACATTACGCGTCAATAAGAACATTTGTAGACGCCATTTGATATATTCAGTCAAGGAAAATAGCTCTCGCACGTGCGCTACTCGCACACCTTCCAGTTGACTTAAATACTTAATCCGAAAATCTCGGCGGAATTTTATTGAATCAATCAGAACAACATCGCATTGATGGCCAGATTTAATCCATTTGAAAATAACCGGAGTGACATGGTCAATGTCATTATAATGACGAAGAAAGAACAGGGCTTTCATACCCATGATATGATTACCAAAATATTTAGAACACGCAGCATCGCTATTATTTCCCAGTTAAACAGAAGATTCTGATATTAAAGGCGCACTCATTCTACTCTTGCAATTATTCAATTACCAGCAGCGAGCCGACACAAAATTCAGGATAAAATCTCAGCAGGAAGCACTATCCAATTTTCACATTAAGTATTGCTCAAGAAACAAGAAAACCCTGATAATCAGCGAGTAGCTTTCAAATCTAATCTTCAATACTTAAACATTAATTAACCAATCAAACAATAATTTCCATGAAAACAATCGCTGTAATACCTGCTCGTATGGGCTCATCACGTTTTCCAGGCAAACCCATTGCAAAAATATTGGGTCGCCCAATGATTGAGCATATTTATAAACGCGTCGCCATGAGTAAATCATTGGATGCGACTTATATTGCCACCTGCGATGAAGAAATTCGTCAAGTAGCAGAAAGTTTCGGTGCTCCCGTCATCATGACAGCCGATACGCACGAACGTGCCAGTGATCGTGTAGCCGAAGCCGTTGTCTATCTGGATGCGGACCTAATCGTCATGGTGCAAGGGGATGAACCGATGACGCACCCAGACATGATTGATACCGCCGTTGCCCCCTTTAAAGATAATCCGCAATTAGGCTGCGTTAATCTGGTGCGCAAAATCGATCATGAAGCGGATTATCTAGACGTCAATACCATCAAAGTTGTCATGAATCAACAAGGGAATGCGCTTTACATGTCACGTCGTCCCATTCCTACCTTGGCCAAAACAGGTTTTGTCGATACCGCAGCCTATAAGCAAGTTTGCATTATTCCCTTTCGCCGCACTACCCTGTTTCAGTACACTCATCTGGCACCGACTCCATTGGAGCAATTAGAATCGGTCGATATGTTGCGCCTGCTGGAACATGGTTATCAGGTTAAAATGGTGCCCACCGAGTTTAATACCCAGGCCGTCGATACCGAAGCAGATTTGGCACGGGTTGCCAAACTGATGGAAACCGATCCGTTGCTTTCCCATTATTAGGAATCGTCATGTCATTAAAATCAAAACTGAATGGGTCAGAATTAACCATTGGTTCCTGGGTAACATTGGGACATCCTTCCATTGCCGAAATCATGGCAGCAGCCGGATTCGACTGGTTGGTTCTGGATATGGAACACAGCGTGCTGGAACTCAGTGAAGTGCAGTCCATCATTCAGGTTCTGGACGGCAAACAATGCCCGGCCATCGTGCGCCTGACCTCCAATCACCCCGATCAGATCAAACGCGTCATGGATGCCGGCGCAACCGGCGTGATGGTGCCCATGATCAAATCTGCCGCCGATGCCAGAGCAGCCGTGGATGGCGTGTATTACCCGCCACGCGGACAACGCGGCGTCGGCCTTGCGCGCGCGCAGGGATATGGCAACAGCTTCCAGGCTTACCGGCAATGGCTGGAAAATAATGCAGTGATCGTTGTCATGATCGAACATGTCGACGCCGTCAAAGCCATCGACGACATTCTCGCCGTACCGGGAATTGATGCCTATATCATCGGCCCTTATGACTTATCCGGTTCCATGGGCCGCCCTGGCGACCTCAATCACCCAGACGTACAGGCAGCGATCGCACAAGTTTTGCAGGCAGGTCAGCGTGCCCAGAAACCTGGCGGCATTCATGTCATCGAACCCGATCCGGAAGCGTTGCAACAACGCATTCAGGCAGGCTTTAATTTCCTCGGCTATGGACTGGATATCCGTATTCTTGATTCCATCTGCCGCAACCACCTTAAAAGTATCCGTGCAGCACTCAAAACATCATGAAAAAATTTGTCATCTCCACGTCGTCTTTCGATCTCGACAATAATCCGGCTATTCAACGCTTACTGCAAAACGGTTTTCAGGCTGTTACCAACCCACATCGCCGCAAGCTCACTGAAGATGAGATCATCGAATTACTGAATGGCGAGGTGGTTGGCCTGATTGCGGGCATCGAACCGCTGACTGAGCGGGTATTTCAGTCGGCTAGCCCGCTAAAAGTCATTTCGCGCTGCGGCGCCGGCATGGATAGTGTTGATCTGGCAGCAGCCAAAAAACATGGCATTGCGGTGCTGAATACGCCGGAAGCCCCCGCGCAAGCGGTTGCCGAGCTGACCATGGGATACATATTGACTCTCCTGCGCCAGATCAGCCAGATTGATCAAGCGGTACGCAAAGGCGAATGGCCTCGTACGCAAGGTCGCTTGTTGGCAGCGCAAACAGTCGGCATCATTGGGATGGGGCACATCGGTCGTCGCGTTGCTCGCCTGTGCCAGGCTTTTGAAGCTACCGTCATCGCGCACGATCCGCATGTCAATCAAGCGCCGGACGGCGTCACGCTGATATCTCTGGAAAAATTATTAGCCACTGCCGACATGATCACCCTGCATCTGCCATATGGACCAGATACGCATCATCTGCTGAACGCTCAGGCATTCGCAGCCATGAAGCCTGAAGCAATAGTGATTAATGCTGCACGCGGCGGACTGGTCGATGAAGATGCGCTGGCTGAAGCATTGAGAAGCGGCAAAATCAGTGCCGCGGCCTTGGATGTTTTTGAACAGGAGCCTTACCGGGGCCCGCTGCTTGAATTTGGCAATACCATCCTGACATCCCATGTCGGCTCGCTCGCCAGAGAATCGCGTCAACGCATGGAAATTGAGGCGGCCGACAATTTGCTGCAGGGTCTCATCCAAACAGGTTTAATCAATCACGGATAACACGATGATCAATGAAACAGTTGTAGTATTTGGCGCGAGTGGTTTTCTCGGCAGTCATGTGGCCGACGCGCTCACTGCCGCAGGCTATCGAGTACGGTTATTTGATCGCAGCCCATCGCCCTATCTGCAAAGCAATCAGGAAATGATCATTGGCGACATCATGAATCTGGATCAAGCCATCGAAGCCGCCAAGGGAGCATCCATCGTCTATAATTTTGCCGCCATTGCCGACATTGACGAAGCTCACAACAAACCCATTCCTACCGCCACCATCAATGTGCTGGGCAATATGCACGCGCTGGAAGCCGCTCGCATCGCAGGCGCCCGCCGCTTTGTGTTCGCCAGCAGCGTGTATGTGTATTCCGAATCTGGTTCTTTTTATCGCGCCAGCAAACAAGCGGCAGAACGTTTCACGGAAACCTACCATGATCGCTATGGCCTGGATTACAACATTTTGCGCTACGGCTCACTGTATGGCAGGCGCTCTGACAAACGCAATGGCATCTATCGCATGCTGCACGAAGCGGTTGCGCACCATTCCGTAACTTACAAAGGCAGCGGCGAAGCCATGCGCGAATATATTCATGTGGAAGATGCCGCGCGCATGAGCGTGCAAATCCTGGCTCCTGAATTTGCCAATCGCCACATGATCCTGACCGGCCAGGAAAGACTGCGCATCAAGGACGTCATGACCATGATCTCGGAAATCATGCCGTGGCCGGTTGAATTGCATTTCGACGAAGCCAACGCCGTACATCACTACGAAATCACACCTTACGCTTTCCAACCGCGTATCGGCCGTAAAATGGTGTTGAATGAACATGTCGACCTGGGACAAGGTTTACTCGATTGCTTGCGGGAAATCCACCAGGATCTGCATCATGGCGACGCAGATGACGATGCAACCCCGTCAACCTCGGATAACAGGGCATAGGCCATTCATCATGAAAAACATTCACTGGCAGGCCATTATTTTTGATTTTGACGGCGTTGTAGTTGAATCCGGGAAAATCAAAACCCAGGCATTCGCGGAACTCTATCGCCCTTACGGGGAAGATATCGTCGCACAAGTAGTGCAATTCCATATTCAAAACGGCGGTATGTCGCGCTACCGTAAATTCCGCCACTTTCAGCAACATTTTTTATCCAAACCGCCGCTGACCGAAGCGGAAGAAAAAGCACTGGATGTCCGTTTTTCCGAACTGGTCGTCGAAGCCGTCATTGCTGCTGAAGGAGTGCCTGGCGCGCTGGAACTGATTCGCCAGCAATCTGAAAAAATTCCGCTATTTGTCGCCTCCGGCACACCGGAAACCGAGCTTAAAGTCATCGTCGAACGTCGCGGCTTAACACCCTATTTCACCGAAGTGCGCGGCGCACCTGCGCTAAAGAAAACCCTCATCGCGGAAATTCTGGCAGCACATGGACTCAATCCCGAATCGGTATTGATGATCGGCGATGCGATGGCCGATCTCGAAGGCGCGCAGGCCAACAACACCGCTTTCCTGGGCCGCGTCCACCCTGAAGACCCGAATCCTTTTCCCACACATATCGAGACCGTGCCGGATTTGCGCAGTCTGGTGCAATAATCTTCAAATGTCGTTGCAACGCCAAGTTTTTCCTGATATCGAATCATTAAGCCAAGGTTTCGCCGATTTTGCCGCAAGCGCGCTGCAAAATACCCTGAACCGCAAACCGCAAGCCACCCTCGTCGTCCCCGGCGGCAGCACCCCGCGCCATTACCTGCCCGCACTGGCAAAATGTAAGCTCCCCTGGGATCGGATTACTATCACGTTGTCCGATGAGCGCTGGGTTGATGTCAACGACGATCAATCGAACGAAAAACTGATCAAACAGCACCTGCTGTCACACCTCCCAGCGAATACCCCGTTCGTCGGCTTAAAAACCGCGCACGACAACCCATTCGATGCCATCGAAACCCTTCATCAACGATTGGACTCACTACCCTTACCGGTCAGTCTGACAGTGCTGGGCTTGGGCGAAGACGGCCACATCGCTTCACTGTTTCCCGGCATGAACCCGGATTTGTTATCGGCGCATCACTGCATCGCCGTTGCACCACCCATTGCACCGTCGTTGCGCATGAGTCTTTCATTAAAAATATTAGTAAAGAGTGAAAATATTGTCTTGGTTGTTACTGGTAAGACTAAGCGGCGATTGTTAGATCGGTTGAGTAAAGATCCTGATTCTAAATTGCCGATTGTCTGGTTGTTGCAACGTAGACAACCTGCGATTATGGTTTTTGAAACAGATTGAGATATTAGAAAAGAAAATGGCATTTGATTATCTCTGCATCCTCAAGCATTACCTGGAATATTTAAATATGAATCAAATATATACAATCAATACTGCTCTGAAAATATGATTTGTGAAGTAATATATCACATCGTTTTGTAAGTTTGATTACAGTCAATCTTCTCCCCACCTATCGGAGTTAATCATGGCCAAAGATAAACCATCTCGCTCAAGAGAACTTGCTTCAAGGGTAATTTTCGCTGCATTCAATATTCTCAAAGAAAAGGGTGGTCAAGCTCCAGGGAAAGAGGTGGTCGCAGAAGTGGAAAAACGTGTTGAATTAGACGATTGGGCAAAAGCCACTTATGAGAAATCAGGCTATGTTCGCTGGCAATCAATGCTTCATTTCTTCAGTATCGACTGCATTAAAGCAGGCTTTCTGGTCAAGAAGAAGGGAGTATGGTATCTCACTCCAGAAGGAGAGAATGCCCTCAAATTGGGGGATGTCAAAATGCTCAATGTTGCTACTGCTGCCTACAAGGCTTGGAGCAATCAAAGAGAAACTCCCGAACCTTCGGAAGATGAACAAGATGTAGTCAACGAAGGCCAACAAGGGCAAGAAGTCATAATTCATGAAATGGAGCAGCTGGCCATTGAAGGATTGAAGAATCAAATCAATCAAAAAAATCCATATGAGTTTCAAGAGCTAATCGCCGCTCTTCTCAGAGGAATGGGCTATTACACTCCATTTGTAGCTCCGAAAGGCAAAGATGGAGGAATCGATGTTATCGCATACCGTGATCCACTTGGAACAGTTTCTCCTCGCATGAAAGTACAAATCAAGCATCGCGAAGTATCTGCCACAGTTCAAGAAATACGACAACTCATGGGATTGCTCCAAACCAATGGAGATGTGGGTATTTTTGTATCCTCCGGTGGTTTTACACCAGATGCAAAATCAACGGCAAGAAGTTCACACGCCCACGTCGAGCTTATCGACCTCGATCGATTCATCAGTCTATGGCAAGATTTCTATCCGAAACTGTCCGATGAAGACAAAGCTCTCCTTTCTCTCGTGCCAATTTACTTCTATGCTCCGCCGATATAGCACAGCAGGATGTGCCGATACAAAGAAGCACATCAGATCAGCCGCCGGAATTCCTCTCGGTCAATAAGCTTCGCGGTGCCTTCATCAATTTCAGCAAGGCAACGAAGAATTCCTTATCCAAAACTTTTAACCAAAACATACGCTAACTCGGTACGCTGCGCTTCCGACAACATCAGTGCTTCAAATCGTTCCACCATTCTCCAACCACTCCCGGCAATCAGCCGTCAGCGCACGCCCGCAAGCGGCATCATAGAGCGCCAGTTCTTCGTCAGAGAGTACATCGCGCCAACGGTTATTGGTGCCTTTGTGCATAAAAGTCTCCGCTCCGCCTTTCCAGAACTGTCCGCCCCCCGGCGCATACAGTTCGCCCTGACGTTTCATCTCTTTAAAGGATATCGCTTTGATGATGCCGTCCCAAGCTTGCTCGGGCACATCAATCTCGAGAAATGCGGCGATGCGGCGAACCTCACGCTCGGTATCCGCGAGCATGTCGCTGTAGTGGAACAACTGAATGTTGGGCAGGTGGCGGAAATTCCACCAGGATTGCACATTGGCAAGATGCGACCAGTACGGCCAGCCGTCGGTTTCCCATGCAAATGAACCGCGGGTTATCCAATTCCGCCAGAAAGTATGGATATCATCCGGTGCGGGCGGAAGTTCATCTCCCATGCGTCCAGGCAGCATATTCAGGAGCATCAGCATTTCTTCCTTCATGCCGGCATAGTGATTCCACAACGACATGAAAACGTCACGGGTGTCGCGGGCAATATAGAGATACTTGATCTTTTCGCTATAAGGCACGCCATCGAGCGGCAAATGCGTCTTGATAAAGCGGCGATGCTGCTGCGCCTTCAGATTATTCAGAACCCCTTCGAGTGGAATAATCCGCATGTCCAGCCACGGCGACATTACCGCAGGCGGTGCCGGGAAATTCCCGCCCGGAAAGAGCAGATGCGCAACAATCGCTTGCGTCCACGTCGTACCGGCTTTATATGACGTTGCGATGACGATATCGTCATCGCGCGATTCAAAATAATCCCAGCGCGTGCTGTCAAAATGGTGATTCTGGTAAATATGCGTGCGTTGAGGAAGATTCAGCATGTTTCTGGCCTGTTATGAAATGACGGTTGGTTAACTTACAAGGACACACTCGATTTAGCAAGCGCCTGCAGCGTATACAGATAGCATAATGAGTAAAAAATCTGCGCCCGGCTTAATTTCCGCATAGTTTGTTTTTATCTCATCCAGTCACTCCTCCGGCACCACTCTTGGCCGCCGATTGTTATCGAGAGCCACATAAGTGAGTACGGCCTCAGTCACTTTGATGCAAATCTCCTCTCCGCCTTCCCGCACGCCGCGTTGGGCGTATACCGATACATCGACGGTAATCGAGGTGCGCCCTATTTTGACGATCTGGGCATAGAAACTGACGAGATCGCCGACAAATACCGGCTGTTTAAACACAAAGGAATTAACCGCTACCGTAGCAACCCGCCCACGTGCCCGTCGGATGGCCGGAATACTGCCTGCCATATCGACTTGCGACATGATCCATCCTCCGAAAATATCGCCGGCATAATTGGTATTCGATGGCATCGGTACCATGCGCAATACGGGCTGCCCTTCAGGCAAAGAAATATGGAGCGTCGAATCATTCGGTATGTTAAACATGAAGATCTAGTTCCCAAATTGAAATATTGGAAGAATACAACAATCCTTTCACTTAAGGTCAGTTTCTGTTTTCTCAAACCTCACATCCCAAAAGACAGTATCGTCATTCGCTTTTCACCGAGAAACACGGGAGAATGGGTTAATAAAATTACTCTACCTAGACTAGGCCATTTATGAGCTCCCTATTTGAAGCCGCTGCACACTGTCTGATAGCCTGTGAAATCGAAGAAAAACTGCGTTTGACCCAGCAAACGGCACAGGCATGGGTTGATGGCTTATTGTCATTAGACTGCCAAGATAAACCTGAATCAATTGGCGAGCCTGGGCATCCGGCCAAACCTATTCTGGTGGTACCCGATCAGGTACCCAAACGCGGCTTGGGTACAAAAGCTGGGCTTTGCGCCCTGGTTCATGCGATGGCGCATATCGAGTTCAATGCCATAAATCTCGCCTGGGATGCCGTGTATCGTTTCCGTGATTTACCTGAGTCCTATTACAGCGATTGGATACTCGTAGCAAAGGAAGAGGCATATCACTTTCAGTTGCTGCGCACGCGCTTGAATGAGCTAGGTACTGACTATGGAGAATTCACGGCACATAACGGTTTGTGGGATATGGCTAAACGCACCGCCCATGATCCGATGGTGCGCATGGCACTAGTACCGCGTGTGCTGGAAGCCAGGGGATTGGATGTGACACCCGGGATTATCAACCGATTGCGTCAAATTGGTGACGAGAAAACAGTTGCTGTGCTGGAAATCATTCTGCGTGATGAAGTTGGGCATGTGGCGATTGGATCGCGCTGGTTTAAATATTTTTGCCAACAACGCGCATTGGACTCGGAGCAAACATTTCGCGAATTAATCAGCCAATACTTTACACGGCAGATGTACGGCCCGTTTGATTATGCTGCCAGACAAAAAGCGGGCTTTACCGTAACCGAGTTGGAAGCGCTTGAATGCATGGGAGTCTCCTTAGAGCATTCTGCAAAACCTCCACCGAATCGCTCTGAATAAAGACATTATTCTCTAATGAGAACGTCGATGGGCGATCACTCTCGCCGCTCAAAACGGTAAAACGCTAGCATACCCATCAAGTTGGGCAGGAATTTAACCGGATGGTCGTTACTCATCACCCTTCGTTCGAGGATATGCGCACCGCATTGATGGCACAGTGCTTCAAAATCACCCAACGTACATAGATGGATATTGGGCGTGTCATACCAGTGATAGGGCAATGTTTTGGACATAGGCATGCGACCAGAAATCACCTGTAAGCGGTTTCTCCAGTAACCGAAATTGGGAAATGAAACGATTCCTTCCTTACCCACGCGCAGCATTTCCTGAATGATACCTTCAGTATGGCGCATGGCCTGTAGTGTTTGGGATAAAATGACATAATCGAATGAATTCGACTCAAAGCTGGACAACCCAGCTTCCAGATCATACTGAATGACATTAATGCCATTACGAAAACAACTCAGTAACTTGGCATCGTCGATCTCCACACCATAGCCAAAAACTTGCCGCGTATCGCGCAAATAGCGCAGCAAAGACCCATCACCGCAGCCAAGATCGAGTACTTTTGCGCCGGGGTTAATCCATTCTGCAATGGCAGCAAAATCGGGACGTAAGGCAATGGTCGATGGAACTGTGGAATCTTCCATGGTTAATTTATTTGTTTCAGTCATTTAGGTAGCAATATTGTTCATATACGCGCGCACCAATTGATGGTAATTCTGCGTTTCCATCAAAAACGAGTCATGCCCATAACTGGAGATAATTTCTGCATAACTCACATTCATTTTGTTATCCAGCAATGCCTTAACAATTTCCCGCGAACGTTCCGGCGAGAATCGCCAATCGGAAGTAAACGACAAAATCAGATAATTGGCTTTCGCAACTCGAAAAGCCGCACTCAAATCTCCGTTATATGCATCGGCTGGATTAAAATAATCCAACGCCTTGGTCATCAACAAATAGCTATTGGCATCGAATAGTTCCGCAAACTTATCTCCCTGATAACGTAAGTAAGATTCAATTTCAAACTCAACATCAAAGCCAAAAGAAATCTCTCCATTGCGCAAACTGCGTCCAAATTTCGCTGCCATCGAGTCATCGGAAAGATAAGTAATATGCCCTAACATGCGCGCCAGACGCAGCCCTCGTCGCGGCAAGGTGTCATATGCATAATAGTTGCCACCGTAAAATTCCTGATCGGTCATGATCGCTTGGCGAGCAACATCGTTAAAAGCAATATTCTGTGCACTCAATTTAGCCGCCGCTGCAATCACCAAGGCATGCCGCACTTTTTCCGGGTAATCCAGCGTCCATTGCAATGCCTGCATCCCGCCCAAACTGCCTCCTACCACTGCGGCAAATTGCTGAACTCCTAAATGCTCGGCTAATTGCGCCTGAGTCTCCACCCAGTCTTCTACTGTGACAACTGGAAAGCTCGCACCATAATGCTTCCCGGTTCTAGTATCGATACTGGCTGGACCGGTAGATCCATGACAACCACCCAAATTATTCACGCCAATTACAAAAAACCGATTGGTATCAATTGGCTTGCCAGGGCCCACCATATTATCCCACCAACCGAAACTTTTATCTTTATCCGCATAAACGCCAGCCACATGGTGATTGCCCGAAAGCGCATGACAAATCAACACAGCATTTGACTGCGTTGCATTCAGTTTTCCATAGGTTTCGTACACCAGATGATAGTTATCCAATTGCAACCCGCTTTTCAGCTGCAATGGCTTATCAATGGTTATAAACTGAGGGGTCACAACCCCCACTGATTTTGAATCTTGCATTTATTTAAGGAGAATCCAGAAGAAATGACTTAATAACTAACTAGTCATTATATCGCCAAAGAACTGGCACACACTAGTCATTCAACTTGGCCAGTAATGCAGCCAGCTTTTCCGGATAATCCGTTTTGACGATTTTGTTTACTAGCGGAATAATATCAGGCAAATGGCTTTTCAATATTTGGTTCTTCACCGTTAGCAACTGAGCTGGGTACATAGAAAATTGTTGCAGGCCAAAACCTAGTAATAGACGAGTGAACTGCTTGTCACCGGCCATTTCACCGCAAATTGACACCGGCACCTTAGCGCGCCTGGCTGTCTGAATAATATGCGAAACCAGCCATAGGATAGCCGGGTGAAATGGATCATAGAGATGAGCCACCGTATCATCAATCCGATCAACGGCCAAAGTATATTGAATCAAATCATTAGTACCAATAGACAGAAAATCCAGTTTGCGCATGAAGAGCTCCAAGCACAGTGCCGCTGCAGGAATCTCAATCATGCCGCCAACTTTAATCTGCTCATTAAAAGCAATTTTTTCCTCGCGCAAGCTCTGTTTAGCGCATTCAATATGGTACAAGGTCTGATCAATTTCCATCACATTTGACAGCATCGGCACCAGAATGCGAATCTCACCATAGTTTGAAGTTCGCAAGATAGCCCGCAACTGCGTGTGAAACATCTGCGGTTCAGCCAGACTCAAGCGAATTGCACGCAGACCCAATGCAGGATTTGCTGCGGCTTGTGTAGAACCTTTCAGACTTTTGTCTGCGCCCAGATCAAAGGTACGAATGACTACTGGCTGCTTATGCATTTTCACGGCAACCGCATGATACGCCTCAAACTGTTCATCTTCACTGGGCAAATCATCCCGATTCAGAAACAAAAACTCGCTGCGGAACAAACCAATGCCGGTGGCACCACTTTCTTTGACTTGCTCGATATCTTCCGGCAATTCGATGTTGGCATACAAATCTATTGGAGTACCATCCAGTGTCACTGCTGCAACACTTTTGATGCGCTGTAATTTCTTTCTTTCCAGCTGCAGTTCGCCTTGCCGCAAACGATATTCATCCAGAACGTATTTATCTGGATTGACGATAGTGATGCCTTGAGTGCCATCCACGATCAAGCAATCATTTTCCAGAATTAACTGATGCGCATGATGCAACGCTACGATGGAAGGAATATTGAGACTGCGCGCAACAATGGCAGTATGCGAAGTCAAACTACCTAAGTCCGTCAGAAAAGCGATAAATTGATGCTGTTTGTATTGCATCACATCCGCAGGACTTAAATCATGAGCAACTAGAATACTGTCACCAGTCAGTTTCGATGCAATGGGCAAATAACCGGGGTGTCCTAGCATCGCCTTGAGCACGCGTTCAACCACTTGCACTACATCGGCTTTGCGTTCGCGCAAATAAGCATCCTCAATTTCTTCAAACTGTGCCAATAGCACTTGCATTTGCTGAGTCATTGCCCATTCAGCATTACAGTGGGTCTGTTCGATCATGCTACGCGTGGACTCGGATAGCGTCGGGTCCTCTAAAATCATCAGATGTAAATCTAAGAATGCACTAAACTCGGCACGTGCATGGCCATCCACTACAGATTGTTGTAAGGCTTCAAATTCGGTGCGAACGACAGCAAAAGCACTATCCAAACGAGCAATTTCTTTATCCACCTGATTTTTAGGAATCAGATAGTGCATCACCTCCAGAGCAGCAGGTGCAGCAAGATGGGCATGCCCTATGGCAATGCCTTCAGATACGCCAATACCTTGTAGGATAAAGCTCATTCGCCTTCGCCAAAATAATCTTCAATTAACGCAACCAATGCTGTCATCGCTTCGACTTCATCATCGCCTGTCGTCTCAATTTGAATACTGGATCCCTTATTAGCTGCCAGTGTCATAACACCCATAATGCTTTTTGCATTCACTCGTCGGTTATTACGGGTCGCCCAAACTTCACATTTGAATTGACTGGCCAGTTTGGTGAGTTTTGCAGAGGCGCGAGCATGCAATCCCAGTTTGTTAATAATGATCACTTCTTTAAGTTGCATGACTAGATTCCGCATCAACATGTATCACACCGCATTGCCCTCCGCTCAATCCTTTTTCAACCACAACAGACAAGGGTTCATTGCGATAAGTCAGGACACGCACCAACATTGGCAAATTAACACCAGCAATACATTCCACTTTACCAGGTTGCGCCAATCGACTGGCAATATTACAGGGAGTTGCTCCAAAAATATCGCTGAGTACCAACACACCGTCGCCGCTATCCAGCTGTTTGATTAATACACGTGCCCTGGACAACACAGTATCCGGGTCATCTTGGATAAAAACACTCAAGTACAGCAGTTGCGGTGGCTTCATACCAACCACATGACTTGCACAACGAATCATATGATCTCCCAAATCTTCATGCGTAAGAATTAAAATACCAATCATCTTGCTTTTACCCTATTGCTTAATTTAAAGAGCCTAATTAGAAATTTTAACATTGACGATACCCGAATACCCCGGAGTTGTTGTGTATTGATACGAAAATATTTCAAAATGATCCTGTCAATTCTTTGAATTAATGATCCGAGCAATCAGTCAAAGCGTTAAAGCAAATGGGTAGTAATATAAGTGTAATCTGATTTAAAGTGCAGAACTATTTCAATCGGTAGCGAATACATGAAAAAGGATGATCGAATTCTTGCTTTGCGTGCAGCGGCTGAAGCCATAGCTCGCGGTGAGTTCACATTAAAAATTCCTACCGGCAACGATGAAATAGGTCAACTGGGAAAATCACTCAAGAAAATATCATCTTATCTTCAGAAGCAACTCGACACAAGCCAATCTCTTTACAAAATAATGGTGGAGTGCAATCTCAATTTACATCTGATTGATGTATTGAATCATATTTATGAATCTTTTAAGGATCACTTGCCGTATGACCGAATTAGTTTGGCTTTACTTGAGAATGAAGGAAACAAGCTTAAATTGCATTGGGTACGTGCCAGTTATGATGAATTAATCATAAACACCGGCCATTCTATTCCCATGTCTGATAGCAGTTTACAAACAATCGTAGATCCCAATGAATTGCTGATCATCAATGACTTAAGCGCACATTTAGAGAAACACTCAGAATCCCCTCTCTCTCAAGCAATCTTTAAAGAAGGGATTCGTTCCTGCCTCATCTGCCCTTTGATTGCTAACGGAAAACCGATTGGATTTATTTTTTTCTCCTATCGCAAAAAAAACACATACAAAAACCTACACAAGGATTTATTCCTGCAGATTGCCAGCCAATTGGCAATGATCATTGAGAAAACCAAGTTATACCAAGGAGTAAAACTAAATAAGCAGCTCATAGAACAGAAAAAAACCTTAGAGCAACGCGTCACACACGACGCATTAACCGGATTGCTGAATCGGGCTGCCATTCTTGATATTCTGCATAAAAAAGTCCTGCAAGCCAGACGCGGGGGATTTGGAATTGCAGTGATTATGATTGATATTGATCACTTCAAAACCATTAACGACACCTATGGCCATCTCACAGGCGATGCCGTGTTATGTGAAACTGCCAATCGATTGCTTAAATCTGCTCGCTCGCATGAGTACATTGGACGCTATGGCGGCGAAGAATTTCTGGCTATTGTTTTGCCTTATGATCAAGATGGCGCTTTAAAAGCCGCCGAAAGATTTCGTAACGCTGTAGCTTGTCAAGAAGTGAGTGCCCGGCGCAAATTCATTTCCGTCACTATCAGCCTGGGAGTAACTATCGGCACTGAGAAAGAAACATTGGATGAAAACCTACTCTTACAAAAAGCAGACGAAGCTCTCTATTTAGCCAAGCATAAAGGTAGAAATCGAGTTGAGCTAATTAATTAGTATTGGTAATCAGATTTCTCAGCTAAAAGAAAATCCGAGAAAAATAAAAATTTTATATTCCGAATTCTCTGAATAAATACCTATGACAGGGTTTTATTTCACAGAAAACAGCCGGGAAATTGCTTACTTCAAAATTTCCCGACTGTTGACCTCCCCTTTGGTTTATATCACTACAATATCCGCATTCGTCATACTTAATCCACTACCTACTATAGCAACTTGTACTGCAGCGCCAGCACCATTACCGTCTGCATCATATAGCAGAACACCGTTGGTATTGTCGTAGATAACAAAATTATTCGCACTCGATGCTTGCGCACCGATTGAGAACTGGCTAGCAGCTATCTTACCGGTAGTTGTTAATGACGTAAATACAGCGTTCTCAAGCTTAATGGTGTCATTCGCTACATTGTAATCAGTAATTGTATCTGTATGACCCAAAGTAGTAAATTTGAAAGTGTCGTTACCAATTCCACCCGTTAAGATATTGATACCGGTACCTCCATCAATCGTATCGTTACCAGCCCCTCCATCCAAATGATTATTAGCAGTATTACCAGTAATCTTGTTAGCAAGATTATTACCTGTGCCATCAATGGCCAACGAACCCTTCAGCGTGAGGTCTTCCACATTATCAGATAAAGTGTAAGTCACGTTGCTATTGACTTTGTCAATACCCTCATTGAAGTACTCTATAACGATATTTCCCACTTGTTTAACCGTAAAAGTATCATTCCCCAATCCGCCAATTAAGGTATTTGAGCCACCGGCGCCATTCAGTGTATCGTTACCAGCTCCTCCATCCAAAACGTTATTTTTTCCGTTGCCTGATAAACTATCATTGTAATCACTACCCATCAAATTATCGATGTTAGTTAGCGTATCAAGTCCCGCGGCACCGGTATTTTGCTGACTAGTGGTCGCTAGAGAGGCGGTTACTGGAGCTGTCGCGTAAGCATAGCTGGCGGTTTCATTGGATAATAATGTCCCCGCCAGAATATCGTTTCCTGCTGTGCTAACCAGTAATTGACCTGCGTTAAACACCGTCGCTGCTATGGTCAAAGGTGCACTAACACTGGATCCATGAGAGTCAGTAGCCGTTACATTTAACGCATAAGTGCCACGATCGCCCAAACCTGGTGTACCTGTAATTAGACCCGTAGTTACACCAATCTGTAGCCAAGCGGGTAAAGGATTACCATTAGCGAGTGTGGCACTAAAACTCAGGGAATCGAGTAAATCAGCATCATTAAACGAAATACCTGCATCGTAACTCAGAGGGTTATCATAATGAACCGCCTGATTAACCAAAGGAGCTATAAGAGTTGGTGGGTGATTCAGCGGATTTTCATCAACGTCGTTGATTGCCAGGCTTACCGCTTGTTCGCTGCTGTTGCCCGCCGCATCGGTGGCAATAACGGTGAAGTTGTAGCTCGATTTGCTTTCGTAATCAGGGTCTCCCGTTAAGGTTACCGCGCCGGTGGCGCCATCAATGCTGAATGCGGCTGAATCATCGATCGCTTTCAGGCTATAGGTGGTGGCTCCGCTAACATAATCTGCGTCGGTTGAGGTCGCGGTGTAGACCACTTGACCCGCTCCGCTATTTTCTGTCAGTGCATCCGCTGTGGTTCCCGAGGTGATGCTGGGTGCCACTTCGTCGATGTTGTTGATTGCCAGGCTTACCGCTTGTTCGCTGCTGTTGCCCGCCGCATCGGTGGCAATAACGGTGAAGTTGTAGCTCG
>JAMXAE010000220.1 GCA_024281695.1 Nitrosomonas sp. | reverse complement strand
TACAAGCAGAAGCTGAAGCTGATTTAGATAGTAAAGGGCGCGTGCTTATTCGAGCATCGGGTACAGAGCCTCTTGTCCGTGTGATGGTTGAAGGCGAGTCAAAACATAAAGTTAACTATTGGTCTGAGCGAATAGCTGAAACTGTACGAATTGCTAGCAAACCCCACTAAGCTAACTTCCATGGACTGGTTTTATCACAACTAGATTAATCCTACTCACCTACTAATGTGAGCGATATAAAATTAAAATCCCCTGAAATCAAGTTAAGAATAGTTAATTCTATTACATAAAATTTAACTGTCATAATCTTGTAATAATTCTGAAATAGTATATTACGTCAATTTGTACCCTTTTAATTATCATTTGGAGACATAAATGTTGAACTCATTTCACTTCAGAACACTCACGGCATCGATTCTTCTGAGCACATCAATGATTGTAGGCACTGTTATTGCTAGTCCAATCGTTAAAATTGATGGCTCTAGCACTGTCTTTCCGATTACAGAGGCTGTAGCAGAAGATTTCCAGATAGCCAAGCGCGGTACAGTGCGTGTTACTGTCGGCATCTCCGGTACTGGCGGCGGCTTCAGAAAATTTTGTCGCAATGAGATCGATATCGTCAATGCTTCCCGCCCTATTACTCCAACAGAAATGGAAGCTTGTAAGCAAGAAGGCGTACAATATATTGAAATGCCGATTGCTTTTGATGCTTTGACTCTTGTTGTCAATCCCAAGAATACCTGGAGCAATACCATTACAGTTGATGAACTAAAGAGAATCTGGGAACCAGAAGCACAAGGCAAAATCACTAATTGGAATCAAATAAATCCTGCATGGCCTGACAAAAAAATCAAACTCTACGGTCCCGGTGCAGATTCCGGTACATTTGAATACTTCACTGAGGCTATTGTCGGTAAAGCCAAGTCGAGCCGCGGCGATTTTACCGCATCAGAGGATGACAACGTTCTTGTACAAGGTGTTGCAAGTGATCTCTATGCATTAGGCTTTTTCGGGTTTGCTTATTACGTTGAAAACATGAAGAAGATTAATGCAGTAGCGATTGATAGCGGAAATGGTGGAATACTCCCATCTGCTGCCACGGTAGAAAATAATAGCTATAAACCCTTATCACGTCCGATATTTATCTACGTTAATGCAAAATCAACTGATAAACCGGAGGTCAATGAATTCATTACTTTCTATATGAAAAATGCGTCAGAATTGGTGACTGAGGTCAAGTACTTTCCACTTTCTAAAGAAGTATACAATCTCAATATAGAACACCTTAATAAGAAAAAAATAGGCACGGTATTTAAAGGTACAGGAATCAATATTAAACTGGAAGATATCCTTAAGCTGGAATCCAGCTTATAAGTATAGCGCTACCAATGGATTCCTCACACCCCAGTCTAGTAGATACAGCTATTGATCCAGGCAAGGCACTAATGAATTATATATTTCTATCATTGGCTTAGAATTAGTCAACACTCCCTTAGTTACTGTAACTAAGGCTCTCTCGGAAGAGCAATGGATTTTCTGCCAATTTTCTTAAACATTAAAAACAGAACCTGTCTTGTGGTAGGTGGTGGGGAGATTGCAACACGAAAAATTATGCTCCTGCTCCAAGCAGGGGCAGAAGTTCTCGTGGTATCTCCTGAGCTGAGTACTGCGTTAAATGAGTATTTTGTACAAGGCAAAATCAAGTACTGTGCTGAATACTTTCACCCCAAGCATCTGGATAATATTACGTTAGTCATTGCAGCAACGAATGATCACGTCATCAACAAGCTGGTTTCAGAAACCGCTTGTCGACAACAGATTCCAGTCAATGTGGTTGATAATCCAGATTTATGTACTTTTATTATGCCTTCCATCGTTGATCGATCGCCATTACTGATTGCCATATCCAGCAGCGGCCAATCCCCTGTTCTCGCTAGATTATTGCGTGCTCAACTGGAAACAATCATACCAACAGCCTATGCACGCTTGGCAGCTATCGCAGGAAAATTCCGCCAACACGTCAAACAGCATTTCATGCATCCAGAGAAAAGACGTATTTTCTGGGAAAAAGCTCTACAAGGCGCCTTTACTGAAATGGTATTAGCTGGAAAGGATCAAACCGCACAAGATTATCTGTTGCAATCTTTACAACATGAAAAAGATGACCCACCGCAAGGCGAAGTTTATCTGGTTGGCGCTGGACCGGGGAATCCTGATTTACTCACTTTTCGCGCCATGCGTCTCATGCAGCAAGCAGATGTCGTTGTTTACGATCGCCTGGTTTCAACCGCCATTCTCGATATGGTGCGACGGGATGCAACACGTATTTATGCCGGTAAAGAGCGTAACTGCCATACATTACAACAGGAATCCATCAATCAGCTATTAGTACGATTAGCTCAGGAAGGAAAACGCGTACTTAGGCTCAAGGGAGGCGATCCTTTTATTTTCGGTCGGGGTGGTGAAGAAATTGAAACTCTAGCCTCTCATAATATCCCCTTTCAGGTTGTTCCGGGCATTACGGCCGCTTCCGGCGTTGCATCATATGCTGGCATTCCACTCACACATCGAGATTATGCGCAATCCTGTATTCTTGTCACTGGCCATCTTAAAAACAATAGCATCGATCTAGATTGGCCCTCACTGGCAAGACCTAATCAGACCATCGTTGTCTATATGGGATTGTTGGGCTTGCCTGTTTTATGCCAGCAGTTGATTTTCCATGGCCTACCAGATACGACTCCCGCCGCAATCATCCAGCAGGGCACTACCCAGAAACAAAAGACTATTATTGGAACACTGCGAACACTGCCGGATCTAGCCATAGCAGCTAATTTGATCCCTCCCACATTGATTATCATAGGAGAAGTAGTTAATTTGCATCAAACTCTTACATGGTTTGCGCCAGCTCAGGAGGCCTCTCAAGCGTATATAATTCCACTGAATCCAGATACTTAAGAAATGCTTCAGAAATAAATTGCTTTACTAAGGATATATCTGTGGCATTAAAACCAACTATTTATAAATTAAAAATTGCTCTGACTGATCTGAATCGCAATTATTACGATGCGCTTAGTTTAACCATTGCCCAACATCCATCAGAAACACTTGAGCGCATGATGGTTCGTATACTCGTATTCTGTATCAACGCTCAGGAATCGTTAACTTTCACAAAAGGACTGAGTGCCGTAGAAGAACCGGATCTATGGATACATACACTGGATGGTCAGATTGCTTTATGGATTGATGTAGGAGAACCTACTCCTGATCGAATCAAAAAGGCAACCCGAATCGCACAAACCGTTAAGGTTTATAGTTTTAATTCCAAATCGAATATCTGGTGGATACAAGAGCAAGAGAAATTTAATCAACTGACCGCTTCCATTTTTCAGTTTCAATGGAAAAACATTCAGGCATTGGCGAAGCTGGCACGACGGACAATGGACATATCTGTTACTATTATGGAGGATTCTGCTTATATAGCTACAGAATTAGGGGAATGTGAAGTAACTTGGATATCATTATAAGTTTCCTATCGCTTCGATACTAAATATGAAAACCTTTTATTCATACGCAATAAACTTTACCGGTAGATAATGAGTAGCAAGAAAGTTCCAAACTCACAAAAATAAGAAATTACTTAATAGGCCGTAAAAAACTCAGCACTTCAGTATGAATTCTCGCTTCTAAAAAGCTACGAGCATCTAGGTTATTTTATAGACCTGGTTTTACCCTTAATAATCAATAAGATCGATCAACAAATGCGACTGGAGTTCCAGTGAATTTTCATTAAGACTAGCGCAACGCCCTGCAAACAGGCCGTATAGAGCTATAGTTTATTTAGGGAACTTATATTCACAATCAGATAATGATCAGCGTCTTAAGAATCTCGCTTCACTTGCTACTGGACGACAAGGCATTGAAGAACCTTTATATATCAAATTCAACATTCGAACGCTTTCGGCAAATCTCTCC
>JAMXAE010000219.1 GCA_024281695.1 Nitrosomonas sp. | reverse complement strand
GTCCAAGAATTGCATATCGAGAGGACCAGTAGTCGTGGCATCGTAGGAAATATCTATAATGGTCGTGTGAGTCGGGTATTACCGGGAATGCAATCGGCTTTCATTGATATTGGCCTAGAGCGAGCAGCTTTTCTGCATGTTGCAGATATCAAAGAATTTGGATCAAATACCGACGCTGACAAACCCATAGAACGCCTACTGTTCGAAGGCACCAGTATCTTAGTTCAAGTCATCAAGGATGCGATTGGCACCAAAGGCGCCCGCCTCTCAACCCAAATAAGCATCGCTGGTCGCATGCTCGTTTATTTACCCTATGAGTCCCATATCGGTATCTCTCAGCGTATTGAAGATAATGCAGAGCGTGAATCCTTACGAGAAAAGCTGCAACGGGTTTTACCCCCAGAAGATAAGGGAGGGTATATTATCCGAACGATGGCAGAAGCGGCCAGTGAATCGGATTTGCGCGCAGACATCGAATATTTACATAAGCTTTGGCACGATATTCAGAATAAATCCTTATCAGCAAATCCTCCGGCATTGCTCTATCAAGATCTCGATCTAAGCCACCGAGTACTCAGAGATTTTTTGGATGAATCGATAACGGGGATTGTTGTCGATTCGAGGGAGACGCATCAAAAATTAAAAGCATTTGCTCAAAATTATATGAGCAATGTGATCGATAAAATCGATCATTACACCGGCGAACGCCCTTTGTTCGATTTATATGGCGTTGAGGAAGAAATTGAAAAATCACTGTCACGCCGCGTAAATCTGAAATCGGGTGGCTACGTTATCATCGATCAGACTGAAGCCTTAACAACCATGGATGTGAATACTGGGGGGTTTATTGGGGTTCGTAATTTTGATGATACGATTTTTAAGACCAACCTTGAAGCCGCCCAAGTGATTGCGCGCCAACTTCGCCTCAGAAATTTGGGCGGGATTATCATTATTGATTTCATCGATATGGAAAACCAGGAACATCGGAACGCCGTACTGGTTGAATTCAATAAAGCGTTGATGAAAGACCGTACGCGCATGACGGTTAACGGGTTTACTGCACTTGGACTGGTCGAGATGACGCGCAAGCGAACGCGTGAAAGCCTAGCGCATATTCTATGTGAAACCTGTCCTACCTGCCAAGGTCGGGGTGAGATCCGAACCGCACAAACCATCTGTTACGAAATTTTGCGGGAATTACTGAGAGAATCGCGGCAATTTAATGCCAATGAATACAGAATCCTTGCTTCACAACCCGTGATCGATTTATTTCTGGACGAAGAATCGCAAAGCCTAGCGCAGTTAGGCGATTTTATCGCAAAACCGATCAGCCTCCAGGTAGAAGCATCTTATACACAAGAACAATATGATGTCATCTTGATTTAGGAATGAATGCAAGAGCGGTAGGAATGAAGTGTGTTGTCAAATGTGGGGTTTATGTGATTAGACGCGAGAAGATTTGCCGTAGGATCGCTGTTTAAATTCAATAGTTGTACTAGCGCAGTACTAAATCGTGTCTGGTTCCATTCGCCATGGTTTGTAGTATCTAGCTGTTCAGTCAAAATTACAATCGTGCATAGATATTAAGTTATAAGTGTTAATGCAAGACCCGACCCCTTTTGTGCAAAGACAGTCGGAAAGCGCGCTGCGAGTGCGAGAAAGGACTCGCGAAGACTCTCTGCCTGACGGTCCGTACCATCGAGGCGCCACACTTGGCTTGCACCCAGGAGCTTTGGTGCCGAGCTGGCTCGCAGGAGAGCAGCAAGGTCCGCGACGGTGGCCTTCATGACGCCTAACGCCTGCCATAACCGGACGCAAAAAGCGGAGCGCAGCTTTTTGAGGTCCGAGTTTATGGCAGGCGTTAGCCTGGTTTTTCATTTGGCTTCTTGCCTTCATCATAATGAAGCAACCCATGCTCTCTTCTAAACTTTCCGATCCCTTTTGCCCATTGGAAACTAACGGTAAGTAGTTGATCTGCGGTTTGAGCCAAGCTCATTGGAGTGAAAAACGAGTTTTCAGCCCCTAACCCTGTATTGATGAACTCGGATATGTTCCCGTGACAAATATTGTTTCGTAGCCGCACTACTTCCACATCAATACGATTCGGTTTTTTGCTCTGAAGCTTTTCTTCATAATCATCTTCGCCGGGAAATGCTAGTAATTCTATTGGCATCCCCATCTCTTGAGCTTTAATCAGAAGATTATTGCTGAGAACCTTGTAAGGAGAAGGCTCCGGTGGCGCTATTTCTTGGCTTTGCACATGCTCAATAGTGACTCGAAGGCTTGCCTCTATACCATTCAGCAATGACGAAACGCCTGGAACAATAAATTCATTCCGAATTGCATCTAGCCCTTGAACAAAAAACCAATGAAATTCAGCCGCGCACAACCACTCGAAAAAATAATTACGTTCTTTCGTCCAAGGAGCACAAGCAATGAAATGCCTTTCAATGTGCTCTGCGTGATTTTTGCTTTTATGAAATGCCACAATCTTTCCTTGCAAAGGCTAACGTAGAGCTAACCAGCGCTGCGCGGCCTTATCCCGCAACGTCCAGCGACCGAAGGGAGCGAGGTTGAGCGCCATGTTAAGCCTCAGTTTAGGTGCCATAGAGAGGCACTAGGTCTGCAACACAACGGGCAAGCAGTGCGGCATGGATGCGCTCAGATTCGCGCTCTTGCTGCTGACGCAAAGGTGATCCGGGCTCAGAGTAGCCGACTGGTACGGTTGTGGACTCGATGTAGCCAAAGTATGCGAAGAACTCAACTAGTTGAACGATACGAGCGTCGGGCGCTTGCGACCAACCGCTACCAATGGCGGCAATTGCATCACGAAACACGACATCCCGAACCGCCGTTTCGACCGTTCGGCCGAGCTGATAAAGATAATGCAACTCGGCCTTGACGAAAGTCGATGGTGGATTGATCACCCGTCCTGGCTGGACAATGAAGTGCCGGAAACGGGGTAGATCAACGTGACGGATAACGGCGGCGTGATGGGCAACGGTATGACGTAGCAGCGCTAGGTCTCGCAAGTGCCAAACTTCGTGTGACGGGATTGGTGCGACTCCTAGTGCCCTCAGGAATACCGCGTTGATCTCCTCGGGGTCGATGACTCCAGCTGGATCGGTGTCGAGACGCCGAAATGCTTGGTCTGGCGAGCGTTCCTTTGGCTGGCTACGAAATTTTGCTAGCAGCGGAAAAAGGTTAGCGATCTCCTGGGTCTCTGCCATGCGAGCGACTAGGTCGCGGACAAAGTCTTCCAGTGCCACAACACCGAGAAAGAGGCTTAGCGCGGCGAGTGGCTTATGAAAGGAGATTGCCGAGGATAGGGCTTCTCGCCGCTGTTCTGTGTTGAGGTCTCCACCACCGAAGTCAGGCAGATCAAGCAGACCCGAGGCCTGCATGCTTCGGTATGCGAATAGGCCTGTCGAGGTTCGGGTGTCGATGGCACTCCATTCACCGATCTGCACTTCTGGTAGAGGAACTTGCGGGTCAGGTAGCAACGATTGCGTCTCCTGAGGCCTAACTAGAATTAGACGTCCGAAATGACGCGAACTATTACGCAACAAATAAAACCTGATGTGGAATTATTCATGGTTATCCCCTTGTTTAAACTAATTAACAGACTTATCTGTCATTTTATCAGATATGTTTAGACCCACAAATTACATGAATCATTAAACAGAAATAAGCTCCAATTTCTGAATCAGCTACGAGATAAATTCAGGCTGAAGCATTGCAGTTTCGTACTGAGCAATTTGTTATTGCATGAATGAAGTGTTTGCCAGTTGCGCTATCTTCCACAGTCGGGTTTGATAAAACCGCCCTATGAAATGGGACAACCCCAACGCTAGATCTATTACTGTGTGTTAACGCACAGATCAAATTTCTTACCCAACATATTCTTTTAACAATCGCTTGCCTGGTCTGCGTCATTTTTCAAGATGCACTCATGGCTTGGGTAGGTTTCTTATCAAACTTTATAGGTAAT
>JAMXAE010000218.1 GCA_024281695.1 Nitrosomonas sp. | reverse complement strand
TGAATAACTGATTTGGTTCTTCATCTCTTCCTCCTCTCAAATCATTTTATCTCCGAAAATACCGGGGCGATTCAATACTCGATGAACCGCCATTGATGGTCAGGATATGCACAAGATCTGCCATAAATTCCCGCTCGCTGCCACTGCCATCAATCGCCATACCTGTGGTAAAACCAAGTCTTAACCAACTGGGTCAGCACCACATAGCAGGCCAAAATGACCACCAGAAACCCCCAGTACAAAGGAGGGAGTGGGACAAACCCGAGCGCATCGGCCAGGGGGGAAACCGTTAGCCAAGCACCCACCGCGACGATGATGATCGAAGTGAGAATAAGCGGCCAACTGGCACGGCTCTGGAGAAACGGGATTTTGTTGGTGCGAATGACGTGAATGATCAACGTTTGCGTGAAGAGCGATTCGATGAACCAGCCGGTGTGGAACAGGACGGGGTTGTCCCAGCAATTGAACACTGACAGCATGATGAAGAATGTCAGGTAATCGAAAATCGAACTGATCGGCCCGATACACAGAATAAAACGCAGAATTTCATCAATCTCCCACTTGCGCGGCTTGGTTAGCCATTCGGCATCCACTTCGTCGGTAGGAATGGTAGTCTGCGAGAAATCGTAGAGGAGGTTGTTGATCAACACCTGGATCGGCAACATGGGCAGGAAAGGCAAGAAAGCGCTGGCTCCTACAACGCTGAACATGTTGCCGAAGCTCGAGCTGGCCGCCATCTTGATGTATTTGACAATGTTGCCGAATACCCGCCGCCCTTCCAGCACGCCCTGCTGCAGCACCAGCAGGCTGTTTTCCAGCAAGATAATATCGGATGATTCCTTGGCGATATCTACGGCGCTATCCACCGAAATACCCACATCAGCGGCTTTTAGAGCCGGCGCATCGTTGATGCCATCGCCCATGAACCCCACCACGCGCCCGTGGCTTTGTAGCGCGCGGATGATACGTTCCTTGTGCACCGGGACAAGCCGGGCAAAAATACTGGTCGAACTGACTGCTTCGGTCAATTCTGCTTCGTTCATTCCCTCAATTTGTGAGCCGAGCAAAAGATGCTCTACGGGGACACCGACTTCCTTGCATATATAAGTCGTAATGATCTCGTTATCGCCGGTCAGGATCTTGATGTCCACATTCAACTGGCGCAGCTGTTCCAAAGCCTCCGTAGCGGTATCTTTGGGGGGATCAAGGAAAGCCAGAAAGCCCAGCAGGATCAGATCCGATTCGTCCTTGATTGAATAGGTCGGTTCATCCGTTGCCCCCGGCATTTGTTTATAGGCCAATGCAATCACGCGAAAACCCTGACTGTTCAAATCATCTGCTATTTGCCGGCATTTGGTGTCGTACTCGGGCAGAACCTCGATCACCTCTCCCTTGATTTCCACCCGAGTGCATAAACTCAGCACTTCATCTACGGCGCCCTTGCAAATCAACGTATTTAATCCAGTTGTGTCTTCCACAATCACCGACATGCGGCGGCGCACAAAGTCAAACGGGATTTCATCTATTTTACGGTACTCTTCATTGGCTTTTAGGTGTTCCTCGAGCTCCTCATGGGCAAGAACAGCTTCGTCGAGCAGATTTTTCAACCCGGTATGATGGTAGCTATTTAAATAGCCGTATTCGAGCACCTTTGCACTGGGATCGCCGTGCGCGTCCAAATGTTTCTCAAGTACGATTTTGCCTTGGGTGAGCGTACCGGTCTTGTCGGTGCACAGCACATCCATTGCCCCAAAGTTCTGAATAGCATTCAGCCGTTTGACAATCACTTTCTTGCGCGCCATTGCCAGAGCGCCCTTGGAGAGATTGACTGTCACAATCATCGGCAGCATTTCAGGAGTCAATCCGACAGCGACTGCCATTGCAAACAGAAAAGCTTCCAACCATTCGTGCTTGCTCAGTCCGTTGATCAGGAAGACCGCCGGAACCATCACAGCGATGAAATAGATCATTAGCCAGGTAAATTTGTTGATGCCTTTATCGAAGCTAGTCAACTGACGCTGTACGGTGATGCGGGTGGCCAATGCGCCAAAGTAAGTCTGATCCCCGGTGTGGATGACTACGGCAGTAGCGGAACCGCTCTCCACATTGGAGCCGAGGAAACAGATATTGGTCAATTCCAGCGGATTTAGAACATCGATGGAGGTGGCGTCGGCCTTTTTCTCGATAGGTAAGGATTCGCCAGTCAATGCAGACTGATTCAGAAACAAATCCTTGGCGGACAGTACGCGCACATCGGCGGGAACCATATCACCGGCAGCCAGCCGGATGATATCACCTGGCACCAACAGCTTAAGCGGCACCTCGGCTTCCTTGCCTTCGCGCACCCGTGTCGCAGTATTGCTGACCATCGCCTTGAGTTTTTCAGCGGCATTATCGGCCCGCATCTCCTGGTAGAAACGCAACACCACACCCAGAACCACCATGATAAAAATGATCAACGCCGCGCGCAAATCGCCGGTTAGAAAGGAAATCACACCGAGTGCGGTGAGTAGAAGGACCAATGGATTCTTGATGTTACTCAACAGGCGCATCAAGGCGGATTGATGCTTCTCGCGGGCAATTTCGTTCATCCCGTACTGCTGCAAGCGTGAATCGGCTTCTTTCTGACTCAAGCCATCCAATCGAGAGTCCAGTGTTTTTAAGACAGCTTCAGCTCCAGAGTGAGCTGTTTCCAGCAATTGCTCCGAAACAAGCTTCCCGTTTTTATCATTGAGTTTATCTGGATGTTGAGCCCGATTCATGGCGGTTTCTGGCAAACGATTCACCCCTTCGTTGATTGGATCACTTTTGAGCTTTCATATCATATTTTTCTTATCAACATGTCGACAGCTCTGATTGACTATTTATTCCATCTCATAGTCTGCCTTTGATGTGTCAGTAAAAAGATTAATCAAAATAATTATATTAATTCCCAATCAGTATTGTATGTTCGGTAAAGTACTTACGGGGTAGTAATGGGCGAGATGCTGGTCACAAACGTGGAGTTTGATTGTTTACCTAACTTGCCGTTTATCTACAGATGTGGTCGGTATTTAGTTAGCCACAACACTACTACTATGATCTGGAATCCTTACAAAAGACTTGGTCAGCTATGAATTATTATTACAATAATAAAAAAGTTCATCAAGGCAAAATATGCAATGGAAAACTTCGATGGAGGCTTTGATCAGTGGAAAAATGATGCGAATAATAAAAACTTGAATCTAATCCGACAATCATTTGCCAAGCTAGTCGATTAGGTCAGTGTAGAGTCTGATTTGTGTTAGCAGACTGTTGGAAAACGTATTCAAGACACTCATGCGAGGCAAAATAAACGAGAAAGTGTGTATCATTACTAATAAATGAGCACTTTAAATCTGTTCTAGCACCGCAATGGCAACTCAGTAGTTTTTCAACAGTACTTTTTTAATGGAATCCATTTGACTACACTTACCATCATTGAATCAACCGTAAACTATGTCGCTGCTAAATGGCTTTGCCAAGCGGCAATAAATGTAATAAAGTCCCATCGATGCACGTTCAGTTTTGTAGATACAATACGAGTACGGAATATCAAATTGGAGCAAACATTTAAAGAGTGATATTTCTGCTTTTGGGTAGAGAGCGATGATAAACTCAGAGAGCGGTTTAGCCTCCCTTCTTTCGCACGCTCTCCTATCCACAAGATCTCTTTATTTTATTACATCAAACTAATTACGATGTTCCTCAGGAACTTTATGATCCGGTTTAATGGTTTGTCCATATGATCCTGGATCAGGTGAATCAACTGTTGGTTTACTACATGCTGTCATTGAAAATACCATAATGATCGTGACTAATGCTATATATTTCATTTTATCCCTTATATGTTGTATGTCTAAAGCCCACATGATGCAGCTCTGGTCATATTGCCAATTATGGATGTAACCAATATTGATCTAGATCAATATTGGTCGTTTTCTGGCTTTATTCCATAAGTGGTCAGTATGTTAGGGAAACTCTGAACAAGTTTCTGCATGATTTATAATGATGCTAAAGATTAACTCATAATGGTGGTGACGATGAAG
>JAMXAE010000006.1 GCA_024281695.1 Nitrosomonas sp. | reverse complement strand
GGCCAGGTGTTGTTTAATCAAAGTTCATGCGTGCAATATTTCTCTGATGGATATGATTTAAAAGATTCTCGCAAAATTCCAGGGGTAATCGCTCCAAATCGAGTTATCGGATTAGATGGACAGATTATCCCCATGATTGTGCCTGCTCTGTGTTGGCTAATTCGCAATACGCAGTACTTTTGATCCGACTATCGCATTGGGCTGTGGGCTGTCGAAGGTTCTTTCTACAACCCAGCGAACTTTGGTAATCAGGCTATTTCCTTGTAATTGTCGTTGCGTTAATGGTTTGTTCTTGATCGCTTTATCTTGGAACTGTATTTTTATGCCGCGTGACTTCAAGGCATTGTGATCCTCGCACCCCTCCCTCGCCGTGGGTTTGTATTGCCCATTATTATTGCCAGAATCCAACCCTTGCCACAGCCGCGGTCAGTCGGGTTCTGAAACGAGACGATACCGAATAATCCTGCGCATCTTCTTCTATATACAAATCCAAAAAGCACATGACGTGCAGATTTGATTTAGCCATGCCTTTTACCGCCTCATCGCTGCGGCCATTATGCTAGATTTCTGCTAATACTGACTCTTAATGTGCAGGTTCTTAGCATGCCTGTAAGCAATCCTGGATGATGGGGCTCTTGGCACAAGCGAGATTTGAGTCTGCGTCGTTCATCACTTTGGGCGCGAGAAGGTAATACTCTATCTAAAATCCTTATCACCACTCATTAACCACCAATGATTCTGTAGTGTTTCGGGAGCCGGTCCATTACTCCAGGCATTAGCGGGTATACGAATATTTAATTTTTGCAGAGCCCCACCTGTGGTTGAAAAATAGGTTGCAAAATTCTCTGTAATGCGACAAGACACGCGCGTAGCACCATGCATGCCAGCTAGTCGCTTGGCATGCATAATTAATAGTGGAATTTCGATTAGAGGTGCGACTAAGTCAACAATTTCGCAGCCTTCAGGGTCATAACGTAGTACCAAAATACCGCGTGTGCGTCTGTTAAATCGATTTTTTACTAAGATAATTTGGTAATGTTGATTGGGATGATTGAGGTAACGGTGTTGCAGATATTGCCAGTCGCGTATCCCAACGATTGCCTGTTGCAGATCCGCTGCCATAAGTTGCCAACATTCATCAATGGCAGTTGCTACAGAAATTATGTGATTAAGGTCAACAATCAAGTGCAGGCGTGTTCCTAGTAACGGTAGCCGTGAACTGGTGCTCCATGAGAATTCAACCATACGCCCAACTTCACTATATAGTCCGAGCCGTTCTGCTACCCTCATGGCGCGTTCATTGGGAAAACCAAAACCCACTCGATAGGGCCTGCCATACCCAATGTAACGCTCCAGAAAAGTTGCTGCCATCAGGAAAAAGGGTCCCTTTCTGGTGAGCGTGCCGCGCTCGCTTGTATCTACCATGACATCTCCGATTTGTACGGCCGTCTGGTGTTGACCAAAGAGTAAGATCTTTCGGCTAACGCCGCCATAATGAGCGATCAATTTATTTTCTCGCCAGATGCCTATTTCTCGACCTAAATTTGAACCATATTTCCACTGCCAAGTGGCTGGAGTCATGTCGTGCTTAAATGTTTTCTTAAATAAACTAAACATTTCTGGAAGCTGAGTTTCTTCTAGAATCCGTAAACGCCATTTAGGGGGTGTTTTTTTTCTGAAGTGTAGTAAAGCATAACCATAATGTTTGCTAGCGTACTTTCTGCGGTAAATGCGGTTTGATTCGTCTAATTGCACCAATTGTTCATCATTCAGCGCAAGATCTCTGATTATATTTTTTCGATGCGTTGTGGTGATGCGTAACAGATAATCCAGAGTTGGCGCCGCCAGAGTGGATAGATCCATGTGCTCGACCAGCTCAAATTCAAATCGTTCAGCGAGTGTCACCATATCACTAAGCAGATGAAGTCCTTCCACACTTGTTTCATCATATTTTTGTGCAAATTCGTCAATGATGAATAAATCACCAGAAGGTTGTAGCAGATCGAGTGCTTTGTTAAAAATGACCAGTGGTTCGATGTATTGAGCTGATTCCTGAAATAAAATAGCCCCAAAGCTTTCTAGTGGGGCCACAAAATCTTCCAATGCATAACAGCTTATTGAAGCTTCTGTACTCAGGAATTTTTGAATATAAGCGATTTGTTGTGCATCAGGGGTAATGCCATGAACATCGTAACCTCGTTCCTTTAATAAGGAAAAAGTGGCACCTAAACCAACACCTACTTCCAGGATGCGGCAAGGGAGCAGCGGTAGTCTAGCGATCAGCAAATCGGTTGAATATTGTTGTGCGGCCTGCAGGCTGGTTTGGCCATTCTGGAACAATCCGTAATGCAAATAGGCGACTCTACCTTCTTCTAGCAGTATTGAATGCGCATAGATGTTTAGCGGAAAAATTAGGTTCTTAAAAGGGGAAGGGGACGTTGCCGTAATTGAAGCAATATGACCGGTTTGCCGATAATGTTTTGTGTCTGATTGCAATAAATTAGGATTAACAGTCTTGGTCATTATGGGTTGTAATATTGTTGTTTTCCCACTGATGAGGAATTGAAAAATAGCCTTGTAAGCGGCCTGTTTGTTTTACTTGTAAGGCTGCCACACCTTCTGCTGAGTCATAGAGGTGTAAGCCTCGTTCACACAATAAATATATATTGATTAGATATTCGCCTTTAAGCAGCGGCAATTGATCCAATCGGAGACAAATCTGACCTGAGCCAGCGGATGTGCGTTGCACAGAAAATTTGTCTTCCCATGTTGCTGCACTGGTGATGGTGCGACCGTCTTTTGTTTGCAGTGTCATTGCTACATTGGGGCATGGTAGTAAAGGATCTGAGGCAAAGCTAACCCATATCATAATATTGGATTGACCACTTGTGATAATAGCATGTTGTGTGTTGATGTTATTCACCTGTAGCTTTACTTTTTCCAGATACGCATTACCTGCTGCATGTTTTCTATTTAGTGCTGATGTGCTGGTGGCAATAGATGCTTCAGATGCTGGATTGAGCATGCTTTTATCCAGAAATGCTTGATAAGCAGATACCACTTGCGCCGATTCGCCATCCAAAACAATTTTTCCTTGATTAATCCAGATTGCGCGGGCACATAAAGATTCAACTTGAAATAGCGAGTGTGAGCAAAATAGAATTGTTTTTCCTGCGTCGCGCATCTGCATAATGCGGGAAAATGATTTGCGAGCAAAAGCGCCATCGCCGACAGATAAAGCTTCATCAATGACCAAAATATTGGGATCTACATTAATCGCTACCGAAAAGGCTAAGCGGACATACATGCCACTGGAGTAAGTTTTGACCGGTTGATCAATAAAATCACGAACACCTGAGAAATCAATAATATCTTCAATGCGATCATCAATTTCTGACTGACTTAATCCCATGATTGCTGCACTCATTAAAACATTCTCGCGCCCTGTGAATTCGGGATTAAATCCGGCCCCGAGCTCCAGTAAAGCAGCAACACGACCAATAACTTGCACTTCACCGTGGGTGGGCGTCAAAGTACCGCAAATTAATTGTAGCAGTGTCGATTTTCCTGAGCCATTCTGACCCACAATTCCAATCACTTCTCCTGGCATTACCATCAAATCAATGTCGCGGAGCGCCCATAACTCACGGTAATATTGACGTGAACCCCACCACCTATGCGGCCATAAAAATTGCTTCAAACGATCTTTGGGGTGCTGGTACAGATGATAACATTTGGATAACTTTAAGGTTTGAATAGCCGCTTCAGGGTTTGCAGAATTAAGGGACATCAGCAAACCTCCCACGCATTTGCTTAAACCACATCAGACTAATCCAAGCAGCGAGCAGGCAATCGTGTAATAGATAATAAGGTTGGTCCAATTTGGATTTGGGGCGTATAAGGCCATTATTCGTGCTAGTTCGATGGTAAGGGTCAGGAAGGGATTGAAAAGCAAATAATCAAAAATAAACTCTGATAATGCTGATATGGGATAAAAAATTGGACTTAAGAACAGCAGCATAGTCAGTTGCGAGATTAATCGATCATGTTGTTGTGGACTGAAATGCAAGAAACTGATAAGGAACATTGGATGCAGTATTATCGCAGATATTTAGTGAAGGTATTGCAGAAATACAGATTTATTCTGTTTTCTCTATATTTTAAGTAGCGATGAATCAGGTAATGGGCGTAACAAGTTAACGCACATCGCGTCGCGGATGATTAAGCAAGAAGAAAACGATTGATCATAGGCAACGTAAGCACACAGAGACGCATTTCTAAAGGGGATTATCGATTATTTAGAAAAAGTATATTTTGGTTACCCATTTTAAATTTCTAGTATGAATTAGTATTGTTATAGGGTTATTTATTGTTGTAAATAAACAACATGCGAAATAGAAACTTTTGTTGCATTGCTTGCAAAGCGTGTTGGTTTTGGGCAGAATGCACTTTAACTTGGCTTTTGTGGTATCTTCTGCTAGGTAATTTGTTAACTGCTCAGAGGTTACATAGAGACAAAGTGAAAAGTGAAAAACTTGCAAGTAATTTACTTTCGTAACTATTTTTAATTTTTTATCAAGGGAGCTCCCATGGCTATAACGAGTATACAGAAAACCGAAATTCTGAAGATTGTTGCAGGTTTGTTCAATGCGGCACCGGGTGGTAATAACTTAACTGAGTTAGCAAATTTGGTTTCAGGTGGAATGACTACCAGTCAATTGGCCGATGCATTAGCTGCTAATACATTGTTTACTAACGGTATAATGGGTGGTAAGGTTACAGTAGAAGATCAAGTTAATGTTCTGCTGCATAACTTTGGTCTGGCGGCTGACAGCGAGCCAACAAGCGCAGGTTCTCAAGCTGCAGTATATTTCACAGGGCTAATTAATGATGGCGTTGGATTTGGTAATATCGTTTTCCAAGCGGTAACCTATCTGTCAGGAACACCAGCAACTGAGTTTACAGAGGCTGCAACATTGCTGGCAAATAAAGCGTTGGTTTCTGATGCCTACTCTAAAACATCATCTTCTAGTGATCTAGATACTTTGCAAGGGGTGCTCAGTGAAGTTCCTGGGGATCATGCTTTAACACCGGAAGAAGTTGATGCCTTGGTGAATCCTGACGGTCCAGATTTAGGTCAAACATTCACACTTACAAATAGTACGGATTCTCTCACCGGTAGCTCTAAAAGTGATACTTTCATTGGTGACAATGTTTCTGCCTCAGCGGGCGATACTTTAGTGGGTGGTGGTGGTACTGATACCTTGAAAATATTTGGTACGGCTGTTGTTCCTAACTTCTCAGGAATTGAACAGGTTTATTACAACAATCCTGGTGCTGCCATCGATATGTCTGTCAAAGCAGATGTAAAATCAGCTGAGATGGATACATTTGGTACACAAACATTGACCGTAGGTTCGGGGCAGGCAGTTAAGTTGAGTAATCAAGCAGCTGGTACAACTGCTACTATTGCTGGTGTTGTTCCTACCAGTTTAGCATTGACACTGGATAAAGCAGGCGCGGCAACAGCTGATGCAACCATTGCTCTGACAGGCACTGCATTGACTCAACTGGATGTTACCGCCTCTGGAAATGATAGTTATGTTACCTTAACCAATGCTGGCGCTAAGCTTGCTACGATTAATGTTGCAGGTAGCAAAGCCGTGGCTATTCAGCATGCTTTGACTACCGTGACTACAATTAATGCAGGCACTGCGACTGGTAATGTGACGATTGACGGTATTGGTGCTTCTAACCTAGCCTTCACTGGTGGTTCTGGTAATGACAAAATTGTGATGGCCGCAACTATTACCGCCTCTGATGTTTTGAAGGGTGGCACAGGGACTGATACATTGAGTGTTTCGGATGCAGATACCGTTGATACCGCTGCTGAAGTGATCGGTATTACTGAGTTTGAAACATTTGAAGCAGCGGGTGCAGATGCGACTACTTATAATCTAGCTATCATTGGTGCTAAGAATACAATTTCTGGTTTAGTGGTTAGTGAAACAGGTGGTGCTGCTACGATTTCTAATCTGAATGCAGCAACAACAGGTAACATCACTATCAACGGAGATGCGCCAACAACTATTACCTTGACCGCAACTGACTTTGTATCTGGTGGAACAAGCGACACAGCATCTATTAAACTGGATAACAGCGTAGTCAAAAGCGCTAACGGTGTAGACGTTACCTCCCTGGTGTTCGCAAATGCTGACGTAGTTAACTTACAGTCTCTGGGTGATGGTACTTCCACCAAAACAGTAGGTGGCGCAGAGGAAAACTCAATCATATTAACGGGAACAGATACTGAGAAAGTTGTCATTACAGGTGATGAAGCCTTAGCGTTTGCTACAGCAGCTGGCACTATACCAACAGAGATCGATGCATCAGGATTGACCAACGATGCAGCAGTAACGATTGATACCGATGCATCCGCTATCGTTTCCTTGTTGGCTAAAGGTACAGGGAAAAATGACACTATTGATATTGATAATGGTGCAACAGTGACGTCTACGATTTATACAGGTGGTGGTTCAGATACAGTTATAGTTGATGGCGGCGGCACGGATGCACACACTATGAAGTTTACGACTACTGCATTGAATGCTGGTGATTTGAAAGCTGGGGATTCAACAACGGTTACTTTAACGGGTGTTGCAGCTGGAGACACAGTAACTATCGACTTGACGGCTGCATTGGAAGGATTGTTAAAGAGTGGTGGAACACTTCTGTCAGCTACAAGTGCTAATATCAATGTACACGGTACGACTATCAGTTCGACTACAAATATTGCAGCAGCGCAAGCTGGTGGTAATATGGATCTTCAATTCGATTTGAACGGCGATGGTAGCTTCAGTGCAACGGATGATGCGCAGATTCGTCTAGTGGGAACTGGTACTGATGATACGCTGGTGTATAACGCAGCAGCAGATACATTGATTTTCACAGTAGTATAATAATAAAGTTAGCTTGCGGTATTCTTGGAAGGACTTTATGTAGCACGTTTACATAGATAGCAAAAAAGGAGGTCAAGTCTTTAAGATTTGACCTTTTTTTTTGTGGGAGGGGGTATAGGGGATAAATATACGCAGAAGAATACACAAACTCTACCCACGCAAAGGCTGATTCTTCGCATTTATCTAGCAGTGAAGAACTCAAAGTAAGTTCATGATATAGCAAATATAAATGCTTTGCATCTCATAAAAGTTTAAATTAAATCTTCATTTTGCGGATTTGTAATATTTATAGCATTAATGAATGTGAAGCAGTGGTCTTTTTAGAGGGGAGTTATGAACGACTGGACTGATGGTTATATGGCTGATATTGATTATACATATGGTTATTATTCTGAACTTAATCCTTTAAGAATTAAGCAGATATTTCTATATGAAGGTTTAAAATTTCCAGAAATAGGAACTGCCTGTGAATTGGGTTTTGGTCAGGGAATAAGCGTCAATATTCATGCGGCAGCTTCCTTAATTGAGTGGTTTGGAACCGATTTCAATCCATCACAAACTGCGTTTGCTCAAGAAATAAGTGCTGCAGCTAATTCTTCCGCGAAGCTATTCGATGATGATTTTGAGAGTTTTGCAAGTCGATCAAATTTACCTGATTTCGATTTTATCGGAGTGCATGGTATCTGGAGCTGGATAAATGATGAGAATCGCACGATTATTGTCGATTTCGTCCGCCGGAAGTTAAAAGTTGGCGGAATTTTGTATATCAGCTATAACACGTTACCTGGCTGGTCATCTTATTCACCTATTCGACATCTAATGACTGAGCACGCAAAAATTCTTGGATCGAAAGGGCTTGGTATTATCAATCGTATTAACGACGCAATCGAATTTTCAGAAAAACTATTGGCGGTTAATCCAAGAATTTTGCAAACTAATCCGCAAATTGCAGAATGGGTGCAGAAATTAAAGGAGCAGAATCGGCATTATTTAGCACATGAATATTTTAATCGTGATTGGCACCCAATACATTTTGAAACTATGAGGGACTGGTTGAGACCGGCTAAGCTAAGTTATGCATGCTCGGCACATCAGCTAGATCATCTGGATGTCTTAAATCTATCAGATGCACAGCAAGTTTTACTCAATGATATTCCCGACGAGATGTTTCGAGAGAGTGTACGCGATTTCATAGTAAATCAACAATTTCGTCGCGATTACTGGGTCAGAGGAGCATGTAAACTATCCACTATAGAAAAAAATGATCAATCACGCACACTCCGAGTAATCATGACAAAGCACCGTGCAGAAATTGTTCTCAAGGTAACCGGTGCTTTAGGTACGGCAACATTAAGTGATTCAGTTTATGGTCCGATTCTGGATTTCCTGTCAGATCATAAGATTAAATCACTAGGGCAGATTGAACAAGCGCTGTTAGGCAATAAGGTATCATTATCGCAGATTATCCAGGCAGCTATGTTACTGGTTGGTTCAGGTCAGATGGCCTTAGTGCAAGAAGAGAATATTATTGCCAAGGCTAGAAAACATACGGATAAACTAAATAACTATATTTTACGTAAGGCTAGCAGCAGCGGAGACATCGCATATCTCGCTAGTCCAGTGACTGGTGGTGGAATAAATGTTGGGCGATTCCAACAATTATTCTTAGTGGGATTGAGTAAAGGCCTGAGGAATCACAATGATTTTGCACAGTTTATTTGGAAGATATTATCCGCTCAAGGTCAAAAAATTCTTAAGGAAGGTAGAACATTAGAAACTGCAGAAGAAAATATTGAAGAATTAACAGAGCAAACGATTATATTTATGGAAAAGCAATTACCTATTCTAAAAGCCCTGCAAGTAATCTAGAATTTGAATTTACAATATGTATGTTGTTTTTCATGTAAGATCAAATTTAGGGATAGAATGAAGTGATAAATGTGGTCTTAGGTTAAATTAGAAATTTCCGAATTTAATTGCTGGCACATTAATAATGGGTCTTTTGCTTGGGTGATTGGTCTACCAATAACTAAATAGTTTGCCCCATTCTCAGCAGCTTGTCGTGGTGTTGTAATTCTTTTCTGATCATTTGCTGAGCCATCAAGTGGGCGGATACCGGGCGTTATTAGGAGAAATTCTTTGCCCATCTGCTGGCGTAATTTATTTGCCTCCAATGCAGAGCAAACTACACCATCTAAAGCGCAATCTTTGGTTAATTGTGCTAAGCGTTCAACAATCTGATCTGGCTTTCCTTGTAGGCCAATATCTTCAATATCGTTCTGATCCATACTAGTCAGCAAGGTGACCGCAATAAGTTTTGTTGTTTCCTGCGGTATTGCATTACGTGCCGCCATTAACATTTTCCGCCCACCTAGTGCGTGTACGTTGATCATCCATACACCCAGATTAGTAGCGGCTTTGCAAGCATTGGCAACAGTATTGGGAATGTCGTGGAATTTTAAATCAAGAAAAATATCGAAGCCTTTTGCCATCAATTTTTCGATCAGTTGAGGGCCCGTGGCGGTGAATAGCTCTTTACCTACTTTTAAACGGCATAAATTAGGCTGCAGCTTATCGACTAGCCTCAGAGCATCCTCCGCACTGCCAAAATCGAGTGCTACAATGATGCGAGGGTTATTCATTCAGTAGTTTGCTATTTATTGGAACGATAACAGCGCCGAGAAAATAAAAGAGTGACGAGAATACCCAGTGCAAAGAATATCAAAAGAACGACACTCAGAGGAAGTTCGATTGATTTATCCAAGTAATATTGCAGTATTACAGATTGTGAGTTCTTGGAAGCAAATACAGCAAGTACTACAAAAACTACAATACGCAAAAGCCAAGCAATTAAATTTATCATGATGTTTTATACCTTGCGAGTTGATAAGCAATTAATTATATAACTTGAAAAAAGTTCATCAATATTCAAATTAAAAAATCTGGGCAGTCAAGTTAAGAAATTACCTGACTGCCCAGATTAAGGCCGAGTAAATCTGGGATTCAGCTACTTGCTATTTTTAATTTTGTAATCAACGCGTTCCCGCATTTCTTTACCTGCTTTGAAATGCGGTACATATTTCTCAGGCACTTTGACTTTCTCACCTGACTTGGGGTTACGCCCAATGCGCGGAGGCCTATAATTTAAGTCAAAACTACCAAACCCACGTATTTCTATGCGTTGCCCTTTGGATAAACTTTTTGCCATTGCGTCAATAATCATCTTGACAGAGAGCTCAGCATCTTTGGTAACCAATTGTGGAAACCGTGCCGCAAGCCGAGTAATTAATTCAGATTTCGTCATGAACTTTCCTTATTGCTCTGTATTTTTACTATCCATTTTTGCTTTTAGTAAAGCACCGAGACTGGTTGTTCCAGCATTTGCAGGCGCTTTGATTTTTTGCATAGCGCTAGATTCATCAGATTTATCTTTCGCTTTAATTGAGAGGTTAATGGCACGATTTTTACGATCAACATTGATGATCATAGTTTCTACCTTATCGCCTTCTTTTAAGTGCGTGCGGATGTCTTCAACCCGATCACGAGAAATCTCGGATGCTCGTAAATAGCCTTCGATGTCATTCGTCAATGCAATAACAGCCCCCTTAGCATCAATTGACTTCACAGTACCTTCGATAATGCTATTTTTGTCATGCTCTGCAACAAAGCTAGTGAAAGGATCTCCTTCCATCTGTTTAATGCCTAACGAGATACGTTCACGTTCAACATCAATAGATAAAATGAGTGCTTCTACCTCGTCACCTTTTTTATAATTAAGGACTGCTTCTTCCCCGGGCTGATTCCACGATAAGTCAGATAAATGTACAAGACCATCAATATTACCTGGTAGGCCGATGAATACACCAAAATCAGTAATCGATTTGATTTGCCCGCTAACTTTGTCACCTTTCTCATGGTTTGCGGAAAATTCTTCCCATGGATTAGTTTGACATTGCTTCATGCCCAACGAGATGCGTCGGCGATCTTCATCAATCTCTAGAATCATTACTTCGACTTCATCTCCCAGTTGCACAATCTTTGATGGATAAACATTCTTGTTAGTCCAATCCATTTCAGAAATATGTACCAATCCTTCAATACCTTGCTCAATCTCGATAAATGCACCGTAATCGGTTAAGTTGGTTACTTTACCAAACAGACGAGTGCGCGCTGGATAGCGTCGTGACAGTCCTACCCATGGATCTTCGCTCAGTTGCTTCATACCCAGGGAAACACGGTTTTTTTCCTGATCAAACTTAAGTACCTTGGCGGTGACTTCGTCGCCAATATTGACTACTTCCGATGGGTGCTTAACGCGACGCCATGCGAGATCGGTGATATGTAGCAATCCGTCAATTCCACCTAGATCAACAAATGCACCATAATCGGTAATATTCTTGACAATACCTTGGACAACAGAGCCTTCTTGTAAATTGGACAGCAGTGTTTCACGATCGGCACCTTGTGATGCTTCCAGAACAGCGCGGCGCGAAACTACTACATTATTGCGTTTCCGATCAAGCTTGATGACCTTAAAGTCCATTTCCTTATTTTCATAAGGCGTAGTGTCTTTGACAGGGCGAATATCCACTAGCGAACCCGGTAAGAATGCGCGAATGCCATTAATCATTGCTGTCAGTCCACCTTTTACTTTGCCATTGACCATGCCGGTTACAATTTTGCCGGTTTCCATGGCTTCTTCCAGATCATGCCAGGCAGTCAAGCGTTTAGCCTTGTCGCGTGAAAGGCGAGTTTCTCCGTAACCATCTTCCAAAGACTCAATGGCAACGCTAATAAAATCACCTGGTTTTACTTCAATTTCACCACGATCATTTTTAAATTCTTCAACAGGAATAAAGCTTTCAGATTTGAGTCCGGCATTTACAACAACAATGTTGTAGTCAACACGGACAACTTCGGCGGTGATTACTTCACCAATGCGCATTTCCTGACGAGAGAGGCTTTCTTCAAAGAGTGCGGCAAAACTTTCGGGAGATTTTTGGGTTGCAGTGGAAACAGTAGTCATTATAAAAAATACCTGATTTAAGATCCCTCACTAGGTTTACATCTAGAGGGCTGGGTTAGTTAATAAAATGTTAGAAGTGCCGAATTCATTTTTCACTTGCAGCATAAAGAAAAATAGTGTCAATTCACATTCAAACTCGAGTTTTTTGCAAAAATTTCATTATACCAGGACAGAACAGTGTCTTGTGCCTGAGATATGGATAGTAAAGTCGTATCGAGTAATCTCGCATCGGCGCTCTGTTGCAAAGGAGCTACGCTGCGATTACTATCACGTTCATCACGTTTCTGAATATCCTGCAATAAGTCCGTGATGTTAGCATTTATTCCTTTCTCTATCAACTGCTTATGTCGCCTTTGTGCGCGTACTTCAGGGCTAGCAGTGAGAAATATTTTTAGGACTGCATCAGGGAAGATAACTGATCCCATATCACGCCCATCTGTAATCAACCCAGGTAGTTGACGAAAGGTCCGCTGGCGCTTAGTGAGCGCCTCACGGACTTGTGGGTAAGCAGCTATTTGCGAAGCCAAAATGCCGCATTGCTCGGACCGTATTTCCTTGGTAACTATTCGATCATCCAAAATGATTTCTTCATCGTTGAAAATGACGTTTAGGTCTCTGGCAATATTTGTGAGTAAATCTTTGTCTAAAATATCTGCATGAGATTGTAGAGCTTTTAAGGCAATCAAGCGATAAAGTGCGCCACTATCCAGGTAATGAAATGCGAGTTTCTTCGCAACCAATTGAGCGATGGTGCCTTTGCCTGATGCCGATGGACCATCAATAGCTATGACAGGAATTTCATTTTTTTGCATTAAATTATCTCGTTATTTGAATAGAGGATTAAAGATGCAAGCTACTCCAATTCAGCGTGAACTATCTGTGAGAATGTTTCAAAATATTCCGGAAACGTTTTGGTAACGCAATCAGGATCATTGATGCGCACAGGCGCTCCCAGAGAAGCGAGTGAAAAACACATCGCCATACGGTGATCATCGTAGGTATCAATGGTTGCATGTGGAACCAAACCATTGATGGGGGGCGTAATGCGTAAATAATCCGCACCTTCTTCGACAGTGGCACCTAATTTACTCAGCTCGTTGGACATGGCGGTAAGGCGGTCAGTTTCTTTCAAGCGCCAGCTGGCGATATTGCGTAGGGTTGTTACGCCTTTCGCAAATAACGCGGCGACCGCAAGTGTCATGGCAGCATCAGGAATATGATTGCAATCTAGGTCAATGGCGCGTAGAAACTTTTCATGGCTATTGGATACTGCACTGCTTGCCTCAATCCAGTTTTCACCCATAGCTATTTGTGCTCCCATCATTTCCAGTGCGGCAGCAAAACGTACATCTCCTTGAACGCTATCGCGCCCGACCCCATGGACACGTACTGGACCGCTTCCAATAGCACCCGCCGCCAAAAAATAGGAAGCTGAAGAGGCATCCCCTTCAACGTTGATATAGCCTGGGCTTTGATAATTTTGTTGCGCTGGAATTATGAATTGCTGCCAGTCAAAATGTTTAACTTGTACTCCAAAGCGCTGCATTTGTGCGAGTGTGAGCTCAATATAGGGTTGTGAAATTAATGTTCCAGATACATTGACAATGGATTTTCTTGCGGTTAATGGTAATGCCATGAGTAATCCAGTTAGAAACTGGCTGGAAACATTGCCTTTCACGTTGACATGATTGATGTTGCTAGCGTGATGCGTGCTGGCTGGTTTGATTTCCAAAGGTGGAAAACCGGGATTGCCAAGATAAATAATGTTTGCACCCAGTTGACGCAAGGCATCTACTAAGTCTGCAATAGGCCGTTCATGCATGCGTGGCACACCGGATAATCGATAATGCCCATTTGTCAGAGACAGTACAGCAACCAAAGGCCGAAAAGCAGTACCTGCATTGCCGAGAAACAAATCAGTTTCGGTAATGGGGAAGGTTCCTTTTCCTCCTATGATGCGGTAATCATTTTTACCGGTTTGAGTAACAGAAATACCTAATTGGGTAAGTGCATTCAGCATCCGAGCAGTATCATCGGAAGCTAATAAATCATGGATCTGTGTGGTACCTTCGGCTAAAGCAGCGAGCAAGAGGATTCGATTGGAAATACTCTTCGATCCAGGTAGTTGTACAATGCCCTTAGCGATTCTGACATATGGGAGATCAAGCCACTTCATGATGTTTATGGTGTGAAAATTGATAGATGATATCTCATAAAAACATAGAGAGAATAATTTTATCGATTTTTAATATATCGATGGCTTAACCGGATTGGCCCATTAAGTTTGGAAAAATCTTTATCAAACGATCTCGTTTAAGGTAATCTATGGCAGTAGATTTTTAATAGAGAGCACTCTATTCGCTTGAGATGCTTTTAAAAGATACCAGTACTTGATGCCAAGCTATGCTGGCACAGGTAAAAAATTGTCATACTATTTTTTAAAAAGAGGTTGTTTAATGGAAGATGCAGAAATTGCTTTGATGTTTTCTTTACTTGCTATTCCTGTCGCTATCTGGTTACAGTTATGGGTAAAGAGTCGTAGAGAGAAACGGAAAAATGTTTCAGGTGAAGAAGAGTTTGAAAATACAACCCGGGCATTCATGTCTATTATTATAGAAGGAACGGCCATTGTAGGAGGACTCATTATGATTATTATGGGCTCGGGAGGAGTCATTAAGTACATCATAAACTTTTATATGACGTGATGTTCTCAGGATTGCTATAAAGAAAAGGATATTCGAGTAATCATGTGGAATTCGAATATCCTTGCATCAGTTTATTGGTAGGTATTATTGGGCAGAAAGGTAAGAACGGATAGAAATTTCCGTTCTTGTTGTTACTCAGTTTCTTTAGTGGGTGATTTAGTTTTTGATTGTTTTGCTTTTGTTTCAGTCTTTTTCTTAGGGGATTTCTGTTCAAACTCAAAACTAATCTTTCCATCCGTATTTCTGACCAGATAGGCCGAAAAAGGCCTGCCTTTTTTGGAAATGAATTTTGTCAGTAAGTCTGTTCTTCCAGTTTCTAACAGCTTGGTGACTTGTTCAGGCTCAATTGGGCGTTCAAGAATAATCTTCCCTGTTTTAAAGTTACAAGTACGAGCTACTCCGACAGATTTTTCGCAAATGTAATATAAACCATGTTCATAAACAGTATGATTGCATTTTGGGCATTGGCCTAAGGAAACTTGTCCGCTGAAATTGACTTCTTCATGTTCATCATCGCTATTACCGAAATCGAATTTCATTTCAAAGGTATCGGTGAGCTTGATAATGGCATTAAATGATTGTCCCATTTTGCTTCGGAAGCCTTGTAAGGGTCCTACTTCATGCCGGGTAATTAAAGTTTCCATTTCTTCGATTTCAAATTGGCGCCCCGCTAGAATTTTCCAGAGTGCAAAATCACATTTCTGGCACTGAAATTTCTTGTAGGTTTCATGTACGGCCGCGCCACATTTAGGGCAAGGCGATTTAAGTATAGAGAAATCACCTGCAATGGTTTCTCCACGATGAGTTTTGGCTTGTTCCACGATATGACGTGTCATTTCGGCAATTCTTTCCATAAACGCACTGCGCTTTAAATGACCTTGCTCAATCTGACGTAATTGAAATTCCCAATTGCCAGTTAATTCCGGCGAGATAAGCTCAGGAACTTTAAGGCCTCGCAATAACGTTATCAACGAAAAGGCCTTGGCAGTAGGATGGAGCTCCCGTCCTACCCGTTGGAGATAATTTTCAAATACTAGACCCTCAATGATGGCGGCGCGTGTTGCCGGTGTACCTAATCCTTTCGCACTCATAGCCGCACGTAGCTCTTCGTCTTCAACGAGCTTGCCTGCTCCTTCCATGGCTGAAAGTAGTGTAGCTTCATTAAATCGCGCAGGTGGGCGAGTCTGATTGGAGATGATTTTGATTTCTTCGGTTGTAACAGACTCGCCGGGTGTTATTGCAATGAGTATCGTGTTATCTTCGTGGTCATCAGGCTTAGTTGATTTTCCATAAACGATCTGCCATCCAGGATTAACCATGACTTTGCCTTCGGTTTTAAAAGGCTCATTCTCAACGCGAGTGATACGAGTAGTCACCAGAAATTCAGCAGCTGGGAAAAAAATTGCCAAAAAGCGTTTTGTAACCAAATCATATAATTTTGCTTCGGCTTCATTCAATTTGGCTGGATTTAATGATGTTGGGATTATCGCAAAGTGATCTGATATCTTGGCGTTATTGAAAATACGTTTATTTGGAATTACCCAATTGGACGCCAGAATCTGTTGGGAAAATTTTCCATAGTCTGTACTACCAAAGCTTTGTAGAGTGTCTTTAACGGTAGCGATATAATCTTCCGGCAGAGCACGTGAATCTGTTCTCGGGTAGGTTAATACTTTATGTTTCTCATATAAAGCCTGAGCCAGTCCAAGTGTTGTTTTGGCGGAGAAACCAAAGCGACTGTTGGCCTCCCGTTGCAAACTGGTTAAATCATAAAGTAGTGGGCAAATTTCTTTGGTTGGTTTACTTTCTTCGCTGACATTACCGGATTTTCCCTGACATTTGTCACGAATGATTTCGGCTTTCTTTTGTTCCCAAAGTCGTTCAGGTTTTGATTCTTGATTAGCCTTATCTTTAGTAAATTTTTCATCAAACCACTTGCCAATATATGCACCGCTAGCGGTTGCAAAAGTAGCATGAATTTCCCAATAATCCTGAGGGCGAAATTTCTTGATCTTTTCTTCACGTTCGACAAGAATCGCTAATGTAGGGGTTTGTACCCGTCCAACAGTGGTTTTATGAAAACCTCCTTCCTGAGAATTGAAAGCAGTCATAGCACGTGTGCCATTAATCCCGACTAACCAATCCGACTCTGAACGACTGACCGCGGCTTCAGCCAGCGATTGTACTTCTGAGTTATCCAGTAATTTTGTAAATCCATCACGAATGGCATTGGGCGTCATGGATTGTAACCAGAGGCGTTTGATAGGCTTATTGGCATTCACATGGCGTACGATGTAATAGAAAATCAATTCACCTTCGCGCCCCGCATCACATGCGTTGATAATAGCATCGACATCTTTACGTTTGATGAGTTTGCTGAGCAACTTTAAGCGCGATGAAGTTTTTTCGATTGGATGCAAATCAAAACGCGGTGGTATAACAGGTAAATTGGCAAAACTCCATTTGCCGCGTTTGACTTCGTATTCTTCTGGGATGGCGAGTTCCAACAAATGACCTACTGCCGAAGAAACGACATATTGATCGTTTTCAAAGTAATCAGTGTGCTTGGTAAAGCTACCTAATACTCGTGCAATATCTGCTGCTACGGAAGGTTTTTCGGCAATAATCAGAGATTTACTCATGAATTTCCTGTGGATGATCAAGCATTGTCAATGTTTGACTAAGCATGCTTGTTACTGCTGAATTGCTGTGAATAAAAATTGCAAGCATTTTAAGGGTTGTAGTAAGCACATTCAGTATGGGTAGTCGTTTGCCATGACTAAATGATCAAAAATGAATACGTTTTAGTATTAATGTCGATAATGAGAATCGCTGACTATCAGCAATTTTTCAAGTATGGCGTCATCAGTGAGTTGGTTCTGAATCCAAAGTTCGGTCAGTACAATTAATTTAATTTTTTCAAGGCTGGACGAGTTTTCATCCATCGTCAGTACTCGATCAATTAATAATTCGCGTTGTAATGGATTGATGATATCAGCTTGCTCCAGAAAGCTAATAAATCCCCGTCCTTCGGTGTCGATTTTTTCTATTTCATAATCGGTATAACAGCGAAAAGAATCATTCTCGGCAAAGCTGGCCGGATAATTACCGATATCGTGGCGTGCGAGTTCTGAGAGCCAATCCAGTGTTTCGGTAATATCTTCATCTGCAAATCCGGCCATGGTGAGTTTTCGAGTCAATGTGGCAGAATCGGGGTAACTGCCAGAATCAAAGTAATTTTCAAATAAATAAACGAGTATATCGAACATAGTTGTGTTTAATAAGTGGCAAGTATGTTTACAGGATTAGTAATTGCGAGTTAACTTTTAGTTGGATGTTATTGAATTCTTTGATAGCATCCACCCGGCAAACTGCTAACCTGGCCATCAAGTTCAAGCGTCAATAGCATGGCTGATACTACTTCAGCAGTCAAGCCACTGCGGATACACAAAGTATCAATATCAACGGCATCATAACCTAGGTGTTTGAGTAATACGGTATTTTCAGTTGAGCTCTCAATAGCAAATTCTTCTCTTTTGTTATCATTCTGACCAAAGGATAGCGGAAGGAAGTTAATTTCATCTAAAATATCTTGAGTGCTTTCTACCAGTTTTGCGCCTTGTTTAATCAGCGCATGACAGCCCTTGGATAAGGGTGAATGGATGGAACCTGGAATTGCCATAACTTCACGTCCTTGATCCAGTGCTTGACGTGCTGTGATCAGCGATCCGCTGCGTAATGCGGCTTCTACCACCAGACAACCCCGGCTCATGCCACTGATAATACGATTCCTGCGTGGGAAATTCCTTCCTATAGCGGGTGTGCCGAGTGGGAACTCAGAAATCAATGCGCCTTCTTTTGCCAGTTTATGAGCTAGCGGATGGTTTTTTGCCGGATAAACAATATCTAAACCGGTGCCGACAACAGCGATGCTGGAGGTAGAACCACGTAAGCCGCCTTGATGAGCGGCAGTATCAATGCCTAATGCCATGCCGCTAATGATACAAAGCCCGGCATTGCTGGCTGCTTCAGAGAAGGCTTCGGCATTAGATAAGCCTTGAGGAGTAGCGTTTCGACTGCCAACGACTGCTAGCGCAGGTTGTTGCAAAAGTTCCCGTCGTCCTTTGAAATAAAGAAGAGGGGGGGGGGCCGTGATATTGAGTAACTGTGCGGGGTAATCCGGATCAGCTAAAGTCACGATGGCATTAGTTGGATCTTCCAGCCATTTGAGGGTATTAGCAATTTTATTGAGATCGGCTCCTTGCTTGATGCGCTTGGCAATAGGAGGTTTTACGACTCGTTCAAGGGCTGTGGTATGAGCTGAAAAGATTGCTACAGGGTTACCAAAAGCGATTAAGAGCCGGCGAATGGATTCATCACCTAAACCATCAATCAGATTAAGGTTGAGCCAAGATTCTATATCAGGTGCATACTTCATGAACGTGCTGCATTAATGTTAGGGTGTTTTAACAGCATCTAGGATTTTAATAGAGTGTGTACTTTGTACGACCAATGCGTAAGCTATTTTATCAAACACTCGAAATACAAATACTAATCCAGTTCTTTCATCAGGCAACTGTACCATCTGCCCTTCAAGTGACTTAGCTTGACTTTTTCGATAGATAGCAAGCACATGGCCCATTTCTAATCCATCTATTTCACCTTTATTCAATGTGATAATAGCACCTTTGCCAATTTCTGTTACACCGCCATAGACTGAGATAATTCGCCCATTGATCGAAAATTCCGGTGCGTGGGGTACATAGTTATTGAATATGATATCAGGAGAAGGCACTAGGCGATCACCTTTCAGTATCTCTTCTGCGGCACGTGTAATGGTTACAGTGCTGACATCGGCAAAGACATTAACTTTAGCATTTCCTAGGTAAATAGCTTCATAGCCAAGAATTTGAGCGTCATTGTCAGGATCTTTCAAAGCCTTGCCAGGACGGAAGATTTGCCATGCGGTGCCTTTGTCTTCTGGTAGTCCGCTGACATAAACTGTATTACCGGTACTCAGAATGACCCTGTTTTCACTGGAGCCAAGTATGTAGGGCGCATCAGTAAGGCCGTCTTTTTCAACGATTAATGGTTGGCTTAAGAAAGGCTCAATTACCGCTGCTGGGATGCTGGGAATGGCGGCAGTACTCGCTTGTTCAGTATGTATTTTGGGCGATAATTTGACGGTTTTTATACCATCCTGGTCTTCCGCAAGACGTAATCGACTGCCATAAAGTGTCTTTTCCAGGATTACAATATCGCCGGGGTAAATTTTGTGTGGATTTTTGACTTGCTCGCGATTTAATCCCCAAATCTCAGGCCAGCGCCAGGGGTCTTTAAGAAACCGGGAGGCAATTCCCCATAAGGTATCGCCGGATACTACGACATGGTGATTGGGTGTGTCGCTCCGCAGTATAATGTTTTCAGCTTTGACTGACGTAACAGAAAGCAGACCTAAGAATAAAATCATAGATATAATAGGCTTTCGCATAATGACTCCAATGGCAGGTTATAGAGCGCACAGAATAACGGGCTTATGATACGGTCTAAATGAGTATTTGGTTTATTAAACTACGCAATTTTTTATGGCTATTCTAAAAATATTACAATATCCGGACGAAAGGTTACATACTGTAGCGGCTCCGGTAACTCAGGTCACTGACAAGATTCGCTTATTGCTAAAGGATATGGCTGAAACGATGTATGCAGCACCTGGGATAGGGTTGGCGGCCACTCAAGTGGATGTGCATGAGCGTATCATTGTTATTGATACTTCTGAAACACGTGATCAATTACTTGTTTTGATTAACCCTAAAATTATTGCCAGTGATGGTATTTCTGATTTTGAGGAAGGCTGCCTGTCAGTGCCGGGTATCTATGGGAAAGTACAACGTGCCGAATTTGTTACTGTAAGTGCTTTGAATGCTAAAGGAGAATCCTTTATTCTGGATGCGGATGGATTGTTGGCAGTGTGTATTCAACATGAGATGGATCATTTGGCTGGAAAGGTATTTGTTGAATACTGGTCGCGACTAAAGCAAGCTCGAACTTTGGCAAGACTAAAGAAAAAACAGCGTAGCACCATGTAATGTGGGTGTTTGTGTAAAAGTGTGATGTTAATCTGTGCCATGTGTATTGAATTGATTTTTTCTTCCGCTGGTAGTATTCACTGAAATCCAACGTATTTTGAATTAATGAACGATGCAACACACTTAAGATGAAAATTATTTTCGCTGGAACCCCTATTTTTGCGGCTATTGCGTTGGAGGCGCTGATTCAAGCGGATCATGAGATTCTACTGGTCTTAACCCAACCCGATCGTCCTGCCGGTAGAGGCATGAAAACGGTGGCCAGCGCGGTCAAGTTGATGGCTCGACAACATGATCTTGCATTGTTGCAGCCATTAACACTTAAATCTCTGGAATTACAAGTGCAATTGCGAGCATTGAATGCAGATGTGATGGTTGTTGCTGCTTATGGGCTTATTTTGCCAGAAGCTGTGTTGAGTATTCCTTGCCTGGGTTGTTTGAATATTCACGCTTCGCTATTACCGCGTTGGCGTGGTGCTGCACCAATCCAACGGGCTATTCTGGCAGGAGATGAAGAAACGGGTATTACGATTATGCAGATGGATGCAGGGCTGGACACAGGGGCTATTTTATTGAAGCGTAACACAGCGATAGCATATGATGATACTACACAATCGTTACACGACAAGTTAGGTTTGCTGGGTGCGCAAAGTATTGTTGAAACATTGATGTTGCTGCGGCAAGAAAAATTAGATCCTGTTATGCAAGATGAGACACTGGCTTGCTATGCCACTAAAATAAAAAAAACTGAGGCGGAAATCGATTGGCAACAAACCGCCGAACAAGTAGATCGTATTGTGCGAACATTTAACCCAAATCCCGGTGCCTATACTTATTTTCGGGATCGTATTTTGAAGATATGGAGAGCAAGGGTTGTTGCAGGAAATGCAGGCAAACCGGGAGAAATTATTGTAGTGGATCGTACAGGTATTGTTGTGGCTTGCGGTTCTGGCCTATTGCAGATAGAAATGGTGCAAAAGCCTGGCGGCAAGAAATTGAGTGTGGCAGATTTTCTGGTTGGAAATGATATACAACCTGGCGAGTGTTTTACTGCGTTGAATTATCTAGCTTCAGAGCATGATTAAGACACAACTTGCTGCGGTCTTTGTAGTGACAAAGGTATTAGCCGGAGCAAGCTTGACAGGTGTGTTGCAAGAAGCTTGGCGCGAAGATCCGGTATTATCAAAACAACAAAGAGGCGCTATTCAAGATTTAAGTTATGGCGTACTGCGTTTTTATGGGCAGTTGGATGCGATTCTCGGATTGTTATTAAAGAAATCACTGCGTGATAAATGTTTGCAACATTTATTGCTGGTTAGCCTATATCAACTGCAATACACTAAAGCACTTGCGTATACCGTGGTTGATCAAGCAGTTTCGGCTTCACGTTCTTTGACGCATGGAAAGGGCATGCAAGGATTGGTCAATGCAGTATTGCGCAACTTTATTCGACAGCGTGAAAGCTTGTTAATTAAGGCTGCCGAAAAAGAAGTCGGACGTTATTCGCATCCACAATGGTGGATCGATAAATTGCGATTACAATACCCACAGAATTTTCAAACCATACTAGAGGCCGATAATAAGCGTCCTCCCATGACATTGCGAGTTAATCGGCGCAAGATTAGCGTGGAATCTTATCGTAAGTTGTTGACAGAGAAAGTAATGCATGCAGAGGAACTATGGCCTAGTGCGTTTCAATTGATTCAACCGGTGATGGTGGAGAATTTGCCAGGTTTTAGTGAAGGTTGGGTTACCGTTCAGGACGCAGGAGCTCAGCTGGCGGCACCATTTCTGGATGTTCATGATGGTATGCGTGTGTTAGATGCTTGTGCAGCGCCCGGGGGTAAAAGTAGCCATTTACTGGAATTAGCGGATATATCGTTGACTGTATTGGATAATGATTTGGTAAGGCTTACTCAAGTTCGACAAAATCTTGAGCGCTTAAGTATGACAGCAGAACGTTTGGTGTGTGGGGATGCCTCGCGACCGGATGAATGGTGGGATGGTCAACTGTTTGATCGTATTCTGGCTGATGTACCTTGTTCTGCATCAGGCGTGGTGTGCCGGCATCCGGATATTAAATGGTTGCGGCGTGAGAGTGATTTAGGTAAGTTTGCAACAAGTCAGCAAGCAATTCTCAATGCTTTGTGGAAAATTCTCAGTAGAGGTGGTAAGTTGCTTTATGTGACTTGCTCAATCTTTACTGAAGAAAACACAATACAAATAAAAAAATTTCTTAAACATCACCCTGATGCATGTCCATTACCGCTTTCTGCAGAGGCGATGATTGATGGACAATTGTTACCCAATATTCGACATGATGGTTTCTTTTATACCTTACTGCATAAAGTCTAGCCAAAATATGTGGCGAATGCGGTTATTACTCAATGCTAATTTGATATTTTTGCTATTGACTCTGTCGGTTGTAGTTGCACAGGCGGAGAGTATCCAGATAAGGTCTGTCAATTTGGCGGCTGTTGAGCAAGGTTATGAAATCAGTGTTGATTCTGAGATTGTTCTCAATGCTACGTTGGAACAAGCACTTGAGAAAGGTATCGTGCTTTATTTTGCCACTAAATTTAGCTTGATCGATTCGCGTTGGTACTGGCTTAACGACGAAGTTGCTCGTGCTAAAGTGAGAGTAGGACTGAGATATTATGCACTTACTCGTCAATATCGTTTAAATCATCCAGCATTCTCAAGAAGCTTTAATACCTTACAGGAAGCGTTACAAGTTCTGGGTCAATTGCATGATTATCCGCTGACGATCAAATCCGAATTAAAACAAGATGTCGACTATATTGCCTCATTACGTGTATGGTTAGATTTGACACGCATGCCTAAGCCATTCCAAGTGGAAGCGCTGGGTTCAAAGAAATGGGATTTGACTTCGGATAGATTAGAATGGCACATGAAGTTACCGACACCAGAGCAACCGCTGCAGATTAAATATCATCAATGAAATATGTACTCACTATTGGTGCAGGATTAGGAGCAGTCATGCTTTTTTTGCTGGCAACAGCCGGCGCCAATACCGAATTTTTTGAACGGGAATATCGATTATTGTTGGGTATCAATATTGCCTTCGTACTATTTCTCATGGTTATCGTGGGATTTTTGTTATGGAGATTTAGGCGTAGGCTTAAGTCAGGTGTATTTGGATCTAGGCTGGCATTACGTTTAATGCTGGTCTTTTCGCTGATGGCGATACTTCCGGGTGTTTTGGTATATGCAGTATCTGTTCAGTTTCTCGAGAAAAGTATTGAGTCTTGGTTTGATGTAAAAGTAGATCGTGCACTCGAAGGAGGTTTAAGTCTGGGTCACACCATGCTTGAGAACTTGTTGGATGAATTACAGAAAAAGGCGCAAACCACAGCATTGGTATTATCTGAGCCTTCAAATCCGCCTTTGCTGATTCTCAATGAATTATTGATGCAATCGCAAGTTGAGGAAGCAACTTTATTTAATCAGGATAGCAAAGTTATTGCATTTTCCAGTGGCAGTAACTTGGCATTATTCCCTGAAATGCCTAACGCAGCTATGATGCGTCATATAAGAATTCAGAAGGCTTATCGTGCAGTTGAGACGATTGCGGATAGAGGTTTGTATTTACGTGTAGTGGCTCCGGTTAATGTGTTGAGTTTGAAGGAAGACATACGCGTGCTTCAGCTCTTGCAGCCGGTTCCTGTGCAATTGGCAAAAGACGCGGAAAGGGTACAGGCAGGGTATCAGGATTATCAAGAGCTTTCTTTGTCACGTCAGGGATTAACGCGTCTGTATAGTGTTACATTAACGTTGGCATTGTTATTATCACTATTTTCAGCGCTTGCAACGGCTTCGTTACTTAGCGAGAAGCTGAGCGCTCCATTGGGTATGTTGGCAGAAAGTACGCGCGCTATCGCGCAAGGGGACTATAGTCGGCGTCATATGGTTCAGAGTCGCGATGAGCTAGGCGTACTGACAGAGTCTTTTAATTTGATGACGCAACAATTGGAGGAGGCGAGAGCAACTGCACAACATAATCAACAGGAGGTGGAAAGCGCGCGTGCACATTTGGAAAGCATTCTGGCAAATCTTTCATCGGGTGTGCTGGTGTTTGATGATCAATTGGTTTTATCTAAGGCAAATCGTAGTGCGGAGCAGATACTCCAGGTACCTTTGATTAGTTTGGATAGCTCAATTATTGAAGGATGTGTGGACAATGAGCCTCAGCTCAGTAGCCTGGTTTCTGAAATCAGAGAAGGTTTTAACTCGGGAACAGCAGGTGTTTGGCAGCGTCAATTAACACGCTCAGAGGATGGTAACCATCAGGTTCTTCTGATACGGGGAACGAGATTGCCCGAGATATCGGGAGGTGGTGGAGTGGTGGTTTTTGACGATATTACTAATCTATTGCAAGTGCAGCGTGCAGTTGCCTGGGGCGAAGTTGCACGTCGACTGGCACATGAAATTAAAAACCCACTGACGCCTATTCAACTCTCTGCGGAGCGAGTGCAACACAAATTGATCAATAAGCTGAACGAAGAAGATGCCAGAATATTGCGGCGCTCTACAGAAACAATTGTTAATCAGGTGGAAGCACTGAAGAGAATGGTGAATGAATTCAATCAGTACGCACGTATTCCCGCATTAGAATTGCGTCAGCTTGATTTTAATCGATTGGTGCGCGAAGTGTTGTCACTTTATGAGACAGCAAGTATGGCGACGGATAATAGTAAGAAACCTATACAAATTAAGCAGGTATTGGCAGATGACTTGCCTGTAGTCAAAGGAGATTCCGCTCAATTGCGTCAAGTGCTGCATAATTTATTGCAGAATGCGCAGGATGCATTGATTGATACATCGGAGCCTGTCATAGAAGTAAAAACTGAAATGGTGTACGGGGGGGTGCAACTAAGTATACGCGATAATGGTTGCGGTTTTGCAGATGAGATCAGAGCCAGAGTTTTTGAGCCTTATGTCACCACTAAATCAAGAGGAACGGGATTGGGTTTGCCTATTGTCAAGAAAATTGTTGAGGAACATGAAGGTGTGATTCATGTTGAGAATATTAAGCCTCATGGTGCACAAATCTCAATTATCTTGCCGACAGTAGAAAAGAAAGTGTCAGCGAGAGGCAACAAATTAGCATGAAGCTGAGTTATGGAATGAGTGATTAACGAAGGGGTGAATAAAATTTTTCATACTCGAGTATCAGTTAATGAATTTTAGCACTCAGAATTAATAGATAATTCTGGAAATTGACAGTTGCGGACAAGCTGATTAGATTTCGGTAGCGGAGAAAACTCTAAATGATAACAAACAATACGATACTTGTTGTTGATGACGAAATTGGTATACGCGAATTGCTGTCTGAGATTCTGCGTGATGAAGGATATCGTGTAGCGCTGGCCGAGAATGCTGAACAAGCTCGAGTGTGGCGTAGTCAGACGCGTCCGGATCTTGTGTTGCTGGATATTTGGATGCCTGATACCGATGGTATTACATTGTTAAAAGATTGGGCTAGCAACGGTATGCTGACGATGCCGGTCATTATGATGTCTGGGCATGGCACCATTGATACTGCGGTTGAAGCAACGCGTATTGGTGCATTTGGCTATCTTGAGAAACCGATACCTTTGCAAAAGCTGCTCAGTACCGTCAGCAAAGCTTTGCGAGGGGGACAAAGTAAACAACATTCGGCACTTTCCCTGGCCAGTTTAGGGAAAGGGGTATTGATTACAGATCTTAGAAAAAGACTGGAGCAAGTTGCGAATCTGAAAACTCCTTTGCTCCTAATGGGCGAACCTGGTGTTGGTGTGGAGATATGTGCAAGATTTATGCACCGCGTGAATACTCCTTGGGTGGAACCAGAAACACTGACATCATTGGCAGAATCGCCATTGGATTTGTTGGAGCTTGCGCGTGATGGAGTGTTATTTTTGAAGGATGTCGGTGAAGTCAGCAAATTGGGACAAAAAGGGTTGCTATTATTATTGAGTAAGCTAGAAAAATATAATGTGCGATTAGTATGTGCGACATCACAACCATTAGCTGAGTTGACAGCGCAGGGAGCTTATCATCCCAAGTTATATGAAGTGCTGAGTAGCTTGAGTATTGGTATTCCAGCATTGAGAGCACATCGAGAGGATATTCCTGAATTAGCTAATCAAATTTTGTCGCGTTTTGTTGAATCCGGTGAAGCTTCATCAGCTGTTCAATTTAGTACGGCTGCGCTGAATTGTTTACGAAATTATGATTGGCCGGGTAATCTTACGCAACTCACCGGTGTCGTGCATTCTTTGGCTTTGACCTACGTGGGTGATGAGATTTCAGTGGAGGCTGTTCAGCAGGCAATGGTTTTCCCTGAATCAGCTTCGACTTCAGTGGCTCCGGAAATTCCCCTTGATCTTTCATTGCGTGAAGCGCGTGATTTGTTTGAAAAAACTTATTTTGAAAGATTAATAGATCAAGAAAATGGCAATATGACTCGTGTAGCCGATAGAGCTGGATTAGAGCGCACACATCTTTATCGAAAAATAAAACTACTAGGAATTAAACTGCGAGGAAATTGATTCTGGCAGGAAATTCTGCTGCTACTGGATTGGTTTTATGCGAAAAATGAAGTTGTCGTATCATCCATCTTAAGGGATAATACTAACTTTGTCGCCAATCTGCATAGTGATGAATATGCAGATTGGCCATTTCCGTTTTTTGAAAATATAAGGGAGTTAGTATCGATGGGTACATTCAAGGATTTTGACGCGCCGGTATTTAAAGATTTGACCAGTGCGATTCGTGCATTGGCGATGGATGCTGTGCAAAAAGCCAATTCTGGTCACCCCGGTATGCCAATGGGTATGGCCGAAATTGCTGAAGTGCTGTGGATTCACCATCTGCGTCATAATCCTAGCAATCCAGAATGGGTTGACCGTGACCGATTTATTCTTTCCAATGGACATGGCTCGATGTTGATCTATGCCTTATTGCATCTGACCGGCTACGATTTGCCCATGGAAGAAATCAAGAAATTCCGTCAATTTCACTCCAAAACACCCGGACATCCGGAATATGGATATACCCCCGGTGTAGAAACCACAACAGGTCCATTAGGTCAGGGTATTACCAATGCGGTAGGTATGGCCCTGGCAGAAAAGGTACTGGCTGCTGAATTTAATCGTCCTGGCTATAATATTGTGGATCATCATACCTATGTTTTTCTAGGTGATGGTTGTCTGATGGAAGGTATCTCTCACGAAGCTTGCTCCTTAGCAGGTACCTTGGGTTTAGGCAAACTAATCTGTTTTTACGATGATAATGGTATTTCCATTGATGGTCATGTGGAAGGTTGGTTTACTGACGACACGCCAAAGCGATTTGAATCTTATGGCTGGCATGTTGTGCCGAATGTCAACGGACATGATCCAGAAGCGATCGAAGCGGCGATTGAGGCTGCCAAGCAAGTAAACAATAAACCATCAATGATTTGTTGCAAAACAGTCATTGGCTTGGGTTCTCCGAATATGGCTAATACCCATTCAGTGCATGGTGCCGCATTGGGTGACGCCGAGATTGCGGCTACTCGTCCACATATTGGCTGGCATCATCCGCCTTTTGAAATACCACAAGAAGTATATAGTGCTTGGGATGCAAGAGCGAAGGGCCAGAAACTTGAAACTGAGTGGAATCAGAAATTTGCTGAATATGCAGAAAAGCATCCTGCCGAAGCTGCTGAGTTTAACCGTCGCATGGCAGGTGATTTACCCGCAAACTGGCATAGTCATGTCGATAGCGTTATCAATCAGGTCAACGCAAAAGCAGAGACGATTGCTAGCCGCAAAGCCTCACAAAATGCGATTGAAGGTTTGGCACCAATTTTGCCAGAATTGATCGGTGGTTCTGCGGATTTGGCGGGATCTAATTTGACTTTATGGTCAGGTTCTAAGGGGATTAGCCAGAAAAACGGTGGTAATTATGTCTATTATGGCGTACGTGAGTTTGGCATGAGTGCGATGATGAACGGATTGTCGCTGCATGGTGGATTGATTCCTTATGGCGCTACATTTTTAATGTTTTCTGAATATGCCCGTAATGCCCTGCGTATGGCTGCATTGATGAAAATTCGCAATATATTTGTGTTTACCCATGATTCGATTGGTCTAGGTGAAGATGGCCCGACGCATCAACCCGTGGAACAAACAGCCACATTGCGTTATATCCCGAATATGGACGTATGGCGTCCTTGTGACACTGTTGAATCAACAGTGTCATGGGCACGTGCTATTGAACGTAAAGATGGTCCATCAACACTGATATTCAGTCGGCAGAATTTGCCATTCCAGAAACGTGATGCAGCTACGATAAAACTCATTGATAAGGGCGGCTATGTATTGTCGGAGGCAAGTAATGGAAAACCCCAAGCAATCTTGATCGCGACAGGCTCAGAAATCGGTCTGGTAATGAATGCACAAAAAATACTGGCGGAAGAGGGTATTCATGTACGTGTTGTTTCTATGCCATGTACCAATATATTTGATCGTCAGGAACCATCTTATAAAGAGGCCGTCTTGCCAAAGAGCATTAAACGAGTAGCTGTAGAAGCCGGTGTGACAGATTTCTGGCGTAAGTACGTTGGTCTGGACGGAGCTGTGGTGGGGATTGATTCCTTTGGCGAATCGGCGCCTGCTGATGTGTTATTTAAACACTTCGGCTTTACCGTCGAGAACGTAATTAAGATAGTAAAAGGTATTCTCTAATTTTATATAAGTGTGGGTGATGATTATTCACCTGGAGATAAAAAAGATTTTTATTTAAGGAGTTTGGGTATGACAATTAAAGTTGGGATTAATGGGTTTGGTCGTATTGGACGTATGGTTTTTCGCTCCGCAATTCAGAATTTCTCTGATATTGAGATAGTAGCCATTAATGATTTGTTAGAGCCGGATTATCTCGCTTATATGTTGAAACATGATTCAGTGCACGGTCGTTTTCAAGGTGATATTTCAATTGATGGAAATACCCTGGTCGTTAATGGTAAGAGAATTCGCTTGACAGCTATTAAAGATCCCGCTGAATTGAAATGGAGCGAAGTCGGTGCTGAAGTGGTGGTTGAATCGACGGGTCTATTTTTGACTAAGGAAACCTGTGAAAAGCATTTAACAGCGGGTGCCAAGAAGGTCATTATGTCGGCCCCTTCCAAAGATGATACTCCGATGTTTGTTTATGGCGTGAACGACAAATCATATAAAGGCGAAAGCATTATTTCTAATGCTTCTTGTACCACGAACTGCTTAGCACCGATCGCCAAGGTATTGAATGACAAATGGGGAATTAAGCGTGGTTTAATGACAACGGTCCATGCAGCAACCGCTACGCAAAAAACAGTGGATGGTCCATCCAACAAAGATTGGCGCGGTGGTCGCGGTATTCTGGAAAATATCATTCCATCCTCAACCGGTGCGGCTAAAGCAGTCGGTGTTGTTATTCCTGAATTGAACAAAAAACTGACCGGTATGGCCTTCCGTGTTCCCACATCTGATGTGTCTGTTGTGGATTTGACCGTTGAGCTGGAAAAAGATGCCTCTTATGAAGAGATCTGCAAAGCGATGAAAGATGCTTCAGAAGGTGCAATGAAAGGCGTGTTGGGATATACCGATCAGAAAGTGGTATCCACCGATTTTCGTGGTGAAAGCTGTACTTCTATTTTTGATGCCGAAGCAGGTATGGCTTTGGATAAGAGCTTTGTCAAGGTGGTTGCATGGTATGACAATGAATGGGGCTATTCCACCAAAGTATTGGAAATGGTTCGGACGGTTGCTAAGTAACAATGTGCTAGAAGATATGCAATCGAAAGTGCATCAGTAAGATTTTGATTGCTGTCTCAACTTTGATATTCAATTAGTTAATACATAAAGGGTAGCCTTAGCTATCCTTTATACTTTTCTTAAAGACAATTCTGGAGCTTGCCGTGTCTGTTATTAAACTTGTTGACCTTGATCTGAAGGGTAAACGTGTATTTATACGTGCTGATCTGAATGTGCCTGTGAAAGATGGTAAAGTGACATCCGACGCACGCATTACTGCCTCAATGGCGACAATTAATCACTGCCTTAAACAAGGCGCTAAAGTGATGGTCACATCTCACCTGGGTCGTCCTGAAGAAGGACAATGGACCGAGGAAAACTCACTGAAACCAGTAGCCGATAACATTGCGGATCGCTTGCATAAACCAGTGCGTTTAATTAAAGACTGGATGGATGGTGGTTTTGAGATAGCGGATGGTGAGCTGGTCGTGCTGGAGAATTGCCGCATCAATAAAGGCGAAAAGAAAAATTTAGATGAAACTGCGCAGAAATATGCAAAATTATGCGATGTCTTTGTGATGGATGCATTTGGTACTGCACACCGAGCAGAGGCATCGACTCATGGTATCGCCAAATATGCACCAGTAGCTTGCGCAGGTATTTTGCTCACTGAAGAACTGGAAGCATTAACCAAAGCCTTGTTGAATCCGGCAAGACCTATGGTGGCGATTGTTGGTGGTTCCAAGGTTTCAACCAAGCTGACGGTACTTGAATCATTATCTGAAAAAGTGGACCAGTTAGTGGTGGGTGGGGGCATTGCCAATACTTTCTTGAAAGCGACTGGCAAGAATGTCGGCAAATCACTGTGTGAAGATGATCTGGTGCCAACGGCCAAAGTTCTAATGGATAAAATGGCTAAACGCAACGCATCGATTCCCATCGCGGTTGATGTGGTAGTGGGCAAGAAATTTGACACCAATGAGCCTGCAGTTTTGAAAGATGCCGGTGATGTGAGTAATGACGACATGATCTTTGATATCGGGCCTAAAAGTGCACAAGAATTGGTGGAGATCATCATGCACGCGGGAACAGTGGTTTGGAATGGCCCGGTGGGTGTGTTTGAGTTCGATCAGTTTGGTGCGGGAACTGAGAAAATTGCCCGGGCGATTGCAGAGACAAGCGCTTTTACGCTGGCAGGGGGCGGTGATACCATTGCTGCCATTCAGAAATACGATATTTATGACAAGATATCTTATATATCAACGGCAGGTGGTGCATTCCTCGAATTCTTAGAGGGCAAGAAATTGCCTGCGGTAGAAATATTAGAAACACGCGCTAACTAATCGTCAAGAGAGATAATGATTCGAAGAACAAAAATTGTAGCAACGCTCGGCCCTGCTTGTAGTAATCCCAAAATACTGGATCGCATGATCCGGGCTGGTGTGGATGTTGTTCGGATTAATTTCTCTCATGGGACGCGTGAACAACATATTGAGTTTGCAGAATTAACCCGTTCTCTGGCGCGCGCGGCGGGCTTAACTGTCGGTGTTCTGGCTGATTTGCAGGGTCCTAAAATCCGTGTTGGCAGGTTCGAGCACGGAAAAATCAGGCTTGAAGTGGGGGATCCGTTCATTTTGGATGCTACTTGTGAGCTGGGTAATCAGGAAAGAGTCGGATTAGACTATAAAGAACTACCGAATGATCTGGAAGCTGGTGCCACACTAATGTTGGATGATGGCCGCATTGTGCTGAGTGTTTCGCATGTGAAAGGTCATCAAGTATTTTGTATCGTTGAACAAGGTGGAATACTGTCGAACAATAAAGGTATCAATCGCAAAGGCGGCGGACTGGGTGCGCCCGCATTGACGAGCAAGGATCTGGAAGACATCAAAACGGCTGCACTACTGGGCGCCGATTATTTGGCCGTTTCGTTTGTGCGTTCCGGTGATGATATCCGGCAGGCGCGGACATTGATGCAAGAGGCTGGTGGCAAAGGCATGATCATGGCAAAGATTGAGCGCTCGGAAGCCATTCTTGCGCTGGATGATATTGTGGAAGCATCCGATGCGATTATGGTGGCGCGTGGCGATCTGGCGGTTGAAGTGGGAGACGCCGCTGTTCCAGCCCTGCAAAAAAGAATGATTCGCTCCGCACGCGGCAATAATAAGTTGGTTGTGACCGCAACGCAGATGATGGAATCGATGATTACTAATCCGATTCCAACGCGTGCGGAAGTATCGGATGTCGCCAATGCAGTATTGGATGGCACCGATGCGGTCATGCTATCGGCAGAATCGGCGGCAGGTGAATATCCGGTGGAAGCAGTAGAAGCCATGGCACGTGTTTGTCTGGAGGCCGAAAAGGAATATTTGGTTAGCCATGACAAGCGAATGGCCAACACAAGCCCGGCCACGATTGAAGAAGCGATCGCCCGTGCCACCATGTTTACCGCCAGCGGGTTGCAGATTCGTGCGATTGCAGCTTTAACGCAAAGCGGCGTGACGGCATTGCTAATGTCGCGAAGAAGTTCCAAGGTGCCTATTTTTGCGCTAAGTCCCAATGAAGAAACGCGTCGCAGAGTAACGCTATTCAGGGGAGTTTATCCGGTTGAATTTGGTGAAGGACTTAATGATCCGGAGATTATTCTGAATCTGGCTGAAGAGGAATTGCTCCAGCGTGGTGTCGTGCGAAATGGTGATATCATGGTGATGACGATCGGCGAACCAGTCGGTAAGTCAGGTGGCACTAATACGATGAAGATTATCAAAGTCGGCGAATGGAGGTTACGGCAAGGTGTGGATGCTACATAAGCTGACGGACATGCAATGCCGATCTGGAATAACGATAGCGATGGTGAAAAGAATCAAAGATTTTAAAAGAACAAGCGTTTGTATTAAATCAGGATCACATTAAGATAATTTTTGAAGGAGAATTAAATGGCACTTGTATCATTAAGACAACTACTCGATCACGCTGCAGAAAATGGCTATGGCTTGCCTGCTTTTAACGTTAACAATCTGGAACAAATCCAGGCGATCATGCAGGCGGCTGATGAGTGTAATAGCCCGGTCATCATGCAGGGTTCAGCAGGTGCAAGAAAATATGCCGGCGAAGCATTTTTACGTCACTTAATTGAAGCGGCCGTTGAGTCCTATCCGCATATACCGATCGTCATGCATCAGGATCATGGCGCTTCCCCATCCGTTTGCGTCAATGCAATCCGTAGCGGTTTTTCCAGCGTTATGATGGACGGCTCATTGCAAGCAGATGCCAAAACACCCTCCACCTACGAATACAACGTCAAGGTCACGGCAGATGTAGTCAATACCGCACATTCGGTGGGTGTTTCGGTGGAAGGCGAGTTGGGTTGCTTGGGTTCGTTGGAATCCGGCATGGGAGAAGCAGAAGATGGGCATGGCGCAGAAGGTGTGCTGTCTCATGATCAATTGCTGACCGATCCAGAAGAGGCCGCCGACTTTGTGCGTAAAACCGGTGTGGATGCCTTGGCGATTGCGATTGGAACTTCGCACGGCGCTTACAAATTTACGCGTAAACCAACGGGCGATATTCTGGCCATTCAACGTATCAAAGAGATTCATCAACGTATTCCCAATACCCATCTGGTGATGCACGGCTCCAGCTCAGTACCGCAAGAATGGTTGGAAATCATCCGTCAATACGGCGGTGATATCAAAGAAACCTACGGCGTACCGGTTGAAGAAATCCAACAGGGGATCAAGTATGGCGTGCGCAAAGTCAATATCGACACCGATATCCGCCTAGCCATGACCGGTGCGATTCGCCGCAGTCTGGAAAAAGACAAAAGCAATTTTGATCCGCGCAAATTCCTGAAAGAAGCGACCGCTGCTGCTAAGGATATTTGTAAAGCGCGTTTTGAAGCCTTCGGCTGTGCCGGACAGGCTGGAAAAATCAAACCGATTTCTCTGGAAAGTATGGCGAACCGCTATGCTAAAGGTGAGTTGAACGCGGTTATTAAGTAAGTCAAAGTATAAAAGTACTCAATAAACCTATGATGGATGCTGTTTCATGCAGCCTGTCATAGGTTTCCAATTAAGTCATCAACATGACTACGACATTGTCGTCTTTAAAAGCATTCGTGATTGGCCCCATTGGTGATCGTGATGCTCCAGATGGAACTTTAAACAGAGTTGTTTACGAAGAAGGAATTCAAGTTCTGGAGGAAGTTATTGAACCAGCCTGTTCTGCTTTTGGTGTAATAGCATTTCGAGCAGATGAGATTGATCGCACAGGCGAAATTCCAGAGCAAGTATTCAGACATCTTCGAGATGCACCAATTGTCATTGCAGATCTGACCGGGGCAAATCCGAATGTGATGTATGAGCTTGGTTTACGTCATACAACTGGTAAGTTAACTATTCAGCTTGGAGAGCGAGATAAACTACCTTTTGATATTGCAGCAATTAGAACAATTATATTCAAGCGCTCACCAGCAGGCTTGGTAGAAGCGCGCAAGAGGTTGTCGCAAGTACTTGCTGCTGGTCTTGATATGGGAGGAGATCCAGTAACTGCAACTCGAGTCTGGTTTGAGGGGGCGAGCACTACTGTTGCAATCGACTTCGACGAATCGCGGGGCATTGGATCTGATTATGAGGAATCTGGTTATCTTGAGAAACTGGCTGATACTGAGGAATCATTTCAGTCATTGGTTCAAGCAATGGCAACAGCTTCTAGTATTAATGAGGAAATTACCCGAATTATTTCTGATGGTACTCAAAAGATCGAAGAGATCGAATCTAAAGGTGGAAAAATTTCAGATAAACTTGCTTTGGTGAATAGGGTTGCTGTTCTTCTCGAAGATCCTGTTAATCGGCTTCAAGTTACAGCCGGTGAGTACGGACAGAGTGTTGATAGATTGGAGCCAGGTCTCAGGTATATTTTAGAGCAACTTGTTGCAGATCCAGCACAACTTAACGATGAAACTCAGATCTTGCAGCCGGTACGAACACTAGTAGATGCCGCTCAAGGGACGATCAATAGCGCTCTTGGATTTAAGTCTGCTGTTGAGAAAATTGCTTCATCGACACGAGAAATGAAGCGTGTTGCTATGCGACTTGCTTTGTCATTACAAGCAATTGCAAACGCATCTGCTCGTATTACCGCTTTGAGAGAATTGACCGATTGCCTACCGAGATCTCAAGATTTGGGAGATACAGCTGTAAACAGAGTTGAAACAGAATGATGCACGTTCCGTTCCGATTTGTCTTGGTCGGCTGCTGGTTCACAAGTGGCTAAGTTTAAATGCTAGATTTTTTGGGGTGTCAAAACTTATGACTGATCTTTCGGAGGCACATACCCCGCCGCCTGTTCCGCACCTTCCCCAAAAAAATGCGCTTCCATTTGTTCCGCTAGGTATTTTCGTGCTTTGGCGTCTGAGAGATTCAAGCGGTTTTCGTTGACCAGCGTGGTTTGGTGCTTGATCCACTGACTCCAGGCTTCCTTGGAAACATTCTCAAAAATTCTTTTGCCCAATTCGCCGGGGTAGGTTTGAAAATCCAGGCCTTCGGCTTCGCGGCCTAGTTTGATGCATTTCACCATTCTTGCCATTTCGTATCCTTGTTCCAAGTCAGTAAAAGAGTATTGGAAATTCTCTGGACCACATATCGCGTCCCGTGCTGAGCTTGTCGAAGGACAAGGTCAGAATTTCCTTTTGAGGAAAGTCCGGCATTATGAAACGTTCGTTTCACTGAGTAAACAGCGGAAGTGTATTTTCTATGGAAAAATTATAAGTGCTTGATTAACACTTTCGAGCGGCGCTGATAATTGTATAAATTCTGTTTGGCTTTGGGTAATTCAGCCGGGGTGGCGGGATTAAAGCCGTGTTCGATAAACCAATGCGTGGCATGTGTGGTGAGAACGAACAGTTTGTGGATATCCTGCGCGATGGTTTTGTTTTCGATGTGCTTGAGCAGGCGTTCGCCGTGTCCCAAGTCACGGTAATCCGGGTGGATTGCTAAGCAGGCCAGTTCACAGGCGTTCTCTTCAGGAAACGGGTACAACGCGGCGCAACCTAGGATGATGCCGTCGTGTTCGAAAACCGTAAAGCGATCGATTTCAATTTCCAGCAATTCACGATTACGCCGCACCAGAATACCCTCGGTTTCCAGCGGTTCGATCAGTTGCAGAATGCCGCCAACATCTTCAATCCTAGCTTTTCGCAGTGATTGCAGTGTTTCCTGCGAGATCATCCAGCCGATGCCATCGTGTGTGAAAAGCTCTTGCAGGATGGTACCATCGCAATGGCGGCTGATCAGATGCGTTCGTGTGACATGCGTTTCACAGGCCTTGATTGCACAGCGTAGCGATGCGCGGATTTCGTCGGAGAGTAAATCGCTGGTTGCCGCTGCTTTGTTTTCGAGTAAAGATTTGCTTTCTGCGACAGTGAGTTCGCGTGGCAGGGCTTCAGGATTGCCGGCGGAAGTTGCTGTGCTATCCAGAGTATCCAAAAGAAAAATCAATTTTTCGGCACTGAGCGCAATCGCAACTTCGGTAACCACATTTTCCATCGTGAGATTAAAGATCTCACCGGTCGGTGAATAGCCCAGCGGTGAGATCAGCACGACATCGTTTTGTTCCAAGCGAGCATGGATAGCTTGCGCATTAATTTTACGTACTTTTCCGGTATGCATTAAATCGATACCCTGAATAACACCGTACGGGCAAGCCGTGACAAAATTTCCACTGGATACATGGATAGAAGCATTGGCCATCGGTGAGTTGGGTAACCCCATCGAGAGCAATGCGGCAATTTCATGATGCACGCGCCCGACCGATTCTTTGACACATTGTAGCGCAGCGGCGTCGGTAACACGCATGCCCATGACTGATTGGGTTTCCAATTGCGATTCATCCAAGCGTAATTGGATTTGCGGGCGTGCGCCGTGGACAAGTACCAATCTGACGCCGAGGCTGGCGAGTAAATTGATATCGTGAATAAAGCTAACAAATTTTATATCGGTGACCATTTCGCCACTAAAGCCGATGACGAAAGTTTTTCCCCTGAATGCGTTGACATAAGGTGCAACGGAGCGGAACCAGGAAACAAAATCAGTCGTGGTGTTATTCATTGTCAGTCAAGATTCAATTCATTGCTTACTTATACACTCAGAAGTCGCCCCACAGGGTTTGCAATGCGGAAATGGCCGCTAAAGCGGCGCTTTCTGTGCGCAAAGTACGTTTTCCCAAACATACCGGAATGAAACCGGTATGTAAAATAGCTACTTCTTCGTCCTGCGTAAATCCGCCTTCGGGACCAATCGCGAGTGCTATGTGCGCATTGGCAGGTGGCTGCGGTATGTTTCTTAGATTTTTCGGCGCTGTTGGGGAAAGTATCAAATTTAAGTCATGTAGTGATTGCTTGGTTTTCTTTTGACTTAACCATTCCGGCAGCGTAATCAAAGGCAATATCTCCGGTAAATGATTCCTGCCACATTGTTCGCAGGCCGAAATAATGATTTTCTGCCAGTGTTGCAGACGCTTGGAAGAACGCTCATCGGACAAATGCACGATGCTACGGTCGGTTGTAATGGATTGTATGCGGGTCACGCCCAGTTCCACCGCTTTTTGGATGATCCAATCCATTTTTTCGTTGACACAGATGGCTTGTACTAACTCTATTTGAAGCGGTGATTCGCATTCAATTTCCTGATAAGCGTCAATTAAAACACTGGTGCTCGATTTACTGATATTGACGATATGCGCGGAAAATTCGCCGCCACTTCCACTGAATAAGGTAATCGCATCTCCATTCTTGAGTCGCAATACGCGGGCAGCATGATGTTTATTCTCGGCCGATAACTCAACGACTTGCCCAATGGTGATTTCTGTTGGATGATGGAAGCGAGGGTGCATGATGGCGTCTTGTCCGGGCAAGTTATCATTTCAGTAAATGGACTCATGATAATATAACACGATAAGTATTCAGCATTGCCTGGCTGTTGTTAGTATTCTATGTCTGTATAGGCGAAAACTAAGTAGAAGCTTGAGATAACCATGCTCAACTGAAAAATATTTTTCTGAGATACCATCGATATTAGGGAGAAAGTATATGGCAAGTTTGGAAACACCAATTTGTGATTTTGGTTGGAAGGCGATTGATTTTGATTTGCTAGGTGTTGATGGGAAACGCCATAATTTAAGCTCCGCAAAAGGCGAAAATGGATTGCTGGTGATGTTCATTTGCAATCATTGTCCGTATGTGAAAGCGGTACAGGATCGGATTATTCGTGATGTGAATGAGTTAAAACAGCATGGTATAAATGCCATCGCCATCATGTCGAACGACCCAGCGGATTACCCAGACGATTCCTTTGAGAATATGGCATTGGTTGCCAAGAAATTAAATTATCCTTTTCCTTATGTCTGGGATGAAACCCAGCAAATAGCCAAACGATATGGTGCGGTGTGTACACCCGATTTTTTCGGATTCAATAATAAGTTGGAACTGCAATATCGTGGACGCCTGGATGCGTCGCGTAAAGAGGCCGCACCTGCCGATGTACGGCGCGATTTGTTTGAAGCCATGCTGCAGGTTGCCAAAACGGGTCGGGGTCCAGACAATCAAATTCCTAGTATCGGCTGCTCGATCAAGTGGCGTTCGGAGTAACAGTGCTAGTAGAAAAAGTGATTACAGTAGTTAAAGAGGTCGCGCGGCAAGTTGTGATGCCACGCTATTTGCAAGTGGATCGTCAGATTAAGTCGGATGGTAGTTTCTTCACAGAAGCGGATGTGGCCGCACAGAAAGCTTTATTGTATGCATTACAGAAGATTTATCCGGCTGCCATCATGGGTGAGGAAATGACAAAGCAGGAGCAGGAAGAACAATGGGTTAAAGGTGAATCTGGATTATGGAGCGTTGATCCGATTGATGGCACCTCTAATTTCTTGAATGGACTGCCTTATTTTGCAATTTCGGTGGCATTGATGGAGCAAGGTAGAGGTGTTCTAGGGGTGATCTATAATCCAGTGGCGGATGAAATGTTTTATGCGACCAAGGGAGGTGGGGCTTTTCTAAATGGGACAGCATTGCCTATCAAGAAATATGTGCCGACGTTATCGAGCGCCATGGCAAATGTGGATTTGAAGCGATTGGACAGAAAATTTGCGGCAAAAGTTGCTGCCTATCCGCCCTATGCGTCACAGCGAAATTATGGCGCTTGTGCTCTTGAATGGTGCTATACCGCTGCTGGCTATTTTGATTTGTATCTGCATGGTGGACAAAAACCATGGGATTATGCGGCAGGTTCGCTAATTCTTGAAGAAGCAGGCGGAAACATGTGTGGTTTTGATCAAGATGATTATTGGGCTGGTTCACCCTGGCAACGATCAGTGATCGCAGCATTAGATCCTCATTTGTTCGCACAGTGGCGAGATTGGGTGCGTGAGAATCGTTAGGAGTTTTATGTGTGTAGAACTGTATCAGTTAACACGAAATAGGTTTTTTAATTGAAGATCATCATTCTTGGAGCAGGTCAAGTTGGTTCATCGGTGGCAGAAAGCCTGGTGAGTGAAGCTAACGATATCACCATTGTCGATGTTGATGCCAAACGACTGGCGCTATTGCAGGAGCGCTTGGATTTGCGCACAGTGGTTGGTAATGCTTCCCATCCATCCGTGTTAGCAAATGCCGGTGCTGAAGATGCGGATATGATTCTGGCGGTAACCGAACATGACGAAACCAATCTGGTGGCTTGCAAGCTTGCTGCTACTCTATTTAATATACCTACTAAAATTGCACGTATTCGATCGACTGAGTATTTGATACATCCAGAAATTTTTTCAGCGGAAAATTTTTGTGTCGATTTCGCTATTTCTCCAGAGCAGATTCTAACTGAGTATATTGAAAGATTGATTGAGTTTCCTGAAGCCTTACAAGTCCTAGATTTTGCGGCAGGAAGGGTGAGCTTGGTCGCGGTGCGTGCACTCACAGGTGGACCACTTGTCGGACAGCAATTGCAGGAATTGCGTAAGCATGTCCCTAATGTAGATACACGTGTTGCAGCAATTTTTCGCAAAGATCGACCTATTATCCCGGAAGGCGATACGATTATCGAAGCAGAGGATGAGGTTTTTTTTATTGCTGCTATGGAAGATATTCGGGCAGTGATGCGAGAGCTACGGAATATGGATAAGCCCGTTAAGCGTGTGATGATTGCTGGGGGTGGAAAAATCGGCAAACGTCTCGCTGAAACATTGGAAAAAGATTATCAAGTTAGAATTATTGAACACAATTATCAGGCAAGCGAACGTTTGGCGGCGGAATTGAGTAGTGCTTTGGTGTTGCATGGTGATGCAACAGACGAAGCACTTCTAGAAAGCGAAAGTATCGCCGAGATGGATATGTTCTGTGCGCTGACGAATGATGAAGAGAATAATATTATGTCCGCACTATTAGCGAAACGTATGGGCGCACATAAGGTCATCTCACTGATCAATCGTAG
>JAMXAE010000217.1 GCA_024281695.1 Nitrosomonas sp. | reverse complement strand
GCCTCATAAGAGTTTGAATAATGCTACCCCTTATGAAATACTCTTCGCTTATTTCAATCAACCTCTCTGTAAACAATTCTGAGATTTCTTACATAGCCTCGCGATAGTGAGGGTTGTTAACTCAGTTCAGTACAAACAATTTTTAACCGGTACAGGTGGTCAATTCTTTAACATTTCTGTTAATGCTACAGAACCTTTTTCAGGTACTATCTGACTTCGTCCATACAAGAGATACATTCCCTAATGCCAATAGCAGTCAAAGAAAAACCCAAGTACGCCATTGTGGCGGCAGTTCAGCTGCCGAGCGTGAGCGATGTCGAGTTTGAGGCATCGTTGACTGAGCTACGAGAGCTCGCAAAAACACTGGGGTATGAAGTTGTTAACAAGTTTGTGCAGAAGCGCTCTAGCTTCGATACAACAGCTTATCTTGGCATCGGCAAGCGACGGGAGATTCGCTACTTTGTAAACAACGAATCAGAGTTTGCCAAGTTCGAGGAAAAAATTACCAATCCTGATAGCCGGAATATTGATACTCTTTTGGTTGATCACGAGATTTCGCCATCCCAGGCGCGTAATCTTGAAAATGAGGTTGATTGCGAAGTAATGGATCGCACGATGGTTATTCTCGAAATCTTCCACCGTAATGCTCGTTCTCGCGCTGCGCGTGCCCAGGTGGAGATTGCGCGCCTTGGATACATGGCACCGCGCTTGCGCGAGGCTGCAAAGCTTGCGGGGCCACAAGGGCGACAACGCAGCGGTGTTGGTGGTCGGGGAGGCGGCGAATCGCATACGGAGTTAGACCGGCGCAAGATCCGTGATCGTATCGCCGAACTTCAACAGGAGATCGTTGCGATGGATGCAGAGCGCAAAACGCAGCGGGCGCGGCGGCAAGAGCGCCAAGGGCTCGCTAGCGTGGCGCTCGTTGGCTACACGAATGCCGGTAAATCCACTCTGATGCGGGCTCTTACGGGAAGTGAAGTGCTGGTGGCAAATAAACTTTTTGCTACGCTGGATACCACAGTGCGCGCACTCTATCCAGAAAGCGTTCCACGTGTACTGGTGAGTGACACGGTTGGTTTTATCAAGAACCTGCCGCACGGGCTTGTCGCGTCCTTCAAATCAACGCTGGACGAAGCGCTTGATGCGTCTTTGTTACTTCATGTCATTGATGCTAGCGATCCCGGATTTGTGCGCCAGCTTGAGGTAACCAATCAAGTGCTTAGAGAGATCGGAGCGAATGTCGTGCCGCGTATTCGTGTTTTCAATAAAATTGACCATGTTGGCGATGCAGTGATGCAAGCTGAGCGCGCCGCGGCTTTGCGGACACAGTATCCGGATTGTGTTGTGATGAGCGCAATTCGATCTGATGAGGTTGCGCAGCTACGTCAAAAAATCGTTGAATTTTTCCAACAAGATCAGGTTGAAGACGAGCTCTTTCTTCCTTGGTCGGTACAGCAATTGCGTGGGAGAATCTATGCGAGCTGCCAAGTGTTAGAAGAGCGTTCAGATAATGAAGGTACTTTCTTTCGGGTGCGCGGTGAGCCTGATACCGTCAAGAACTTGCGTGAGCAGTTCAGTCAGGTGGAATAAACTCAATGTTTTTGATACTTGCGCGCTGATTATATGCGTTGGCTAGAACCAATTTATCCCGTGTATTGTTTCTGATTCATTACCATTGTTTTGCTCATTTTTGCGGTATGTTGATTTTCAAGGAATCCAAAGTTTCATAAAATAAAAATATGAAGTGGAGGATAAAGATGGAATTATTCCGCACCTACTATGGCCAGGAATTTCGGGAGCAATCAGCTAGTTCTTAAAAGAAAGTGGAATGCTTTGGTTGCAGCAGCAAAACGGCTATCTTTCCGAAAGGGACACTAAAGAACTGGGTTTCGTGCAACTGCAAGTAGATATTCGCGTAGGAGCTAATTGCTCACTCAGATAAGGTAGCTAGTACTGCACCCATGATGGTGGGCTATCCAGATCTTCTATTACAATAATTTGGTATGATTGCTTCCATGAGTCGTAAAGGTGATTGCTAGAATGCTACTCCAATGGAAAGCTTATGAGATACTAAAACCGAATTGGCCCATCATCGGAGATTCAAAACACGGCAACAAGCCACCCAGGAAATTACCGAATATATCGATCTTCTATAACCTGCAGCGTAAGTAGGAAAGATTGAATTATCTGTCGCCAGCATATTTTTTGCAGCGATACTATGCAAGTTTAGTCGCTTCTTAATGACATACCTCTATTTTTGACAGAGCACCTCAGAAAAGTCTTGGTGGAATATTTGGAGTGGTAACGTTGTACACTGCGGTGGAATGTATGAAGGGTAAGCCATGAATTATGCGAATACATATTTCGCCGCCTGAATTCATGATGAAAAATAATGTAGGGAAAGTTCCAGTTTCATAAAAAATTCACTTTCAAATGGTGACTTCAGTCAAATACTATTTGACTCTACAGATCAATATCTTCCAATAATCTTGGTTAAGCTGCAAAACACTATTGATCTATACTATTGCTGCGGTATTTTTGCATTGGCAAAATATAAAACCTGGTAAAGAGATTTAACCATATTGAAAAATCTCTGAGGCTTCTCCCAGACTTGGGTAGCCTCTAATGTAGACTATCCAGCTTTTTCTCAATTTGCTTTGCTTCTGAATAGAAAAAGGCCAATGTTATTATACATTGGCCTTTTTGAATCTATGAAAATTTAGGCATGAATTTTCGTTGAAGAAATGCGTGTTTTATTATTAGATATGCTGCTAACTATAAGGTAGCCTATAAAAAATAAAGTTCCTAAAATAATATCAGCTTCTATCCAGCTTATTTCGGTTTCCATTACTGAAAGCGAAGGCAATTCACCAAATATCATAAGCCCAATCAGAGGCACAATGCCAAATAAAACGAAAGTAATTTTTACAGCTGTGTAAATAATATTTTGACTTGTCTTCATGTGAATCTCCTGGTTGGAAGTTAATTAAAGCTGTTTAAGTTCTTACATTCAATAAGACTTCAATATTCACATAAAGTTCACAATATATTTACAAAAATTTCACATATCTAAATTTTCATATACAGAGCTAGTGTGCAAAACCTCGATTCTTTTTAATTAATTACACTTTGAGCGGTGGCATCCTGTAAAGAGCTGCAAATCAGCATTACAAATAACAACAAAAATTTTTAAAACAAACCAATCTTTTGTGGTTAATTAAAACTGTTTAGGGAAACTCTGAACAAGTTTCTGCATGATTTATAATGATGCTAAAGATTAACCCACAATGGTGGTGACGATGAAGCAAGTGAGCTTTGGAGCAAACGAGTATGGGGTGAAGCCGGAAAAGGACGAGGCGAGAAAAGTTTCTGGAAGAGATGGAGGCAGTGGTTCCGTGGAACAGGTTAATTGCAGTGATAGAGCTACATTATCTGAAGTCGGGGAATGGACGGCGAGCGTATGGATTGATGGTGATGCTACGAATACATTTCATGCTGATCGAAGGGGTTGGTCCATATCATGATTGGCACTACGGCCCAAGATTCCGATATGTCACAGTTTCAGGCATTGTTGCATGGAGAAGAACGAGTGAGTGCGGATCGGGGCTATGACTACCCCAGTGTGGATGAGCACCTGCAAAAACAAGAAGAGGTCGATTGGGTAGCTCGCAAGGCTGCACCAGGCAAAGCGCTGGATGCCGCTAAAAAAGGGTTCAACAGAGCAATTGCATGCATTCGTGTCATCGCCGAACATCCGTTCAGGATCTTGAAGCGTCAGCTTGGCTATACCAAAGTGCATTACTGGGGATTGGTCAAGAACACGGGACAGATGATGCTGCTGTTTGTTCTGAGCAACCTCTATCAGGTCAGGCGGGCATTATTAATAATGCCACCGGCGTAATCCGTCCAGAATGTCAGCATTAACCGGATAATTGACTTAAATGTAATAAAAAAGCAATTTCTGATGACTCTGCGATCCAAAATTTACCCAAAACAAGCAAACTATAAATTCGAAACCTTCTATTTATGACTTGTGCAGTACCTAGCTATACAACCTAGTTCCTGGATCAACCATATGTACTCAAAGCGAATCGGTATAAAATATTAGGCTCTAGACTAGCAGAGATAACCTGTTAGTCTAGAAAGATGTTAAGAAATAGTAAATTAAGTAATTATTTTGTTAAAAAGATAATTCAATGCTTTAGCATTGATATACCAGCCAGTAAAGGGGCACTGCTGTTAGGAAAGAATCGTAATACGATCGATCGCTGGTATGGCATTTTTAGGCAAGAAATCTATCGCCATCAGACTACCCTTAAAGA
>JAMXAE010000216.1 GCA_024281695.1 Nitrosomonas sp. | reverse complement strand
ATTTCCTAACCAAAGCGTGTTATCAAACGGCCCCGCTGCCACTATCAATGGCGAGCACAAAGTAGTGAATAAGATTAGTTTTAGCAATAAGTTACGCATGTTGTTCTCCAAATAAATTTGCTCATCGCGTCCTGTGCCGTAATACCCCGCAGCAAGCCACGGGATATTACAAGTTAAACCTAGACAGCTTTAGTTAGCCAATACAACGAGATTGATTATTTGGTTGCCGAAAAAGGAAATTCGACTGGATCGGTTGGCCCTACTGTACCACCATCACTATTCCAAATAAAGAAAGTTCCTGCCATTCTTTTAGTCGTTCCAGTAGTTGCAACAACCCCACGATAGAACTGAATTGGAGAGCCACCAACAAAAGTGGAATGTCTAATAAATGACACTTGACCAAGGCTTGGACAGTAATAACCTTCAATAGCATAATTTGAACCAAAAATAGTGCCATGTATTGGTTTGCATTTAGCGGTAGAGGCCTCTTGAGTTATGATAAGGTTACCCGTTGTTTGATTACCAACAGCCGACCAAGTACCAGTTATGTCAGGTGGATTAGCTGCAAAGGACGAATTTATCCAAAACAGCGACAGCAGTACTAATGCGAAATATGTAACTAACTTTGAGTTATTGATTACCATACTGAATACTCCTAAATAAAAATAATCACTATAAAAAATTCTTGTTTCTCTTTTTTGTGTTACGAAATAAATTTATCAGCCAGTACGTTACAGATTCGTTACAGATTGAAAGATAATTGGAAATAAATGACAGAGGAAACCAGATTGTTTCCCAGAAATAGAGGCAGAGGGTCTTGTACACCGCTTCCTGACGAAAGCAGAAGCAGAATCAACAAAGATTCCTGAAAATTAACTGTTAGCTAGTTTCTGATAGAGCATTTGAGTCCCTTGGGTGGGACTAATGCCTAAGTGAGTCAACAAAGATTGGCGGTGACGCTGCTTCAGCATGCCGACCCAGGCGCATGTAGCTGTTCATGAGGCGGCAGTAGATTGTCTCTGCAACAGGATCGATCTCAATCGCCCTGAGATAACAATCGACAGCGCCTGACCAGTCATCGTCTTGCTCGAGTATTGCACCCAACCGCTCGACCATGATTAGATACTGCGCATGCAACCGACTACGCAAGGTTAATGCCCAGGATGCGGTTTCACCCGCCAGAAAATGCCCGAGATAAAGATTGAGTCCACGTTGTAATGAAACCCGATCGGTCATGTTTGAATGATGTGCGAAGCAATCAAAAGCCAGACAATCCACCCAAACATAGCCAAGATCCACAGATAAATGACGATCTTCCAGTCGAATAGACTGATCGTGTTGTAATAGTTTGCGCAAGCGATGTAGCGTAGTTCTTAACGCCTGCTCTCCGGCATCGCCCTCTGAATCTGGCCACAGAACATCAATGAGCTGATTCTGATTGACTAAGCGACCGCCTAATGCACACAAACATTTCAGCAATTCCAACGGCTTGTGCTGAGCTTTTCCTGAAGCGTGGACAGGGTTACCGTCACGACGGATTTCAAAATGGCCCAACGTAATGATCTTGATTGGCCAGGGCCAGATTTCAACTTCCTGCGATTCGGCCTTGATCGCGCGGCGTCGAATCACGCTTTTTACATACGTAACTTCAATTTCATACTGAAGCGCGAGAGAAAAAAGACTTGCGATCACATGCGGGCGCCAACAGGGATCGAGAACGAGGTAGTCGTTATCGGCCGCGACACGCAATCCTTTCCGCAAAGAGTGCAGTGTCTTGGATTCCTCGCCACCTTTTATCCATGAGTACGCTTCAACTAGCAAAGCCTGGTGTTCAAGCAAATGACTCTTCAGCATACCAGCATATTCGATCACCCTACCCAAATGGTGGCGAGCGGATTCCAAGTCGCCAGTTTCCACTAAGGTCTGCGCCAAGCCGATACGGGCGGCCGCGATCAGAAAAGGGGCATCCACTTCTTCGAGAAGCTCAACAGCTTCTTTTGCAGTTACACACGCACCACGTCCATTCCCTTGCAAGAGTTGTACACCAGACCGGATTATGCGCAATTCCGCCACTTCCAGTTTGCTTTGTAGATTGACTAAGGACTCAGCATGATCTAGACACACAGCCGCAGCTACCGCATCGCCTGCTGACAAGGCATTATGTGCACCGACACCCCAAAGCATACAACCGAGAAGCGGCAATCCTGCTTGGCGTGATAGTTCGATCCCTTCGGAGAATTTATCAGTGGCAAGTTGATGGCGCGCAGTACACCACGCAAGATTACCTTCCACTGCTTTCCATAGAATGGATAACATCGGCGGCACCTGCGCGTGCATTACTGTAAAGTTGATTTCACCAATGATATAACTGACTCTGCGAAAGTTGCCTTGCCAAAGAAACAGCCATGAAAATGTTATGCAGATAGCAACTCGCAATCTGGGCTCAATGTCAGCGAAGAGAAAATAATCAACACGCTGCTCCAATTCTTTGAGGATTGCATGATGCGGTGTGGCGAACACGAGACCTTGAAGGTTAGCAACAATTATGGCTTCGATCTCGATCGATGGAAAACCTCCGCAACGAATCAAGTGTTGTTGCAGCTTTTCCGCCCACGGCAATACCGGCGTCATTGAGGCAGCCTTAAAAAAGTGAGCATCGATCACTGCGCTTATCGTAAGAAACAATCCCGCTCGATCATCTAAGGCTTGGAATCTGGTGTAAGCATGCTCAAAGTCAATAATTGCTTTACGTGGATCAAAGAGCACACTACTAACCCCTCGCCAGTAGAGCAACCATGGCTTACCGGCCACTATCGACTGCGGCAGCGTGACAATCACCCTTTGAAGCATTTGGTGCCGCCCTTGAGTAAGTAGAGTAGTCGCGTACCTACCGACCAGCTCCCCTAGTGCTTCCCAGTTTTCCACTTCGGCCAGTAGTTCCGCTGCAACCTGCACTTCGTCAAGTTGCTCAGCAAGAATCGCTCCCAATTGCTTAATAGCTTTGAATTCGGTTGAGGAAAAATAAATACTCGCTCGATCCAACAGGAATGCACGGAAAAGCGCATGGTACTGATAGCTAATCTCGTCGCCGCTACGCCGGTCAATAAATAGCCTGCGATGATATAGGTAAGTGAGCCATTCCCTTGTTCTTGAGTTTCCTCCTATTTCTGTAGCTGTTCTGAGAGTCATATGCGGCAGCACGGAAGTGCGCATCAGAAATTCACGCATATCAACCGGTATCTGATCAAATACCTGCCCAGCAAAATAATTGAATACTGATTCCATCGTTTCAGATTGAGCAATGTGGTTTACCGCCCCGGTTTCCTTTAAGCGTTCCATCATTAATACCAATCCTGCGGCCCAACCGTTGGTTTGTTCATATAACGATAGCAAGCTCTTTTCATCGGAATTCTGTAAGCCAGCCTCAACAGCAATTGCTTTAGTTTCGGTCAAAGTCAAACGAAGATCTTGCCAATGTATTTGTCCAATCAAGTGGTTGGCCCGCTGGCGAGCCAGTTGTAACGGAGGTTCTGAGTGACTGATGGCAATCAGATTGAAACCAATCGGAAGTTCCGCGATGGCTCCCTCAATTATTGTGTGAAAATCCGATTCCGGAACGACTTCCTGATAATTATCCAGCACCCATATCGAGGTAGAGGAAACTGAAGAAAAGAGCTTGCGAAAAAAGCGGCGCGTGAATCCAGAAAGGTCTGACAGGTACTCTGGTGTTAAGAGTGGCAACAGTAATCGTTTGCGACCGGCTGCGGCCTTGCCGGCTAGTCCCAAATAGTAAAAAAACGTGGCAAGATCGGAATCGCCGCTATCGACTTGATACCATATCGCCGGTAGCTTACTTGCTTCAAGATAACTCGCCACAAGCGCTGTCTTGCCCGTTCCCGGAGGACCGGAAATCCATATGACAGAATGATGGCTTCGCTTCTCATCCAACAGGATAAACAGACGGCTACGCTCAATGACACCGAAAATTTTCGGTTGACTTAGCTTTGCAAGACTGAGCTGTTTAACCATAGTATTTCCCTTTTGTGTAGGTGCGCTATGGGATAGCTTTATGACATATTCTGCACTATACCTGACGAGTCCGTTTTTTGCTATCCGGCACATGTCACAAGCTTTTTATACTGATTGATGGCTCTTAGTTGATCCTTTTATCGCGTTAATTTGGAGTTGTCCCATATTGACGGCCAGTACTTTTCATGAAGCCGAGTGACGTGGTTTACTGAAACCGGACAGTCCAGTTAAGATGAAATAGCTAAATTGGAGGAAGAGGTAGTAAAGAGAAAGCAATATACAAAAGAATTTAAATCGGATGCGATCAGCTTGGTATTGGATCAGGGTCACACGACGTCAGAAGTATCTCG
>JAMXAE010000215.1 GCA_024281695.1 Nitrosomonas sp. | reverse complement strand
TGAATAACTGATTTGGTTCTTCATCTCTTCCTCCTCTCAAATCATTTTATCTCCGAAAATACCGGGGCGATTCACTCTTACAAAAGCCAGAAGGCGGTTCGTGGGCCGCCGTTTATACTTGGCAAAAGTTGCACTTTCCAATCGGCAAAAAGGCAACCAGCTATGTGCAAAACCAAAGCAACACATAACAATTACAAGCAAAGGGATTGCCGCACGCTACGCGCGCGCCAACCCCTGTTGTAGGCGTTAGCCCGTATGAGTCAGCGCAACCTAGTCGAAGAGACCGAAGCTCTATACCGCGCCATCGGCCATACAGTGGTGCGCTTCCAGCAGGTCGAGCAGTGGCTCGCGGAGGAGTTGGCTATGCTCTTGCGAATGCGCGAGCGAGAAGACCAGTACTTCGTCTCAGCGGCGATGAGCTTCAAGCAGAAGGTCGATTTGCTTGTTGAGATCTTCCCCCGTCGCGCTGAGCGGCCCCCAAAGCTACCCAAGGTGGATGTCGCGGACGTGCGGAAGGCACACTCTACGCAGCCGAGGAGTTTCGGAATCGCGTAGTACACTCGTTTTATGCCGTCGAATGCGGTGAGGACGCTCACCGATGGATGAGAATGAAAGGCTCGCTGCGCAGCCGTACGGGGTTTTCTCTGAACACGGTCCACGCGAACGTGCAAATTTTTGCGGAGTGCAATGACGCGCTGGCAGTGATTCGCGAGTGGAGTCTTAAGGAGGCGGACGCCCTCCGCGCTGCTACGGCCACTTTGGTAAAGCACATGCAGGATGTCTCTATATGAGGCTGCGGGCTAACAGGTCGTTCGACACGAACACGCACCGGCATTATTAGCAATTTCCCGTTTTGACTGAAACTGGAGGCAGAAATTATGAGACAACTCTTCTGTAATGAGCACGGTTCGTTGGAGGAAACCAGGGCGTATTCGATTTGCTTGATCCCCAGAGACAAATACCTAGTCATCTACACGCCACCTGGCGCAGCACTCGCTGACGACCTTGCCGAGTTCATCATGAATGCTTTCGTGAACGGGACGTATGGACATGATTTAAAATCTACGATCGACGTGATCCAACAAAAGCTTCTAGTGAAAGGAAGAGAGGCTAAAGGATTCGTTGCTCGATGTAACAAAGAGAGATCAGAAAATATGACTTGCCGGCTAATCGACTACAGTTCCAAAATCAATTGATTCAATTTTATCGTGGCAGTATCACTGATCTACAGAAATTAAGCGTCTGGCAGGAAACCATATATTAAACCGACTGCCCTTGCCCACCTGGCTAGTAATTTCCAAGCGAGCTTCATGTCGACTCAATACATGCTTAACAATGGCAAGCCCGAGTCCTGTACCGCCAGTTTCTCGTGAGCGGCTGCTATCGACGCGATAAAAGCGCTCCGTTAGTCGTGGAATATGCTCAGGTTCAATACCGATTCCGCTATCCTGCACAAAAAACAATCCTTGCCCTTCTTTCTTCTCCCAATGAATGCTGATTTCACCGCCATCCGGTGTATAGCGAATCGCATTGCTGATCAAATTGCCAAACGCGCTGCGCAATTCTTCTTCGCTCCCCAATAATTGATCCTGGGTTGCAATATTCAATTTAACTTGATGGCGCCCTGCGCTAAGGGATTCCGCATCTTGTAGCGTGCCACGCAACAGACTGGCTACGTCAACGGGTTTGTCATTCACTTTATTCTGTTCATTTTCCAGGCGTGACAGAACTAACAAATCTTCCACCAATCGTTGCATACGTGTGGTTTGCTCAGTCATAAGTGCCAGAGCGCGTTTATTGAAATCAGCATTGATAGGTTCATCAGCAGACAGCGTTTCAAGAAAACCACCAATCACCGTAAGCGGTGTGCGTAATTCATGAGAAACATTCGCAATAAAATCCCGTCGCATGGTTTCTACTTTCTCAAAGCGTGTGATATCACGGCTAATCAGAAGCTTCTGTTTAAAACCATAAGGCACCAGTTGCAGTGAAACAATAATGCCTTGTTGGCGCGCTTGTTTGAGGATTAATGGCTTGCTATATTTACGTGCCGCTAGATATTCAACAAAAGGTATTTGCCGAACCAAATACGTGATTTGCTGACCAGCATCCAGCGATAAGCTAATACCCAGGTGCAATTCTGCGACAGGATTGCACCATTCAATCCGATCGGTTTCATCCAGAATGACAATGCCATCGGGCATGGCTGATGTAATACGTCTCATCCGTTCCAATGCGAGGCTCAATTGTTCCTGATTCTGGCTATGTTGACGAACATACCGTGCCAGGTGTGCGAATACATCATCCCAGGCTCCCGAACCGGCCGGGATGCTAGCAGACGTGTGATCGGAAACCTGCAGCCATCGCTCCAATGCGACTACGTGACGCACATGATGAAACACCATCCACAACAGAGTGCCGCTGCTAAAAATCAACGCGGGGACAGCGCTAGAAATCATCCATAGTACGATTGTCATCAAAATAACTAGGATAATGTTAAAGGAACGCTGCCAGATATCAGACACTTAAATTGTCCTGCGTGTGAAACAGCTTTGATTGCAATGAACGGGAATTTTGTTGGTTGAGTAAGTCGATAATCATAAAATAGTCATTTCGTATGAAACCGATCAAGCTTATCACCGAATCACTCGATAGAATATTGCATTTTACTGTGTCAGATTTCCGCGTTGGAATCTTTTTCTGGTAATGCGGCGACAGCCGAGAATCGATATCCGGCGCCTCGAACAGTTTGTATCCAATCATCTTTACCGACCGATTCTAATGCTTTGCGCAAACGGCGAATATGCACATCCACGGTACGATCCTCGACGAACACATGATCGCCCCATACTCGATCCAGTAATTGATTGCGTGAATATACGCGTTCGGTATGCGTCATCATAAAATGTAACAAACGAAATTCCGTCGGTCCCAATTCAATTTCTTTATTTCCGGCAGTCACTCGGTGATTCGCCGGATCTAGCCGCAAGCCATCTATTTCAACCATTTCTTCAGTCGCTTCCGGAATCAATCTGCGCAGCACCGCATTGATGCGCGCGATCATTTCCCGTGGTGAAAAAGGCTTAGTCATGTAATCATCTGCACCGATTTCCAGACCGGTTATCTTATCCGCTTCCATCGTGCGTGCCGTCAGCATGATAATAGGAATTAAGCGCGTGCGCTCCCCTCTCCGCAGAATACGCGCAAACTCAATACCACTCATGTTGGGTAACATCCAGTCCAGCAGAATTAAATCGGGTAATTCGTCATTAATAATGATCATTGCTTTTTCTGCATTATCTGCGCATACGGTTTCATAACCGGCTTGTTGCAGATTATAGGTAATCAATTCCTGTATAGCCGCTTCATCTTCCACGATCAATATTTTTGCAGCCATATGAAATTATTCCCGATTAGATTAGATTAAATTATTTCTGTACTGTTTGCTATCAACGAGTTTATCCATTACTCTTCATCCATTTTAATTTAGACTTAATAGCATATATGGCTGGTTTAACTAAAGAGACACCGCATCCCACAGAAATCAAATTACACCAGAAATCTAGAATATTGGATATTACTTTCTCGGATGGAAAAACTTTCCACTATTCCTGTGAATTTTTACGCACTCATTCCCCTTCAGCCGAAGTATCCGGTCACGGTCCTGGACAAGAAGTGCTACAAACGGGCAAGCAACTGGTCAATATCAGAAGCATTGAACCGGTTGGAAATTATGCCATACAACTGAATTTTACCGACGGTCATAATACAGGACTTTATTCTTGGGATTTGCTCTATAACTATGGTCTCAATCAGGATAAAATGTGGCAGCGTTATCTGCAACGATTGGAAGAAGCTGGCGCCAGTCGAGAGTCTGTTGCCAAACCCCAGCAAACGACCGATTGCTCCCGTAAATAAAAGGTAAAATTGCGAAATATTGAATAGGTTATTTTAATCGCATCAACTCAGAAATATTCATCACTAATCGGTTGTTGATAGCGTATTCGAGACAGCCGATACAAGGCAAAAACAGGTGAAAAACAAGTCTATGTCTAATCAATGAGCATTCTGAGTCTATTTTTTTATCACCACAGCAGCAACTGCAGATAGTTTTTCAACCACCTGCGAAACCATCACACACTTTAACTCTATCTTTATCATGACTAAAACTACTCATTTTGGCTTCAATACCGTTTCCGAAGATGAAAAAGCCGGCAAAGTCGCCGAAGTTTTTCATTCCGTAGCCGAGCGCTATAATCTGATGAATGACTTGATGTCCATGGGTCTACATCGCTTATGGAAACGCTTTGCTATTGAAACCAGTGGTGTAAGAAATGGCGATAAGGTGTTGGATATTTACGGTGGCACCGGTGATTTGATTGCTCTATTCCTGA
>JAMXAE010000214.1 GCA_024281695.1 Nitrosomonas sp. | reverse complement strand
GCAGACTGTCCTTTCAATAATGGAAGCCGCTTGGTATCGAGGTGAACGAGCTCGCCCGGGTAAGATTTGTTATAGCGCTTCGCTTCAAGCTTGAGACGTTCCTGGATGGTTTGCTCCACCTTGGCTAAGCGTTTGAGGCCATACTGCAGTGTCTTGAAGCGCTGATTGATACTGCTACGCGGGGCAAATTCCTGGAGTCTGGCTCGTTTCAGTACGTCATAAATCGTTGGCCCGCTGACGTGGAAGTGTTCTGCCAGCTGCACTACTTTCCACAGCCGGGTTTGATAAAGCCCCCAGATTTCCTGAAGGTCCAATAATGTTAATCGAGTGCGTTTGTGTAGGTTCATCTACAGTATTCTCCTGAATACTGTAAACAACGCTAGGAATTCTTACATATCATTAATACATTCTATCTTATCAAAAATCATAGTTAGAGCCTTAATAATACTAGACTTCGTACTACATAATTACGCACTGAGTCTCTTATAGATAGAATTCCAACATCCAGATATCTTAGGCAAGCCTTATCCGCCGACAGTCACTTGCATTCAATACACATCCCCTATAACCTCATACGTGAATCGCCCTTGTTATAAATGACTTCTTGAAGCAAAATCTTCTTCAGCTTGGATCAAGATTCCTCACTAAGCATCGATCAACGCATTGCAAATTCATCTTATCTTATGGCGCGAGAACTTCAATATCAACAACATACTATATTCATCAAATACTTACATGCAATCATCAATACAGTATACTCGTACACAACTTCTATTGGCACTTAAAAGAAACTGAAAAATGAATTTCGTTTTGATCATCATGATAATCTCCAGGTTGTAAAACATGGATAATCATAGTTAATTTCTATGAGCCATTATCTATTATTATTTTTTAGAAAATTCTTATGAATACTGAATCATTTAAAAAAACGAAAATACTATTCGTCTGCATGGGCAATATCTGTCGATCACCAACAGCAGATGCTGTATTCCGATATTTTGTAAAAGAATCTGGCGTTGATCATATGATTGAAGTCGATTCCGCTGGTACCCATGCTTATCATATTGGTGATCCACCAGATCAACGCACCCAAAACACCGCCCTAAACCGCGGCTACAAAATGCATGATTTGCGCGCTCGTGCTGTTCAGGCCAGCGATTTTGAAGAATTTGATTATATTCTTGCGATGGACAAGGAAAATCTTAATTTACTTCAGCAACGAAGCCCCCAACAGCATATCAACAAAATTCAATTATTCATGCAATATAGTAAAAACGCTGATCTAGGCACTGAAGTACCCGACCCTTATTTCGGCGGACACCAAGGTTTTGAGTTAGTGCTGGATATGATCGAGGAAGCCAGTCAAGGTCTGCTTGCGCATCTGTGCAACAACAAAAAGGAAGTATTCTGATGAAAACAAAAGCCGCTGTCGCCTGGAAAGCCGGTCAACCGTTGACGATTGAAGAAATCGACCTGACCGGCCCCAAATCCGGCGAAGTACTGGTCGAAATCAAAGCCACCGGCATTTGCCACACCGATTATTACACCTTGTCCGGCGCCGATCCGGAAGGTTTGTTTCCGGCCATTCTCGGTCATGAAGGCGCAGGCGTAGTGGTCGATGTCGGCCCTAACGTCAAATCGCTGCGCAAAGGCGATCATGTCATTCCGTTGTACACGCCGGAGTGCCGGGAATGTAAATTCTGCCTGTCGAAAAAGACCAATTTATGTCAGGCCATCCGCAGCACCCAAGGCAAGGGCTTGATGCCCGACAGCACCTCGCGTTTTTCCGTCGACGGCAAGCCGCTGTTCCATTACATGGGCACATCGACTTTCTCCAATTACACCGTCGTTCCCGAGATCGCACTGGCGAAAATCCGCGAAGATGCACCATTCGATAAAGTGTGTTACATCGGCTGCGGTGTCACCACCGGCATCGGCGCGGTGATCTACACTGCCAAAGTGGAAGCTGGCGCGAACGTCGCCGTGTTCGGACTAGGCGGTATCGGCCTGAACGTGATTCAAGGCGCGCGCATGGTCGGCGCCGACAAAATCATCGGCATCGACATCAACCCCGAGCGCGAAGCGATGGCGCGCAAATTCGGCATGACGCACTTCATCAACCCGAATGATGTGCCAAACATCGTCGACGCCGTGGTGCAACTGACCGACGGCGGCGCGGATTACAGTTTTGAATGCATTGGTAGCACCAAAGTCATGCGCCAAGCACTGGAATGCACGCATAAAGGCTGGGGACGCAGCATCATCATCGGCGTTGCTGAAGCCGGTGCGGAAATCAGCACGCGGCCGTTCCAGCTCGTCACCGGGCGCAAATGGGAAGGCTCCGCGTTCGGCGGCGCGCGCGGTCGCACCGACGTGCCCAAGATCGTCGACTGGTACATGGAAGGCAAAATCGATATCGATTCGCTGATCACGCACACGCTGACGCTGGACAACATCAACGAAGGCTTCCGCCTGATGAAAGCCGGTGAATCGATCCGCTCCGTGGTGATTTACTGATCGTGACGGCACTCGAAACCCGCAGCCTGCATCACTGTTTTGGCGGCATCCAAGGCTATTATCAGCATCCATCCACCGTGATCGGCCTGCCGATGCGCTTCTCGGTTTATCAACCGCCGCAAGCCAAAGATCACGCCGTACCGGTGTTGTTTTTCCTTGCCGGACTGACCTGCACCGAAGAAACGTTCATGATCAAAGCCGGTGCGCAACGCTACGCCGCCGAACTCGGCCTAATGCTGGTCACGATGGACACCAGCCCGCGCCAAACCGGCATTCCCGGCGAAACCGACGCCTGGGACTTCGGCGCCGGTGCTGGGTTTTATCTCGACGCGACACAAGCGCCGTGGTCGAAGCATTACCGCATGGAAAGCTACATCACGCAGGAATTGCGCCAAATCATCACCGAACAATTCCCCGCAAACAAAAGCCGCATCGGCATCTCCGGCCATTCAATGGGTGGACATGGCGCGCTGACCTTGGCGCTGCGCTACCCCGAGCTGTTCCGCTCGGTCTCCGCATTCGCACCGATCTGCGCCCCAATGCGCTGCCCGTGGGGACAAAAGGCGTTCAGCAACTACCTCGGTGAGAACCAGCAAGACTGGCAGAAGTACGATGTAACGGCATTGCTGGAAGCAGGGTACTGCGTACCCGATATGCTCGTCGATCAAGGGCTTGACGATCAGTTTTTAGTAACACAGCTATTTCCCGAAGCACTGGAACAAGCCTGCGGCAATATCGATCAACAGCTCACCCTACGCTACCATCAAGGCTACAATCATAGTTATTATTTTATTAGTACGTTCATTGACGATCATTTGAAGTATCACCGTGATGCACTATCATGATTTTGTATCCGTTTTGATAAGCACAAAGCCAATTTTTATACTCAAACAAGAAAACTAAAATAATCTAATCACAAAATTTGTGATCTATTCACTCAAATACTTTCGTTCCGGACATGATAGTCTACCCCGGTCTCATCTGCTCTCACTCTCATGCGTAAGCTTCACGACACCCTTATCCCAATCAATCGATCTGTATCTCCATGAGAAAGTCCGGCAGAATCAGCAAGCTGGATGGAAGAAGCTTCCACCTGCTGAAAAGCTATAAGTCCTGTCATTATAAATGCAGCGCAAAAATTAGAAACAAAATACATCAAGTTTTTTATAGTAGTTTCCCTCAATTCTTTAAACAAATTTATGCTAAACATCAATTAGGATTCTGTTATTGGGCAGGCGAACATTTAACAGAGTCATAAGAACAGAACACACAACAGTCACCTATTTTAGTCTTAAGTAGAGTATGGCAACCCTTACATTCATAATAGTACAGACAAGCGTTGGTGGGCATGGCTTCAATTTCACCATGCCCACGAAATGTGGCAAGTAATCTTAGGGAAGTGCTGATTTATTCGGTTTTTGAGAATTTTTAGCGTGCAAGTCATTGATTCTAATTGCAGCAGAATCTGAGAAAGCGAATTAATCAGCACTTCCTTAGATTCCAGAATGACAGTTTTCATGATTTTCATTATCTACGGTGAGCCGATAGACGGCACGAACCTTGGAAATCAAATAGGAGAAACTAAAATCGCGAAAAAACATCGCCAATATTTAACCCAATGAACGACCCCGCCCCAAGGGGCGAGGTATCAGAGCTGTGAGCTGTGAGCTGTGAGCTGTGAGATATGGGAAGTTAGAAAAGTGCAAGCTGCCTATCTTCGTGTAGCTTTTGATACTCTTCTTGTCCCTTAACATAGCTCCTTATCGTGTGTTCATCGCCATGACCACCAACACTACTCGCAAAATAGCCATCATTCCAAAAATCACCGCCCCAGAGTTGTTTTTTGATATGAGGACACATGCGAAATATCTCACTTGCTGTGATACTC
>JAMXAE010000213.1 GCA_024281695.1 Nitrosomonas sp. | reverse complement strand
GTATATTATTATGATTAGTACAGTCGAAATTTCTGATAATAGATGTCAGGATCGCAGACAGGGTACGCCATTCTTCTGTGTTTTTCATTTGGGGATTAAAGCTGGAAAGAGAGCAGGTGAACGCAGAACAGGTAGAGGGAAGCCGGGATATGTAGATCATTATGCTGGCCATTTGATGCTTTGTGCGATCGCCATCTTATGTTTAAGCGCATTAGATGCTTTTCTTACGCTAAACATTCTGACTAATGGCGGCGAAGAGCTTAATTGGTTTATGGCGGTATTGATTGAAGACAGTATAGAGAAATTCGTTGGTTTCAAGCTTGCACTGACATCAATGGCGCTTATATTGTTGGTTATACACCATAATGTTCAATTAACTAGAAGTATACGCGTAAGACATGTTAAGTATATGATTTTGTGTTGCTATAGCATATTAATTGGCTATGAGTTACATCTGCTTGAATTAGTGGCTACTTACTAATAGGGTGAATAAGTTAGTTAAAGGATAAAAATGGCAGATAGTGAGAAAAAGATAAAAATTGATGATACTGAATATTTGTTGTCATCGTTAAGTGATGAAGCAAAAATGCAAATTACTAATCTCAGGTTTGTCGAAAGCGAGATAATGCAGCTAAAGGCAAGATTAGCAATTGCCAACACCGCAAAGCTCGCTTATCAAGCAGCACTAAAGAGTGCAATATCGATCAATAAACACTAATCAACTGACTAATCAGGAAATCAGTTATGAATGGTAAAGTAACTGGTTATATTTCTTAGGTCATCTAATACCAACGTGCCAGCAGCGAGTTGCAAGCGAAGATAGGCCAGTAAATAGTTATACCTTGCTTGTGCGAGATCACGTCGAGCCGTATGCAATTGTTGTTGAGCATCCAAAAGATTCAGGTTAATGCGTATGCCGCCTCGAATACTTTTCTGCGTGGCGTCAACCAGCAGCTCTGCTGATTTGACGGCGAGTTCAAGTGATTCAATTTTTCTCACACCACTCAGTAATAGATTATATTGTTTACGTAGCTCAACGGTTACTTTATCGGTTATGGTGTCTAGATCTGCTTGGGCGCGCGCATAATTAGCCTTTGCCTGTGCAGTGAGAGCATTAACGCGACCACCTGCATATAAAGGAAAATTAACCTCGATACCTGCCGTAGCAAGGCTTACATCCCGGTCTTGAGTAATAAATGACCCGGCTTTATTACGTGTTAGGCTGGCAACGAGATCTACCCTAGGAGCATGCCCGGCATGGCTTTTATTGATTTCTTCCTTGCCGGATGTTACGGCATGGCGTTGGGTTACCATTTCGGCATTACGCTCTAAGGCCAATGCATACCAGCTATCATAATCTTGTAATTGAATGGCACGAGAACTGAAGGTATCCGATAATCGATCCAGCCGGGTTATCTTCTGTCCTATGATAGCTTCAAGTTTCAGTTGTGCTCCTTCCAATTCATCGTTTGCTTCAATGACGCGTGCTTGTGCAATCGCATACTTTGATTGTGTTTCGAGTACATCGGTAGTAGTACCTTCGCCTTTCTGTAACATACGTTCATTGACTCGCTTAAGTTCCGCTAGGGAATCGCGTTGCGTTTCAGCAAGCTTCACATGATCTTGTGCAAGTAACGTTTCTACATAGGCTTCTACCAATCTAACTACAAGTTGTTGGCTACGACCAGTAAATTTTGCGCGACTGGAATCTGCCTGCGCTTTTCCTATGCGATAACTAGCAACTGCTTCCATATTGATCAAGGGCTGGCGCAAAGATAAAGTACTCACTTGGCTGTCAAAATCAAGTGGCTTGGTACCAGCAACGCCAGTTTGCGTTATGGTTCCGGTGCTCGTACTTTGTGCATGCGTGATCGATAGATTAGGTAGTAAACTTGCAAGACCTATAGCCTCTGCTTGAACTCCCGCTTCGCTTTCATGAAGAGCAGAGCGATAGATTGGATCATGCTGTAGCGCAGCCTCATAAGCATCTAAAAGGTTAAGGGCATGAGCATGGTTAATCTGATTTAACAGGATAACGCAGACTAGTATGTAAATCTTTTTACGAATGGATTTCATGTCACTATTCTTCACTCAAAGATGAATGAACACGATCAAGAAATGGCTTGAATAGGTAGCTCATGAATGAGCGTTCGCCTGTTTTAATAAATATTTCCACTGGCATGCCCGCGCGTATCTGTTGATCAGACAATTGCTTCATCCCTGCCGGAGTCACCTTAGCCTTCATATTGTAATATGGAAATCCGGTTCGCTCGTCAGTTAAACGATCTGCAGATACCTGAGTAACGATACCTGGGATATTAGGTGTTTTCTTTTGGTTAAGGGCGGAAAAAATCAGGTCAACATGCAGATCAACGTGTACCTTGTCTATCAAATGAACGGGTACCTGTCCTGTAATTACCAACATATCATCACTTGGAACAATATCCATCAACTTGAATCCGGATCCTATAACGCCTCCTTCGGTAAACACATTCATGCCTACCACGATACCTTCGACAGGCGCCTTGACCAGTACATTGTCCAGTTCGAAGTCTTGTCCATTCAATCGACTACTTAATGCATGAGTTTCCCTTTGTATATCAGATAATTGTTGTCTTACTTCTTTCTGGTATTCTTGTTGTCGGTGAATGCGACGCTGTTCCAATTCTGCAATCTGGCGCTGAATACGACCAATGTCACCGATATCCGAAGAAATATCTCCGGTTAATTGAGTATAGGTGCGTTCAAGTTCCAGAACGCGATTGCGGGGTACAAAACCTTCTTGTGCCAAATCGCGCAGATTAACCAGCTGTTCTTCTAGAAACTTTAATTGCTGGTTTTTACTTACTCTTGAAGTTTCAAGTCCGCGCAATTGGACTTTTAGACCGGCGGCGCTTTCACTAAGAGCAGCCATTTCATGTTGCAATGCTAATCTGCGTGATGTGAATAATTGATTTTGTATGATGATATTGTTAGCAACACGTGAATCATTTTGCAGTGCAAGTAATTCTGCCGGAAAGGTGATTTCATTTTTTCCATCACGCTCAGCTAGCAATCGAGCCTCTACGGCGCGTGCTGTATACAATTGAATACGAGTGATTTCTGCTTGTGCCTTGATTTGAACATCATTCATGCGTACCAGCAACTGACCTACCTTAACATGATCTCCTTCTTTAACCAGGATGCTGTCTATAATACCGCCCGTTTGATGTTGCACAGCTTGAAGGTGACTAGCTACAGTGACTGTACCTGAGAGGGGCACACCCTTATCGAGCGGTGCGAAGGATGCCCACAGAATAAATCCACCAAAACCCACCAGAACAATCCACCAGCCAATTCTGGTATGTATGGTTTCATCGGTTTGAACCTGGTTGCGTGGATCAGTGGCAATACTCTCAATAACTGTCCCTTTGTCTTCAGCTACAAGCTTCATTATTATTCCTGTTCGATGATCTGTGCTTTTTTAATTTGTAAGTGAGCGGTATGCCACAATTTACTCAGTTTTCGAGTCAGTTGTATTGACAGTCTGAGTTGTTTGGTTTTGAGCGGCTTGTTTTTGCGCTTCTTGTTGTGCCAGAAGCGCTTGTTGTGCTTGTTGCTGTTGTTTCGCTAATGCTTCTATGATCTGATTGGTCGGGCCAAACAATTTTGCTATGCCATCCTGTAATAATAACAGTTTAGTGGTAACGCTAATGATGCTAGTGCGATGCGTAATTAAAACAATGGTTTTTCCACGCTTACGTAAGTCAGTCAAAGCTGCCAATAGTGCCTGTTCGCCTACATCATCCAAATTTGAATTGGGCTCATCTAAAACAATCAATGAGGGATCATCATACATCGTGCGTGCTAAACCGAGGCGTTGTTTTTGTCCCCCTGAAAGACCGGCGCCCCCATTGCCCAATGACGTGTCATAGCCTTCCGGCATATTTAAAATCATTTCATGAACTCCAGCACGTCTGGCAGCCAAGATGACTTTGTCAGCATTAATTTCTCCGAAGCGTGCAATATTCTCGGAGACAGTACCAGCAAATAATTCGATATCTTGTGGTAGGTAACCCACATGCGGCCCCAACTCATCCTTGTTCCAAAGATAAACATCAGCGCCATCCAATCTTACACTGCCAGCAGCAGATGGCCATACACCGACTAATAAGCGTGCCAGAGTAGATTTTCCCGATCCACTGGGGCCAATAATACCGAGAACGTCACCGGCAGCGAGGGAAAAGGATAGCCCCTTAATCACAGGAACTTTGCCACCGGGTGGAATGGCAGTCACATTCTCGACAGTAACAATACCCTTAGGTTTAGGTAATGCCATTCCTGCTTCACGCGCCGGGTTTTGCTCAAGTAGTTTGGTTAAGCGATCATATGCACTGCGGGTGTTGCCAATTTGCTTCCATACGCTGATCAGTAATTGAACGGGTGCGATGGCTCTGCCCAGCAAGATT
>JAMXAE010000212.1 GCA_024281695.1 Nitrosomonas sp. | reverse complement strand
GTACCCGCAACCCGTTAGCACAGCAGTACATCAACCAGGGACTCAATCTTGCTTACGCGTTCAACCATGCCGAGGCACGCCGGTCATTCCGTGAAGCAGCGCGGTTGGATCCGGAACTTGCGATGGCTTATTGGGGTCAAGCACTCGTGCTTGGTCCCAACATCAACGCGATGATGGAACCGAACGAAGAGCCACAGGCTTTGGAGATCGTGCGGCAGGCCAAATCACTGATGGAAAATGCATCGCCGAGGGAACAAGCGCTCATCAGCGCGCTCGAAAAGCGCTATTCCGGACAGGCTGGGCAAAGGGAAGCGAATAACAAGGCTTACGCAGAGGCGATGCGGGAAGTGCATGAGCGTTTTCCGGATGATTCGGATATTGCGATGCTGTATGTGGAATCCATGATGGATCTGCGGCCCTGGGGTTACTGGATGCTTGATGGTCAGCCCTATGAGGGAACAGCCGAAATCGTCGCGCTCACCGAGGAAGTATTGCGGCGCAATCCGAAACATCCGGGGGCGCTGCATATGTACATTCACCTGATGGAATCAACCAGTACACCTGAACGCGCAGAGCAAGCAGCCGACACACTACTGACGCTGATGCCAACGGCGGGTCATATGATACATATGCCATCGCATATTTATCAGCGTGTAGGGCGTTATGCTGATTCAATGAAGAGCAACCAACTGGCAATCGCCGCCGATGAAGATTACATCACGCAGTGTCACGCACAAGGTTTGTATCCGATGGTGTACTATCCGCACAATATTCATTTTCTTTGGTTCGCAGCAACCGTGGATGGTCAAAGTAAGGTTGCCATCCAATCCGCACGCAAAGTTGCCAGTAAGATTAGCGATGAAATGTTGAAGACGATACCATTGACAGCAGTTTTTCGCGTGACCCCATATTGGGCCCTCGCAAGATTTGGACACTGGCAAGAAATTCTCGCTGAACCCGCACCGCCATCGACCAATCCATTTTTAACGGGAAGCTGGCATTATGTGCGTGGCCTCGCATTAGTCGCAACAGCACAATTGCAACAAGCCGAACAAGAATTAGAATCGCTACGCAAAGTCATGAATGATCCATTGCTGGATGGTCCTCTTCTTTCGAAAAACACCACAAAAACGGTGCTGAGTGCCGCACCTGAAGTACTCGCCGGCGAGATTGCTGCTGCGCGCGGACAGTTCGACCAGGCCATTACACATCTTGAGAAAGCGGTTCGCCTGGAAGATGCGCTGGTGTATACAGAACCGTTAGAATTTCACTTGCCACCGCGGCTGGCACTGGGTGCTATTCTGCTGAAATCAGGGCGGGCAAACGAAGCGGAGACGGTATATTGGGAGGATCTGCGGCGGAATCGTAACAACGGGTGGGCACTTTATGGATTGCAGCAAGCTTTGCGTGCGCAGAAGAAAGACGATCAGGCAAGGGTCATTGCAGCGCGCTTTGAACAAGCTTGGACACGTGCCGACGTGACACTGAGCACTTCCCGCTTCGGACGCTCGTGGGAGTAAAGCATGGATTACATATGTGGTTTTGGCATGATCCAGAAAAATTCCTTGAATTTCGTACTCGCTATATATTGAAGGACTTGCACAAAATCCTACAATAAAAAAACGCAAGGAGCCGGATTGATGGCTATACGTATCGTCTATAATTTGTTTACGCAGAATAAAGATAATAAGCTCACGGATTTCAAGAAATGGGCCGCAATGGTTGAACCTTGCAGCGATGATAATAATTTGCATCATAACGGCGCAGGCAAGAGCATTGTCACACTCACAAGGATGACGATAAGTTATTCCGCCAACTGGATCTTGACGAACAGAAAAAATGCCTTGTTTTAAAAATCTAGGGGCCATCGACTGTGCTTGTTTGGCATGCAGACTATGCCAGACGAAATGACAAGCTCCGCACTTTCTCCATTCAAACATCGTGTTTTCACAATTTTGTGGACGGCGACACTAATTTCCAATATCGGCACATGGATGTTCAACGTCACTTCTGGATGGATAATGACGGAATTGTCTTCTTCGCCTTTTATGGTGTCGATGGTACAGGCTGCAACAGCCTTGCCGATTTTCCTGTTTGCTCTTCTTGCGGGCGCACTGGGCGATCTTTTTAACCGTCGCAAACTCTTGTTGTGGACACAGATTTTCCTGGCTGTTGTGTTGTTTCTTTTTGCTTGGCTTTTGTCGATGGGCGCCGTCAATGCTTGGATTTTGCTGCTGTTTACCTTCGTGATAGGCGCAGGATCAGCTTTTGCCATGCCCGCATGGCAAGCTATCGTGCCGTGTCTTGTACCGCGAGATACGCTGGGACTCGCCATCGCTATGAATGGGGTTAGCATGAACATCGCCCGCGCTATCGGTCCAGCGTTGGGTGGTTTTATTCTAGCAGCGGCGGGGGCTGTAGCAACGGCGTTTCTTGATGCCGTTTCCTATCTGGCCGTCGCAGCAGCGCTGCTTTGGTGGCACACTACCGCTGCCCAATCCGATGCTTTGCCACGCGAATACCTGGTTGGCGCCATACGCGCTGGTATTCGGTTTGCGCTGCATAGCAGGCCGCTTCGCTACACTCTGATTCGTACGCTTGCCTTTTTCTGCTGTGCGTCTGCTTACTGGGCATTGCTACCCTTAGTAGCAAAGGATACGCTGCAAGGTGGCCCTGATCTTTATGGAATTTTACTAACCGCACTGGGAATTGGCGCTGTGTTAGGAGCATTTCTTCTTCCAGTCATGAAAAAACATTTCAATGCAAACAAGATTATGCTGTTGGCAACAGGAGGAACCGCGCTGTGCTCGCTACTGTTTGCGTATGGTGAGCATGCAGCTATGGGTATTGCTGCCGGATTTGCGGGTGGTGTGTCATGGATCATGGCAGTATCATCATTAAACGTTTCAGCACAATTGGCGCTACCGGACTGGGTTCGTGCTCGTGGTTTAGCCATCTTTCAGATGGTAGTTTTTGGGGCGATGGCTGCGGGATCGCTGGGCTGGGGACAAGTAGCAGAAATAGTCGGGTTGCCAATCGCTCTGGCGGCGTCAGGATTGTTAGCACTTTTTCTGACGCTCGTGACCGCACAGTTCAAACTTAATCTGGGCGAACATCATGACTATACGGTGTCTGGCCATTGGATTGAACCCGTTCCGGTTATTCCTGTTTCGCACGACCATGGCCCTGTTCTGGTAACGCTGGAGTATCGCATCGAAGACGCGGATCGCGATGCGTTTTACTTGCTAATGCAGGAACTGGGGACAATCCGCCGCCGCGACGGTGCCACTCAATGGGGATTCTTTGAGGATGTCGAAGATCATGGGCGATTTATCGAGATGTTCACAGTTGAATCATGGATTGCACATTTGCGCCAGCATGCTCGTGTATCGGTTTCCGACAAGCTACTACAAAATAAAATCTTGGCTTTACATCGTGGGAAAACCTCCCCACACGTGATGCATGCTATCGCACCTTATACAGGAAGCCCCTTGAAGGTAATTCCCAAAACGCATCTTGATTTATAAAACAACAAGCCAATCCCAGCAAAATCCGGGGTTATTTACCTGGCCATACGCACAACACAAGATCTACTAACCGGGGTGTTTGCCGCGTATCTCACTAGTCACTTTCATCCAATAGCTGTCGCGCCCATTTTCTTTCGCCTGTTAGAATCAGACACACCCAGCAAACTACACACAATCAATTACTTGCATAATTTCACTTATTCAAAACATACTTGATACATAGGATATAACCGGAGGATTCTCTTACTGAGTTAAGATTAGATAAGTATGTGTGCTACCGAACAGAAAAACATAGAAGACTGCTTGATAATGATTACTCCTTTAAGTTAAGACCGCTTCAGCCAGCGCAGATGAATTCGCGTAGTCGGATGGCCGAACAGCTGGAAAGTTGCAGCAGCAGCCCAATGCGTTTTTCTCCTTCTCCTCCCACAAGCGCATTGGGTTTTTTCAGCACGTCATTGCGTTCGCTTTAGTTGCACGATCAGCCAATTATTATATCCAATTGGATTAGCAAAGGTGCATAGTAAATCAGCCCCTTTCTTGCAGCAGGTTTATGTATTTTCCACACGGAAATCATAAGCGATGTTCTATACCTCACAGATAAGTTTGAGAAGAATGGATATTATTAGGGAAACGCTGATTTATTCGGTTTTTGAGAATTCTTAGCGTGCAAGTCATTGATTCTAAATGTTGCGGAATCTGAGAAAGCGAATTAATCAGCACTTCCTTAGATTAGATAATGATCTGATAGATAATTAAATAAAGCACCTCACCGTCACCGCAAGCGGAAAAACCATTAAATTAAGTATGCTGGTTCACAAAAAGAAGAGACCTAATGTTCCCCAGCCACTTGGAATCTCCGAATTTTTGTCCAGAAACACACAAGCCCGTAAGTGAATCGCCCCGGTATTTTCGGAGATAAAATGATTTGAGAGGAGGAAGAGATGAAAAACCAAATCAGTTATTCACCG
>JAMXAE010000211.1 GCA_024281695.1 Nitrosomonas sp. | reverse complement strand
CCCATAGGATTGCATTTGCACCGGCTGCTATAGCTTGCGGAATAAATTGACGTCCATCATTTTTTTCTCCCGCATAGGCCAAAAATGTGTCACCTGGTTTTATCTTTCGACTATCGACCACAAGATTTTCAATAGGAACTCCGATATCACCTAGAAGACGATTATCGAATAATTTTGATGTTTTTCTTTTGATAGCCATCAAATTCATCCTTCATCATCCATTTCCGGTGCTGCAGTAAATGTAACTACATTATTGGCGGGTGCATCCGGTGGAATATTCAATATGCGTAATGCGCTGGTCATTACCTTATTAAAGATGGGAGCAGCCACGGCTCCGCCGAAGTATTTTCCTGCAGAGGGCTCATCCATCATCACGGCTATGATCAGGCGAGGATTGGATACTGGTGCAAAACCCACAAAAGTTGAAATGTAGTGTTTTTTTGCGTACTGACCATCAATCAATTTATGCGCCGTTCCTGTTTTACCCGCTACGCGGTAGCCATTAATTTGTGCCAATGGCGCCGTGCCGCCTGGTTTTGTCGCCATTTCTAGCATATGACTCATCGCTAAAGCGGTGTCACGAGAGATCACTCGTTGCCCCATGACAGGCATAGTTTGTTTCAGGAGAGAAATGGGCTTTAATTCACCTCCACTGGTAAAAATTGTGTAAGCTCGGGCTAATTGCATCAGACTGGTTGAAATCCCATGACCATACGACATGGTAGCTTGCTCAATAGGACGCCATGTATTGTATGGCCGCAGTATTCCGCTGGCTTCTCCTGGAAAACCAGAGTTTGTAGGTATCCCAAATCCAGAGCGATTGAACATTTCCCACATCGTCTGGGGTGCTAGCGATAGCGCTATTTTTGCTGTCCCTACGTTGCTCGATTGTTGAATTACCTGTGCAACCGTTAATTCTCCTTTATTGTTGACATCACGTATGGTTCTTCTACCCACTTGCATCATACCGGGTGATGTTTGCATCACCGTGTTGGCATTTACTTTGCCTACTTCCATAGCAATCGCTACAGTAAATGGTTTCAAAGTAGATCCAGGCTCGAAAGTGTCAATTAGTGCCCGATTGCGAATTCTTTCATTACTGATCGTTGATCTGTTATTTGGGTTATAAACTGGCAAATTAGTCAATGCTAGTATCTCACCGGTTTGCGCATCTAAAACAACGATGCTGCCAGCTTTAGCCTTATTGGCTTTGACAGCTTCTTTTAACTCTGCGTGTGCACGATATTGAATTCTTCTGTCAATGGATAAAATCAAATCCTGTCCCTGTTTGGGTAAGCGGATTTTTTCAATATCTTCAATGATTCTGCCTTTGTTGTCTTTAATAACACGGCGACTGCCCAATTCGCTGGCAAGTATTTTTTGCCAGCCGCGTTCGACACCTTCTTGGCCCTCGTCGTTGATGTCGGTAAAACCAAGCACATGTGCGGCAAACTCACTTTCCGGGTAATAGCGTTTGGATTCATGAGTTGAGTAAATACCCTGAATCTTTAATTTCAATATTTTCTCAGCTATATCCGGCACCACTTGTCTTTTTAGATAAACAAATCGACTATTTTCTTTTTTGATACGATCATCAATTGTAGTCGCAGGCGTTTCAAGCAAATTAGATAACTGTTTCAATTGCTCGGGAGTTATCTTGACCACTTTGGGATCTGCATAGATGGATGCTATCGGTGAGCTGATAGCTAGAATTTGTCCATTCCGATCGGTGATCATACCGCGATCTGCATTCATTTCTATCACCCGGCTATAACGCGATTCACCTTTTTCCTGCAAAAAATCATTATGCATACCCTGTAGATAGGCAGCACGCGCGATCAGACTAACTAAACCCAAAACCAACAAACTAAAGAGCAAGAATGAGCGCCATGCGGATAGCTTAATCTGTGATATCTCATTCTTAATCATGGCAGAAGGCTCTTCAGGTCCGGCCGATCTTCCGCCGCATCTATCGACACAATCTGTATATTTGAAGCCGCAGGTGCCATCATATTTAAGTGCTCTCTCGCAATATGCTCAATACGTCCATGCATAATCAGTGTGCTTTGCTCAAGTTGCAGTCTTCCCCATTCAACATCCAGTTTCTGTTCTATTTCTTTTTCATTCTCCAGTGCCATAAAAAGCTTACGAGCCGTATGCTGAGAGGTCACAATGCCCAATGCGCAGGCGATTAACACTACAACAAAAAAAATGTTCAGCTTGAACATTCAGGCTATCCGTTGAATGTAATTCTTTCTGCGACACGCATGACGGCACTCCTTGCTCGTATATTCTCAGTCACTTCATGTTCGTTCGGGCGGATTGCTTTTCCAATCAACTTTAGTTTCTGCTTACTAAATCGCTTTAGATCTTTTTCCCTTAATGGTATTCCGCGTGGCAGTTCGTTTGAATTTGCCGCTGCTCGCATAAATTGTTTGACGATTCTATCCTCCAAGGAATGAAAGCTAATTACCACCAACCTTCCTCCTGGCTTGAGTAATTCAACACACTGTGGCAAGACTAACGACAATTCCTCAAGCTCCTGATTGAGATGAATCCGTATCGCCTGAAAAGTGCGCGTCGCCGGATGCCGCATATTTTCCCGCTGACGCTGACGCTGGCGCGCGCGTACGATCGCTGAGATAATCTCGGCAAGTTGTAGTGTGGTAACAATAGGCTGCCGCGTTCTTGCCATAGTAATCGCTCTTGCAATCTGCCTAGCATGCCGTTCTTCGCCATAATCTTTTATCACCTTTTCCAATTGATTTTCTGTAACTGTAGTCAACCACTCTGCTGCAGTTTGCCCACTACTTGTGTCCATGCGCATATCAAGCGGTCCTTCAGAGCGAAAGCTAAATCCGCGCGATGTTTCTTCCAATTGTGGTGAGGACATTCCTAAATCCAACAACACACCATCAATCTTTTCAATTCCCATTTCTTGCAATATCCGCTGCATTTCGAAGAAACCGCTATGTCTGATGCAAAATCGTTTATCCTTAATCACTTCGCTTGACAGAATCGCTGTGGGGTCTTTATCAAAAGCGATTAATCTGCCGCCTACACCAAGCTGTGACAGTATCAAGCGACTATGCCCACCGCGTCCAAACGTACCATCCACATAAATACCATCTGGTTTTATCGCTAATGCATTGATCGCTTCATGCAACAGAACCGTAATGTGTGTTTGCACTTTTCTACAGCTTTATCACAATGAGAAACCATCTAATTCAATCGGCATATCGCCTTCTTTAAAAGTTAATGCACTTTCAATCTGTAAATCCCACTGTTCTTCATCCCACAATTCAAATTTTGCACCTTGACCGACTAGAACCACGTCTTTGGATAAGCCAGCGAATTGGCGCAGCGGCAGCGATAAGAGAATACGGCCAGTAGCGTCCATTTCTACATCACTGGCATTGCCCACCAGCAATCTCTGCAAACTACGTGTTTTCGAATTAAAGCTGGAAAGGTTATTGAGTTTTTGTTCTATCGGTTCCCAGGCTGGCTGAGGATAAATTAGCAAGCATCTTGATGGATCCGCTGTAACAATCAAGCGTCCTTCGCAAAAAGACATCAATCCGCCGCGGTATCTTGCGGGTATCGCAAGCCTACCTTTTGCATCCAGACTGAGTTGCGTGACGCCACGAAACATGATGTCTCCTCATATTAAGGAAAAATTAATTTAGGATTGTCAAAATATTTATCCCACATTTCTCCACTTATTCCCACTTTAATCAAAAAAATAACGCTAGTCAAGTTAGAATATGGTTATTTATATTTATATGACAAAGACTTAAAGATGAAACTGATGATAGCTAGATTAGTTAAAAAATAACTAAATAAATAAGATAGATAGATGAATGATTGAATGTGAATTATTAGTTGCGTTTAAATTGCGTTTGAGAAATGAGTTTTAATAAGCTTGTAGGATTGTAAAAAGAATTGCACACTTATCGGTTTATGATCCCTACTTTATTAGAATGATGACACCTGCATACTGGAAGCAAGCAAACCGTGAATTAGCCGCGTGTGATAAAGTCATGAGTCATTTAATTCAGCGCTATGAAGATGCTTCGCTTGTATCAAGAGATTGTGCTTTTACCACTCTGGCGCGTTCCATCGTAGGACAGCAGATTTCCGTTAAAGCCGCAGAAAGCGTTTGGCAAAAAGTAATTGGCGTTATTCCTGACATGGCGCCGCATACGATTGCTGCAGCAGGGCGGGATTTATTGCGAACCTGCGGATTATCTGCACGAAAAATAAGCTACTTGCAGGATTTGTCACGGCACTTTATCGAAGAAGGTTTGAATGAAATCAATTGGATAGGTGTTGATGACGAAACCATCATCAAACAACTGACTAAAGTAAAAGGAATAGGGCGCTGGACTGCGGAAATGTTTTTAATTTTTCACCTGCAACGCCCGGATGTTCTGCCATTGGACGATATCGGACTGCAACGTGCAATCAGTCAACACTATCTTGATAAACAACCAGTAAGCAAAATAACCATGCTTGAGCTCGCTAAACCCTGGCAGCCTTGGCGTTCAGTCGCAACATGGTATTTATGGCGTAGTTTGGATCCGCTGCCGGTGGCGTATTGAAAATACGCAAGAAAGCAGAAAATAATTCGATTGTTTC
>JAMXAE010000210.1 GCA_024281695.1 Nitrosomonas sp. | reverse complement strand
TCCGGCGATGATCCGGTACTTCTGGGCGCAATCACATTCACATTGGTTTTGGCCTTGATCGCTTCTTCCAGTTGCTGACGTTTCAGCATCCGAATATGCTCGATGTCAGTATGATGCGAGGGATCAGCAGCTGCATTCAGAGATGGCGGCAGAGGCGGCCTATCCAGATCCGATGGCCGCTCGATAATGATTCCCTGAATGGGTGATTTTGCGGCTGAATCCGAATTTATAGATTGGGCTTTAGGTTCTATGATGCCGCCGATATAGTCTTTGGCAATGAGTGAAGCAAAGGAATTGCTCGACTGAATATCGCTATTAGCATCAGAATCGTGTTGACCTCGCTCAGCTGCGCGATTCATGGCGACGATCATCATAAGCAACATGAATATCAGCATGATCGCGCCAAAAATAACAATCGGAAGATTATTGACGCGCCGCACACCGGCGCTTTTTGCGGCTACATCCGGTGATGAATCGGGTGATAAGAGTTTTGAATTGGTCGACATCTCCCCCTACCCCTTATTCTTTTCTTACCCAAAGACCAGCAGGATGAACACTGTCTGCCTGCACTAAGAATGCACGCGACAAACTCATATCATTAATCATGATATTGACATGATACAAATCACCTGATTGATCAATGACATAACTCAATAACAAGCCTTTCTGCGGCTCAGTTTCGGATTGATGAGGCGCAGCAAATATTTGCTGTTGAATGGATTGTTGAGTTGTTTCCTGAACCGCAAACCCTTCTAGACGCAAATTTTCTATCAAGGCATGACCAAACGGGTCATTAACCGTATGACGCAGATTAAATTGCGTGTTTGCAGCCGGATACAGTCGCACTATTTGTGCTGTCACTTCATCGGCCATGACTTTGCTGTAACTAGTTGAAGGATTTTGAATAAAACTGCCATAGGGTTGCGTAGCACAACCGCCCAGAAGCCATAACAAAGCAAAAATAAAAATATTGAATCGCATGATCAATTCCCCCGCGTAATCGTCACTCGGCTTTGATTGCCGCCCACACCCGCGATTAGAATAGCCTTATCGATCACGGTATCCACAATATAGCGATCACCCTGTAATCGGTAATTCACCATAACCGTTTCATCTTCACTAAAAAATCCACCCTCCTTGTTCAGCAGTAACAAAGTCGGTGCTTCTGTCTGCGCCATGATGGCAGGCATCTGTATGATGGTTTTTTGACCGTCGTTATAGACACGCAACGGCTTCCAGGCGGTATCACCGGTAACCGAATACGCGAAATCCAGATTACCCAGATATTCGCCGGTTTGCGCTATCGTATTGGCCTTTCTGATGTCCATCGCATGGCTCTCACGGGTCTTGATGGCATCCCATTTGGCAATCGCATCCTCAGGATAAGTAAAGCCCACTCTCGGCATGAAATCGCGCCGGTGAGATCGCAATCGCATGTGATACGTGCGCCGGTTAGTCGTAACAACAAGCGATGTTTCCAGACCCACATCCAAGGGTTTTATAATTAAATGCTGTACCTCTAGAGCCCCCTGCCCTGTCACAGCCGGTTCAACCAGCCAACGCGCCTGATCGCCCAGATGGATGGAATTCACCTGTTCTCCCGGCTGCAATTCAATATCGCATACCTGTAATACTGCACAGACGATACTGGGTTGCTGTGAACCGAACAGAAAACGAATGGAGCCATCCGGCCCTGCGACTGGCTTTGTGCCGGTGGGATTGACTGCCTGCCATTTCTTGGCCAGATCAATAGCAGCGCGTTCCTGCGGGGTTAATTGCGGGTTCTTATCCGTGAAATACGCTTCAGACAAACCATTAGCATAACCTGGCGCAACGAGTCCAATCGAGAGAATCAGCGTACTTAAAGAGAATAACGGTTTCATGATGAGCGACCTCTTTAGGTTTGTTTCGACCAGGAGAAATCCTGGATATAAATACCCAACGGATTATTTCGGATCTGTTCTTCCGTTGTGCTTTGGGTTGTCGGCTTGTTATAGATTCTCAATAAAGCACGCATCTTGAAAGGTGGCTCGGTTAAGTGCCCTTGCCGGTCATAGACTTTTTCCAGCCAGTCGACCTGCCAAGTCTCTGGCGATTGGGGTATGACCGATATGATTTCAACATTGACGGTTTGTGTTTCAGCACGTTTGAACGGACTGCTGGCTTCACTACTGTTGAACCATTCATTGGCTTTTGCAGTGGCCGGATCATTATTGGACAGCATGGCATAGGCACGAAAGATGGCGCGCCGTTGCAAAGCAATATCAGGGGTCACCATGCGCAAATCATTGATGAATGCTGCAACTGATGCATGCACTACGCGCTGATCGGCAACAGCGGCAATATCCGCGCGGGAAACCGCCACCGCTTCACCCAGTTTATTGACCTGAACGACATAGGGGATGAATTTGGATTGACTGCCGATAGCAATGACTCCCCCTACCCCTGCCAGAGCAATCAATAAACAAAGAAGAGCTAATATTTGCCACATATTGCGCGAAGCCTGAATCCCGCGCATATGGTCATTCCAGGTACGTCTTGCTGACAGATAAGGATTTTCATTTTCACCGGAGCGGCGACCACCTTCCAAGAATGCATGATCCTCACGGATTTGTTTGTTCGACTTGGTTTTTCCGGAAATTCTTAATTTAAAAAAATCACTGATTACACTCATCCAGCCACTCCATAGTCAGATAACGTTAATCCTTTAATCGCCAACCACTCAATAACCCAGCGGTCTCCATACTTGTCATGCAAGTTTTTGATGATTGCAATCGATTCCTTATCCGTAGATCCCACAAAAGCTAGCGCCAATGGTCCAAGTGCCAAGTCGTAGAGTCGCCTGCCGTTCTCGGACACGGTGTAGTATTGCTGTTTGGGAATCGCAGAAGCTAAGATCTCAATCTGGCGACTATTTAATCCCATGCGCCGATAGAGTGCTGCTGCTTCCTCATCGCGTGCAAATACATTGGGTAAAAATATCTTGGTGGCCGTGGACTCAACAATAACATCGAGAATGCCACTGTTTGCGGCATCCGACAGACTCTGGGTCGCCATCAACACCAGACAGTTATTTTTACGCATGACTTTGAGCCATTCACGAATTTTGGCGCGAAACACTGGATGACCCAGCATCAGCCAGGCTTCATCGAGGATGATGGCTGCAGGTTGCCCGTGCAGGCTGCGCTCGATGCGGCGAAACAGATACAGCAACGTGGGAAGTGCGTATTTATCACCGAGATTCATCAGTTCCTCGATCTCGAATGTGGTGAAGGTCGACAGATTCAATCCATCGGCTTCAGCATCGAGTAAGTGCCCCATCATGCCGTCAATGGTGTATTGCCGCAGTGCCTCGCGAATAGTTTCTTCCTGGATCGTCACCAGAAAATCCGATAACGTTTTTGAGCCGCTTTGATGCATGTTGGCAATGGCATGACTGATTTCGTTGCGCTGTAACGGTGTGACTGTGATGCCGTTGAGTTCAACCATCAAACAAATCCATTCCAGCGCCCAGGCACGATCACCTTTGGTCTGTAAAAACTGTAATGGACAGAAAGATAGCGATTCATCATCCCCTGCTACGGTGAAATGCTGACCACCCACAGCACGAGTCAATGGATACATTGACATTCCCTTGTCAAAGCAATAAATCGACATGCCGGGGTAACGTCTCAATTGCGCAGCAATCAACGCCAGGTGCGTAGATTTACCCGCTCCGGTGGGACCGAACATGAAGGTATGACCTAGATCACGTACATGCAGATTCAGCCGGAAAGGCGTAGCACCTTGGGTCACACAGTGCATCAGCGGAGGTGAATTGGGTGGATACATCGGACAAGGCGCGATAGGTTTTCCAGTCCAAATGGTATTGACCGGCAACAGATCAGCCAGATTCATCGTATTGATGAGAGGTCTGCGAACATTTTCAACGCCGTGGCCGGGCAGGCTTCCCAGATAGGCATCCATGGTGTTGATCGTTTCAACCCGTGCGGCAAAGCCCAGATGATTGATTGCTTTCTCAACTCTGCGCCCCGCTTCTTCCAATGCAGTCCGATCTTCCATCATCAGTACAACCACGCTGGTATAGTAGCCCTGCCCCACCATGCCACTATTGGTCTCAGCAATGGCTGACTGGGCATCTTCAGTCATATTCAGCGCGTCCTCATCGATGTTGCTGCTTTGCAGGTTAAATACCTGATCCAGAAAACCGCGAATCTTTTGTTTCCACCGTCTGCGGTATTTCTCCAGATGATTGACCGCCTCATGCGTATCCATGAAGATAAAGCGCGATGACCAGCGGTACACCCCTGGCAATTCAGATAAGAGATTTAACATGCCAGGCGATGACTCCAGTGGAAAACCTTCAATGGAAACCACTTGAACGAAATTTCGGCCTATCTTAGGCACAACCCCGCCCCACATTTCCTGACCACCCAGCAGCGTATCCAGATACATGGGATTGGCAGGTAACACCATTGGATGATCCAGGCCGGTTACGCATAATTGCAGCCACTGTAAGAAATCATCATGGATGATGGTTGTACTGTCTTCATTGACGATTTTGCGGCTTTTTAAGCGTGACAGATGAAATACGCTGGATAATCGGGATTCAAAGTTGGCACATTCGCGCTGAAAATATTCC
>JAMXAE010000209.1 GCA_024281695.1 Nitrosomonas sp. | reverse complement strand
AATTACTTTGAGTGCGTAATAAAGCATAAGGTCTAATTTTTAATAGCCATAAGTATGGCAATACTATTCATAGAGAACGGATACTTATTCATGAAAAACTTCTCTATAGTGTCATACCAAACCAGCTCTCAGGCACTAACCGCGATCCTGAACGTGGCAACCAATATGCAGTGCTGTTTACAGTGCATTATAAGCCAGTTGTGGCATACAAACTTCCATGGGAAGTAAGGGTAATTGTTTCTTTGACACGCCAGAAACTGAAAGCTTGCATCATTATTGATTTAAAACGAGAGAAAACGTTAAATGACTTATTTTTGAGTATATTGAAGTATATTATAATCGCACGAGGCGACATGCAAAGATCAGTAACCAAATACCTGCTCATTTACTCTGATGTGAATGATTTTAAATACCGGAGCTTTTATGTGCCACATATGTGACAAAAAGAACGAATATCTTCAGCATGATTCACGAAAACGTTTATTCCTGAAATTGGCGGCAGCCTCTGCGCTGGGTTTGGGTATTAGTGGTGCAAGTATCGCCAGTGTGGAAGAAACAAAGGTACCTTTACCGTCAGCTACCAAAATCCCTCCCCAGCCTGAGAACGTGCTTACCCCTGACCAAGCTTTGGAAAGATTAATGGCAGGCAGCAAGCGGCATGCTAGTGGGCAATCGACTGTATCCTTGGACATACATACTTCCCAGGACGCTCTGGTTAAAGGGCAAAACCCCTACGCTGCCATCTTGGGTTGCGCCGATTCCAGAGTCGGTCCTGAACAGTGTTTTGATGAGGCTCACGGGGATCTATTTGTGGCTCGAGTTGCTGGTAATTATATAACTGTCGATTTTCTGGCCACGCTTGAATATGCGGTTGCCGTATTACATACACCGTTGATCATGGTGCTTGGCCATGAAAGCTGCGGAGCTGTGGGAGCCGCTATTGATGCCATTGATAAGAATAAACAGTTTCCAGGACACATCCAAACAATGGCAACTGCATTATTGCCCGCAGTCAGGGCAGCGAGAAGTATGCCCGGAATGCTATATGAAAATGCAGTCAAGATGAATGTCGCCCTCACTGTTACCGAGCTGAAGAATAGTACCCCGATCTTAAGTCAATCAGTGAAGGAGAGAAAAATTCGGATAGTCGGCGGGATATATCGACTAAGCACAGGAATGGTAGAATTAGTCGCTTAAATTAAAACCTATTAACGCCAATAGGTTATATCCGATGTTTCGCCTTTCTTCATTTCCGAGATCAGGTAATAGGCATTATTCAATGCCACTTTTGAGTTTTCAGGTAATGGTTTAAGGAGACTAATTTCCACCCAACCTCGATTAGAAATACCTGTTCTGATTTCAACAGGATTAAATACCCATTCCATTTTATTATCTTGCTCGTTTGTTTCTACAAGAAAAATGTAAGGCTTACCATTCTTTATAATAATAGCTTCTTCTGGTAGAGCGTGGATTGATGAATCATCCGTATAGATTTTTCCATGTATGCGCATACCAGGAATAAAAAAATATTCTTTTTGATGAATTTCGGCATGCACACGAACTACTCTAGGATTTCGCTTGAAATTTTTTTCAATAGAGAAAATTGTAGCGGAGAAGTTTTTTTTCGGAACTGAGTCCACCGTAAATGATACTTTCTGACCCATTTTTACTTTGTGTATATCTTTCTCGGATACCAGTATATCGGCATGTATAAAATCATTATTTATGATACTAAGTATTTGTGCTTGAGGATCTACAAATTGACCTGTTTGCACCAATATTTTCTCAATGTAACCATCAATAGGACTTACTACTGGTAGGTATTGAGAAATATTCCCATTCTCCAATTTTTTTACATCAAGATTTAATTGTTTTAATTGTGCGTCATAGCCTTCGAATTCACTCTTTATAATTTGATAACGAGCCTTTGTTTGCTGATAAATATCATCATCAGAGCCAATTTTCTCATCGTGAAGCCTTTTTTGGCGATGGTATTCTCTCTCTAGAAATTGCATCTGATTATAGGTTCTTGTATATGCAGTCTGTAGGTTAATTAGATTGGGATGTGAAAGGTAAGCCAATATCTGATTTTTTTTTACTTTTTCTCCTTTAATTACTTTGATCTCAGTAATATTAGCTCCAAAAATAGTTGTAATTACGGCTTTATGTTGAGGAAACAATTCCAACCAACCATTGGCGTTCACCACCCCGGAAAGATCACGTGTGGGTATATTGCCGACTTTTATTCCGAGACTCTTAAATTTCAGTGCAGAAAGACGGATTGCACCTACCTCTTTTTCGTTATGAGAATAGTAAATAGGATCCATATGCGTATCTTTAGAAAGAGCTTGATTTCTATCTGCTTCAACATTCTTGTTATTAGCCGTTTTGCTCATACAACTAGCAAAATGAAACGTTGCTAATATCAAAATTGATATGAATAAGATATGGATTTTCATCGTTATTTTATCTTTACCTATTGTACTAATTTGATGTTTTTAAGAAGTATTCCAACTGATATCGGGTATCAAAATAACTGCCAAATACCCCTATGGAGTACAAGTACAAAACATGATCTAGTCAGGCTTCACACTTCTGTGACAACTTAGGTGGTTCAGCAGCTGGTCATAGTGCGGGATAACTTGTCAACTATCCTCAATTGGGCATACAGCTTAGAAAATTCGCTCTCCGCAATGTACGGCGTACGGCGCATGATCTAGGTACCGAGCGTTGCCCCCACGGTGAACTGGTGGCACTATCATTAATCTTGTATCTTTTTCGTTTCAGGATCTACCGATGTGACTTTATTCGAAGTATCTCGTCCATGGACGAGCCGATACAGCACAGGCAACACCAGCAGCGTCAAAGCCGTCGACGATAAAATCCCGCCGATCACCACCGTTGCCAGGGGCCGTTGCACTTCCGCACCGGTGCCGGTGGCGAGCGCCATTGGCAGGAATCCGATCGATGCGACCAATGCCGTCATCAGCACCGGGCGTAGCCGGGTCAGTGCGCCGGTTTGAATCGCATCATCCAAAGACAATCCCTCTTTTTCTCTCAACCCGCGGATAAATGCCAGCATCACCAATCCGTTCAGCACCGCTACGCCGGACAGCGCGATAAACCCGACCCCGGCGGAAATGGACAACGGAATATCGCGCAGCCATAACGCAAATATGCCGCCGGTCAACGCAAAGGGAACGCCGGTAAACATGAGCAGCCCATCGCGCACATTGCCGAACATCGTGTACAACAGCATAAAAATCAAGCCGAGTGCCAGCGGAATCACAATCTGCAGGCGGTGCGCTGCGGAAATCATTTGTTCAAACTGGCCGCCCCAGGTAATCCAGTATCCCAGTGGAATCGGTACTTTTTTGGCGATCAGTTGTTCGGCATCGTGAACGAATGAGCCCAGATCACGGCCGCGCACATTGGCGGTAATCACGATCCGGCGTTTCCCATTTTCCCGGCTGACTTGATTGGGACCCTGAGTGACCTCGAAGTTGGCCACTTCTCCCAAAGTGACAAAAACGGGCACAGCCGGTTGGGCCGCTTGTGCAGCTTGCGGCGCATTGGCAACTGCAGCCACGCTTTGCATCGGAACGCTGATCGGCAGCCGTTTCAACGCTTCAATATCGGCTCGCAAATGTTCCGGCAAGCGGATTTGCAGATCGAAGCGCCGATCACCCTCAAAAATCATGCCGGTGCTTCTGCCGCCCACCGACATAGCCACGACATCCTGCACATCACGGCCATTCAGCCCATAGCGCGCCATTTTTGCGCGATCCATCTGAATGGAAAGCACCGGTAATCCGGTAATCTGTTCGACTCTGACATCCGCAGCGCCGGGAACAGTTTTAAGCAGACCTTCGATTTCTTCTCCCAGATCCAGCAAAGTATCCATATCATCGCCAAATAACTTGACGGCGACATCGGCGCGAACGCCCGACAGCAATTCATTGAAGCGCATTTGTATCGGTTGCGTAAATTCGTAATTATTACCCGGAACCTTATGGACAGCCTGTTCCATTGCGGCGATCAACTCTGCTTTGGTGCGATGCGCACCTGTCCATTCCGACTGCGGTTTGAGGATGATAAAAACATCCGCGACGCTCGGTGGCATGGGGTCAGTGGCTATTTCGGCAGTGCCGATTTTGGAAAACACCCGATCGACTTCAGGAAATTTCTTGACTGCTTCTTCCAGCTCATTCTGCATTTCAATCGCGGTGGTCAGACTGGTACCCGGAATGCGGATGGCATGCAATGCGATATCACCTTCATTCAGACTGGGCACAAATTCGCTGCCGACCCGTGTCGTCAACAAACTCGATAAGATAACAATAATAATGGCAATCGTAACGGTAAGTTCACGGTGATTCATGGTCGCAGTCAGTATCGGCGAATAGACTTTCTTCGCCCATGCCATTACAGGACTTTCCGTCTCTTTCACCTTGCCGGATAGAAAAAATGCAATCGCTGCCGGAACAAAGGTAAGCGAAAGCACCATCGCGCCAATCAATGCCGTCACCACAGTGAGCGCCATCGGGTGAAACATTTTTCCTTCGACACTGGTCAATGCAAAAATGGGTAAGTAGACGATAATAATGATCAACTCACCATAGATCAGCACCCTTCGCGCTTCCCTGGAAGCATCGAACAC
>JAMXAE010000208.1 GCA_024281695.1 Nitrosomonas sp. | reverse complement strand
CTCATGAAATAAGTTGATCTGCTGAACAAATGCTTGTGCCCAGTAAGATCATTCACAATCCATATCGATATCTGCAGGCAAACAAGCCACCATCTCTTCACCAATAAGCAGCATCTCATCCAGTAAATCATTAGTTTCTGCCAATGTTTGCGAAGGCTTGTTCAATGTGAGTATATGAAGATTGTCTTCAAGAACATTGATTTTCTTTGCCAGATCTGAAGTAGGTAATGCCGGCACATGTTCGGTAAGTACTCTCAAAGTATCCTGCAATCCTTGAAACACATTGTCTGACAGAATGGGTTGATCTTTTAGTTCAGCCAATCCTGCTAGCAAAGTGAACAAACTACCGGCAAGATTCCCGCTATCCACCGAAGAAACATATTGTGGATGTAATGGTTTTAGCGTGCGCGTATCGTACCAGTTGTAAAAATGACCAAGATAGCGTTCCAGCTTCTCCATTGTTTCTAGTGTGCTCTGAATCCGTCGCAGAAATTCACCGACGGAAATATAACCAAAATCATACGCGGCCAGATCAGCCAGCAAAGACATGCCGATATTTGTGGGTGATGTCCGCGTGGCGATAGCTTGAATTGGATATTCCTGAAAGTTGTCGGGTGGCAACCAATTATCCTGTGGACCGACAAATTGCGCGAAAAAGCGCCATGTTCTTCGAGCCGATGTGCGTAGGAAGATGCGTTGATCCAGCGTCAGTTGAGGTGCCGAAGATACCAGTGGTTTACTGATCCACCAAGCAACAACAGGTGAAAATAACCAGGCTAGCAAAAAAGGTGCAGAGGAAAATAATTCTGTCGATTGACCGCTCTCTAATACCCATCCCAGCAACACCGCAGAAATTGGAGAGATCCACATTTCTATCACAAAATCGGTCAATGTGCGACACGCATTGCGGCGCGTATACGAGGGTAAATGCCATAGCATCAGGCTGTGTCGTGTAATTAACATGCGCAGACCCGAGCGCACAATCGCACTTAAGCTAATTAACGTATCATAGGGCAAAAAAATCAATGTCAAGAAAGCGAGTGTGATGGGCCGCTCGGCTGACCTGCCGGTTAATCTAAAGTGCACCAACCAATCACGTTCGTCCGGTTTACGGATTAATTCGATCATACTTCCCAGCAAGACAGGTAAGAGCACCATCCCAACAACCAGCAGAATCCAGAACCAAGCAGGCCCCGGACCCACTAGCCATCCTCCTACCAATAACGCCAAGAGTGACGGCGACACGAGACTGCGTCGAAGATTATCGAATATTTTCCACACCAACAATGCGGTAAGCGGATTGGGTTGCCACGCTGTTTTCGACTTATTCGCATCGGGTGGCCCGGGAACACGTGGAAGCAACCAACCTGCAAGCTGCCAATCGCCGCGTATCCAGCGGTGTCGCCGACTAGCCTCTATAGCGTAACTGGCTGGATGCTCTTCAATGAGGTCGACATCGGTCACCAATGCGCAACGCGCATAACCGCTTTCCAGCAAATCATGACTGAGAATAAGATTTTCGGGAAAACGCCCATCAACGGCTTGTCGAAAAGCATCCACATCGTAAATACCCTTACCAACAAATGATCCTTCGCCAAAAATATCCTGGTAAACATCGGACACTTCGCGCGAATAAGGATCAATACCCGACTCACCTGCAAATAGTTTTGTAAATCGTGTTTGGCCTGCACTGGTCAGGCTAATCGAAACACGCGGCTGCAGGATTGCGTAGCCTTCGACAATGCGCCCTTGGTCAGTATCGTATACTGGCCGATTGAGCGGATGAGCCATATTGCCGATTAAGGAACGCGCTGCATCGCGGGGAAGCTGCGTGTCGGTATCCAAGGTAATAACGTACTGGATGGACGCGAGCATAGACCTCTCTCCGGCAATATCCGAAAATGCAGTTTCTCTCTCGCCGCGCAGCAACGCATTGAATTGCTCCAATTTGCCGCGCTTACGCTCGTACCCCATCCATACCTGTTCGTGTGGATTCCATACTCTAGGTCGATGAAACCAGTAGAAAATGCATGGCCGATCGTCTTGGTAAGTGTCATTGAGTACCTGGACGGCAGCACGCGCATAGTTCAGTAATACGTCATCCTCTGGTTGTGTGCATTGCGGTGCATCTCGGAAATCTGTCAGCAAAGCAAAAAACAAATTGGAATCCCGATTACCAAGATAGCGGATCTCCAGGGCCTCGAGCAGATCATCAACCTCCTCGGATTTGCTCAGTAAAGTGGGAACCACGACCATAGTGCGGTGAGCTACTGGAATACCGTGAGAAAAATCCAGTCGCGGCAAAGTACGCGGAGGTAGAATAAGCGTAACCACAAGATTTACCAGTGAAACTGCCAGTGCTGAGGCACCAACAATGCCGGTTATTGAGAAAAACCAGAAACGCCAGTCTCGTGGTCCGAGATCGTCGAATGAAAAAAGAACGATTGATGTCGCCAATGCAGTGAGTAATAAAATCGGGCCAAGATAAAGAAACAGATTAAGATGCTGGCTCGCGCGACTGATACGTAATTTCCATGGTAATCGGTAACCAACTGTGCGTTCTAATATCGGCCGACCATGATCAATCAGATAATATCCAACATGCGCTGCACGGTTCTGGATACCCAGTCTCTCTGCCGCAACCTGCGCCAGAGAGACGACTTCACGTGCCACCGACAATTCACTTTTTGAGCTTCTTCTCGCAATATCCTCAATAACATGCCGGTAGCGGTCACGAGTGGCAAAATCCTGCGAAGCATGCATCCCCGCTGGATCTGCACGCAAGGTTTCCTCAACGATACTGAGCGACTCAACGTAATTTCTCCAATCCATGGTGCCGATAAAACGCAAGCTACCGATACTATTGGCAAGGGAGATCTGATTGGCAGCAGCCGTTCGGCCAGCTACTTCTGACAACTGGGTTGCCGTTATTCCTTGCTCTAACAATTTTTGCTCAACCCAGGTTGGAACAAATGCCATTGCAGACCCTTGAGCCTGGAGCCGAGCATAAAACTCCTCCACAAACGGCGCGGTCAGAGGCACATCGGCATTGGCAAACTCAGCCAGTAATTGAATCAGTTGTTTAGGTTCCTTTTCTGCAGTTACAAGCATTCGATCCGCCCAATTGATCGCCGTGTTGAGCTCTTCGCGTCTACGGGCAATACGTAATGCAATACGGCGAATATTTTCAAGAAGCGCCAACTGCAACATAATCGGAAATGCCCATAATTCACCTATCTTTAGCGGCTCAACCGTCTGGTAGGCGGCGACAAACTGGGTAACGTTTTCCTTGTCGATACGGCCATCCATGTGAGAGATGAGTTGCAATGCCAGATCATAAATGCGGGGGAACCCGACTGAAGGGCCATCCACCAATAGCGGTAATTGACGACTGTATCCACGTGGTAAATGCCGCCGCGCTTGATTGATCTGCTGTTCGATGAGATAAAAATTATCCAGCAACCAAGCCTCTGCTGGAATAATTCGTTGTGCCGGTGCAACGGCGGCAGTCACAACGTCATACGCTGCTAAAAGAATGCGTTCATTATCCGCTAGCCGTGGTAGCAACCGATCCGGTCCTGGATGTGGAGCGATCTTGTATTCACCGGCCAGTATTGCACCTTGGCGTTTCAATTGCTCGATGCTGAACAACTCGGAGCGTAGTAATTCCGTATCGTGGGCGCTACGCAGCACATCCCGTGTACGCGCTGAAAATCCGAACTCTTTCATGTTAATAACATTCTCCTTGTTCGAATTCATGGCAGTCAGCATTGCACCGGCTTTATAACCTGTGATTGCCAAAAATTAATCTTGCCTGCTTATAACACTATAACCAGCTCTATCTGTTGATCGCAATATTCTTATACTATCGAGGAAGGGTGTGGGGTACCACGACAAATGGGCAGCATGGTTATTTGTACTGCCTCAGTTAAATGTTTATTATGTTTTATATCCAATCGATATCTTCTGTTAGCCGTTTATCATCGCACTATCTGCATCCTAATGACAGCATTGGATATTGTCTGTGCGGTGTCGTACATAATCAGAGGCATAAACTGATGACATCATTTTTTGCGGCTGACCAGTAATTTATTTATCGAAAATAGACAGTGTAGATGGTTGGGTTGTAGAATTTTCCGTATTGTTTGCAGTGGTGTCGCCTGTTTCAATTTATGTGCGTTAGTGTACGGATCAATCTCATTTTTACAGCTATTGTTACGCTAAGTGTATGAGAAGAAAAATTCCATGTACGGGTCATCATTTGAAATTTAACCTCAGGAGACAATCCATGGACAAAGACCAAATAAAAGGTCGCATCAAAGAAGCTCAGGGCAAACTTCAGGAAGTTATCGGCAAAATATTAGACGACAAGGAAATGGAAGTAAAAGGAATTATCCAAAAGAAAGCTGGTAGGACTCAGGCACGCTTAAACGGCTTCAACAACATATTAAAAAGCAGATAACATAACAAATGGATAGGTAGCCTATTATTCCGATTCCCTTAGCCGTTCACGTAAAATTTATTTAATTAATTATTGATTCTTTAGAAACTACAGCGAATTAGAGCAAGATCATTTGATCATGCATAGTAAGAATTATAACCATGGTAACGCTTAGAGATTGTCGGTATGATTCCGATACTCTCTGCTTTGATATCGAAAATGTCTGCCAAGCAACTATAAACATGGCTGCGATGGCAGGACCAATGACAAGACCGTTCAGTCCGAACTGTACGTCGTCAAATCGAATTGGACTAAAGGGCGACTGAATTGAGAGATGGTTTAGCGCATCAGATTTGAGTTTGTT
>JAMXAE010000207.1 GCA_024281695.1 Nitrosomonas sp. | reverse complement strand
CATCTTCACTTTTCCTTTTGGGTCTATGTGAAAATCGCTAAGTAGTCAATAAAGCCCTTCTGAAGTCATTATCAACATTGGTTAGTTTCTAAGTTAACTATTATCGCATTGAGTAGGCCCTAAACCTTTTGCATTCAATTCTGCAAGTGCTTCTTCAGTTTTTTTAAGATGACCCAGACCCATTCCCCGTAATACATGATCAGCTTTAGTGTATTGAATCTTGCTATACGTCGTTATTTCAATACGATTTCCCCAAGGATCAAGAAAATCTAGAAAAGAGCCACTTAGAAGTTTAACGCGCATATGTTCAAGTGTTTGTCTCACCAATTCCTTATTGTCCACTGCTATGCCAACGTGACGTTTTTGATCGGCTTGTCTATTATCATTTTTTATGAAATTGATAAATTGATCTCCAAAATAGATAGATGCTTGCATCTCATTTTTTTCATGAACTTCGAAATTCAAGAAATCGCTATAGAATTTTATGGCTTCCTCTATATCCCCAACTTCTAATGCCACATGATTTATACCTATTGCATTTGCTTTCATATTTTTTCCTTTTAAATCTATTAATTGTAAGAAATCTCAGTGTTGTTTACAGATAGGTTGATTGAAATAAGCGTTGAGTATTTCATAAGGGGTGGCATTATTCAAACTCTTATGAGGCTTAACGATATTGTAGAAATTAATGAAACGGAGAAGCTGAATGCGTCGATCGGCGCTGTCTTTAAAGTGAATCTTGCTGTGCCACATATCCATCAGGGTGCGGATAACCCGCTCAGCTTTACCGTTGGTTTGCGGACGATTGACACGAGTAAACTTCTGACCGATACCGTGCTGCCTACAAGCCTTGATGAAAGTATGGCCGTCAGTTCCTTTAAATTCTTTGCCGTTGTCAGAATAAGCATAGTCGATCTGGTAAGGACATTGAGCAACAGTGCTTGTGAGAAAGCAAGCTGCACTATGCTGGGTTTTATCGGGAAGAATATCGGCATACAGCTCCCTGGAGAAATCATCGATGGCCACAAATAGATACTCGCGAGGTTCATTGGCAGACTGCCCTTTCAGGAATGGAAGTCGCTTGGTATCGAAATGAACGAGCTCGCCCGGGTAAGATTTGTTATAGCGCTTCGCTTCACGTTTGAGACGTTCCTGGATGGTTTGCTCGATCTTGGCCAGACGCTTAAGGCCGTACTGCAACGTCTTGAACCGTTGGTTGGTACTATTACGCGGAGTAAATTCCTGTAGCCTGGCTCGTTTCAGTACGTCATAAATCGTTGGACGGCTGACGTGGAAGTGTTCTGCCAGCTGAACTACCTTCCACAACCGGGTTTGATATAGCTGCCAAATTTCCTGGCGATCCAATAATGTTAAGCGAGTGCGTTTGTGTATGTTCATCGACAGTATTCTCCTGGATACTGTAAACAACGCTAGGAATTCTTACAAATCAGGTAATAGAAATAGGCTGATCCAGTTGTTCACTTTGCTTACTGGTATTATTCACGGCAGCAGATAATTGCACTACGGGGCAGTGCGGTGGGAGAACAAAAGCAGGAACTGCATTGCTGGTTGAGATAAATTGATTGGTGTTGTTAAATGATAACTGACACTTGTTGTGCTCTAGATATCATTTCCAATGTACATTATTTTCCGTCCCAAGAGGTGTTCGCAGTTTTATGCTGAGGGACTTGAGATCGGTATCGGAATGATCTTCAGCCTGATTCACATTGGGATTATTGGAGTGATTTTCATTGCTATCGGGGGAATTCAGTTCCCTTCTTTTTGTATCATTCCTTTCTTGAATGAGGCCGGATTCAGACATTTGGTCGGCTTGTGGCTTTTCAACAGGTTTATCCAGGGGAGGGGTTGATTGAGAAATAGCAGGCGAACTAAAGATAAAAAGAATTCCAATAATTAGAACGATTAATATGTTTCTTATGGTAGCCAAGATAATTCTCCATAATATATTGGATGGCTTATTATCATGAGCTGTGTGGATAGGTTAGTCTGTTCGCTTTCGTAAATCTAGGAAAGCGGCAATAAAAAACCCGCTCGGGGCGGGTTTGGTGTGTGATACTTTTTGCTAAAGTATACAAGTTGAGTGCTGTTGTAGCATATTCTCTTATCAAAAACAGCCCCGTGGAGTGGTTTACATTCTGCAGGTTTTTTCTTCTCCAGAGTTAGAATTTGATCCACTTGTCGTTCGTTCTTACGAAAAGACAGTGTCTTTTCCGACGATAATTGTCAGTATGTCCTACAATAATTCATTGATTGATAAAATGAATATCTTATTTACTCTTATTTTTTAATATACAAATAAATTTGTTGATTTAAACTTAAGAACAATAGATTTTTCATCATTTGAATCAGTGGAAGAAACGAACAATGGAAGGAAACTGCTTAAGTGTTCTGGTTGTTGAAGATGATAACTTTCAGCGACAGATGATAGTGAAAATGCTACGTTCCATTTTGAATGTGCAGTCGATCAAGGAAGCAAGCAATGGAAAATGCGCATTGGAAATTATCCGCGAACAGAAAGAAAAACCTATCGATATTGTAATATGCGACTTAAATATGCCGCATATGGATGGTTTGGAATTTTTTCGTCATATTGGTGAAGAACAGCATAACATTTCTATTATTATCATTAGTGCCTTAAGCAGTAAACTTGTGCAATCGGCCGGCAAGATGGCGCGGATGTATGGTGTCAAGTTACTGGGTGCAATTGAGAAGCCTATTTATCCGGCTAAACTCAAGGAACTGTTCATCCAGTATGAGCGCTCCGAGAACAAGTGGTATTCACACGGTGGAAACGCAGTCAGTTTCTCGTTGAATGAGATCATGCAGGGGATACGTGCGAAGCAGTTTGAACCTGTTTTCCAACCGAAAGTAGACATGCAGACAAATTGTCTGATTGGTGCTGAAGCATTGGCGCGGTGGAATCATCCGGAACTCGGTTTAATCTCGCCGTATGCCTTTATTCCGGCGCTTGAGCAGAATAACCGGATCGATGAGTTAACTTTTCTGATACTGGAGAAAGCCGCTTCAGCATGCCGTTTACTTCATGACGCCGGTCACAAAATCAACCTGTCGGTGAATCTTTCATTGGCATCGCTGGATGATATTACACTGGCGGATAAAATTACCGGGGTTGTGAAAGAAGCGGGCATGGATCCTCGCTATATTACCCTAGAAATAACTGAAACTGCCGCAATGTCAGGGGTTGCGTATTCGTTAGAGAACCTGACACGTTTGTGCATGAATGGGTTTGAATTGTCGATTGATGATTATGGAACCGGTTATTCCAGTTTACAACAGCTCACCCGAATTGCATTTAGTGAGCTTAAAATCGATCAGTCATTCATTCAGGATTCGATTGCTAACGAAATGGCGCGGATTGTGGTGAAATCGAGTATCGACATGGCTCGTGAATTGAGAGTGAAGAGTGTCGCCGAAGGGGTGGAGACGCAGCAGGACTGGGATATGCTTAAGAATATGGGGTGTGATGTAGTGCAAGGCTATTTTGTTTCAAAGCCCATGAGTTTAGCTTCATTTATCAAATATTCTGCCGAAAACTCTCCTAGATATCAAAATTCCCAGCTATTGTTTTAATTTTTTCCTTAGATGAGTAATCAGACTTACATTGGCGAGCCTAGCGGACAACCCCCCAGTTTGTGGTATAGCAGCGCTATGGAACAATTGGTGGAAGTGGTGCAGATGTTATCCATGGCGAGAGATTTACCGACAGTGATGGAAATTGTCCGTCATGCGGCACGCAAATTAACGGGCGCAGACGGCGCTACTTTTGTATTGCGGGATAACGGCATGTGTTTTTATGCTGAAGAAGACGCCATAAGTCCACTATGGAAAGGGCAGCGTTTCCCGATGAGTGCATGCATCAGCGGCTGGACCATGATAAACCGTCAGTCGGCCGTGATCGAGGATATTTATGCCGATTCACGTATTCCCGCGGATGCTTATCGTCCTACTTTTGTACGTAGCCTTGCCATGGTACCAATACGCACACTCGATCCGATCGGCGCCATCGGCAATTACTGGGCCGAGCAGTATCATCCAACGCTCGAACAGATAAAAGTATTGCAAGCGCTTGCCGATACTACTGCTGTTGCCCTGGAAAATGTTCGTGTTTACGAAGAACTTGAGCAACGGGTAGAGCAACGAACTTTGGAATTGCAATCGATCCTTGATAACGTACAAGTTGGAGTTATATTTGCCGTCGATTGCCGGGTAGTGAGGACGAATCCCAAAGTGGCTGAGATATTCCGTTTTATTACGGCGGGTGCTCTCCTGGATATGCCGCTTAGAAGCTTATTCAGTAAATCCAATGAAGATGATTCATTGATTGATATTGCCAGACCATATCTGGATAAAAATCACGTATTCAACATCGAATCGAATTTGCTGCGGCGGGATGGAGAAAATTTCTGGGCGCACCTTATTGCTAAATCGTTGGATCTCGGTAGTTATCCGGGTGGGGAAATCTGGGTTATTCATGATATCAACGAAATGAAAGTCAAAGAAAGGAAGCTCAAAGAACTGAAAAGATCCGCTGAGACGGCCAATCAGGCAAAGGATTCTTTTCTGGCGACAATGAGTCACGAGATCCGCACGCCTCTAGCTGGAATGCTTGGAATGCTGGAGCTTCTTTCTATGACGCATTTGGATAAAGAGCAACAGTCGACATTGGATGCTGCCTGGAATTCGGGTAGGGGATTGCTGCGCATTGTCAGCGATATTCTGGATTGGTCTAAAATCGAAGAAGGCAAGCTGGAACTGTCGATGCGCCCAAC
>JAMXAE010000206.1 GCA_024281695.1 Nitrosomonas sp. | reverse complement strand
ACCCTACAAGCAGAAGGCAAAACCGTTATTGGCGTTGTCTCCACTGATAACAAACCCAAAATTCTCGGCTATCTGGCCATTGCAGATCGCTTACGGGATACTTCCCTCAAAGCAGTCGCACGCCTACAATCTATGGGTATCGAAGTAGTCATGTTAACCGGCGACAATGTAATAACTGCTACCGCCATTGCCAAGCGCACAGGTATTGCGCAATACCGTGCCGAAGTCTTACCGCAAGACAAAGCTGCTGAAGTAATGAAGTATAGAGCCAACGGACAATTTACCGCCATGGTCGGCGATGGTATCAACGATGCACCGGCATTGGCAGCCGCCGATGTCAGTTTTGCCATCGGCGCTGGCTCGGATGTCGCTATTGAAGCGGCTGATATCACTCTGATACGCAATGATTTGATGAGTGTTGCCGACGCTATTTCCCTCTCGCGCGCCACGCTCAAGAAAATTCGCCAGAACCTGTTCTTTGCTTTTGTCTATAATACCCTGGGTATTCCATTGGCAGCGGTGGGTATGCTCAATCCGGTAATTGCCGGTGCGGCCATGGCTCTGAGTTCAGTGTCCGTAGTCAGTAATTCATTGTTGTTAAAACGCTGGCAAGCCACACATTAAGAATCGTTCAAAGGAAATGTATCACCATGCAAACAACTACCATCAAGATAAAAGGCATGACCTGCATGGGTTGTGTTAATAGCGTCAAAACCGTGCTTAAAAATCTGGCGGGCGTAACTCAAGTAGAAGCTTCTCTTGACCCTGCCCAAGCAACTGTTCAGTACGACCCAACGAATACAAACATCAGTCGGCTCAAAGAAGTCATTATCGATGCAGGTTTTGAAGTGATCGATTAATCATTAACTAAATGGTGCGTCCGTAAGAATCCTCAAATCGGACGATATCGTCTTCCCCCAGATAAGCTCCAGATTGAACTTCTATTAAATGCAAAGGAATTTTTCCAGGATTCTCGAGTCGATGCAGTTTTCCCAATGGAATATAGGTCGATTGATTTTCTGCAAACAGGGTTTCTTTATTTTCCACGATCACTTTGGCGGTACCACTCACAACCACCCAATGTTCCGCTCGATGATGATGCATCTGTAATGACAATTTTTCTCCCGGTTTCACCATGATTCGTTTGACCTGGAAGCGTTCCCCCTTGTCGATACCTTCATACCAACCCCAGGGACGATGGATTCGCAAGTGCTCGAGATGCTCCTTACGGTGACTGGATTCAAAATGCTGTATTGCAGCCTTGAGCTGTTGGGTTCTGCTCTTGTGCATCACCAGTACAGCGTCAGCCGTTTCTATCACAATCACGTCATCCAGACCAATCACAGAAACCAGTCTATTTTCTGCACGAATGTAGCTTCTCTGAGTATCAATAACCAAAGTATCGCCACTGGTAAAGTTGTTATTCTCATCTTTAGGGGAAATCTGCCAAAGAGAATCCCACGATCCTACATCGTTCCAGCCGAACTGTGCCGGCACAACAGCGGCACGATCAGTTGCTTGCATGATGGCATAATCAATCGAGTCGGGTGGACAAACCGTAAAAGCATTTTTATCGGGAAGAATAAAGCCTAGATCCGTCACTCTTTCTTGCCAAGCTTTCTGTACGGAAACAAAAATATTCGATTGATATCGCTGCAGTTCCTGCAAATAACGCTTAGCAGTAAAAACGAACATACCGCTATTCCAGCAATAACCGCCTTCTTGTAGATACGCCTTTGCAGTTTCTTGGCTAGGCTTCTCAAAAAAAGACTGAACTTGATAAGCAGTCAGCAACGTAGGGGTCACGAACGAAAGGGCTTCACCCACCTTGATATAGCCATAGCCAGTTTCTGGCGCGTAAGGAACTACGCCAAAAGTAACCAAATATCCTTCTTGAGCAGCTACTATCGCCGCTTCCACCGCTTGTGCGAAAGCAACCTGATCATTAACGACATGATCGGCGGGTAATACAAGCATAATAGCATTTTCATCTGTCTGAGCCAGATGAAAAGCAGCAAGCGCGATCGCTGGAGCCGTGTTACGACCAACGGGTTCAAGATAAATCGCTTCCGGTTTAATATTGACAGCTTCGCATTGTTCTTGAATCAGGAAGCGATGCTCAAAATTACACACAAGAATAGGGGCTTGTGTATTCAATAATCCAGCAGCTCTGGCAAGTGTAGCCTGAAGCATGGTTTCTTTACTGACGAGGGGGAGTAGTTGTTTTGGATAGTTAGCACGCGAAAGTGGCCATAATCGAGTACCACTCCCACCGGAAAGGATAACAGGGTGAATATTTGAGTACATTTTTTTGCGAGTATCCTTAATTAGGTATAGACGAAGATCAAGCAACCTTCCTGAAAAAACATATTAAACTGATTCTAGACAGCTTTCCAGCTTGAAAGTAGCATCGCTCACTTGCAAGTTGTCATCAGATAGAACCATCCGAATAATTCTTCATTGCACCTGAAGAATCTTCACATCTAATACCAATCCACGTAACTTATTCAATCAGTATAAATGATACGTAAACCAGCATTCAGATGTATGTCAGAAAGTGCCTACTAACAAGTATCCCAGGAGGATAAAGAGCACTCTTAGGAGACTCTAAGCAAACAATACAAGTGTAATATGAACTCTTTAGGATCGCTTATCCATTAACTATTAATAGTTAACTTTTGGATCTGCCGTGCTAATGATCCGTCAATCAGTATTCAAGTAAATACAGATAAATACTTTAAAAAAACAAAAGATTAATTATTCGTTCTTCTAATACGAAACCTTAATATAGCTCAAGATAACTAAAATAGTTTGTAAGAAAATGGGAAAAATAGAGTAGCATCGAACCCATCATTGGTAAAATATCCATCTCCTCCGCAAGGAGCGGAAACTCAATTCAGAGAAGATTAAACATTAATTTTACAGGTTGATCTTCACATTCGGCATCATTGATTCATCTGATATATAAACGACTAATATGAGGCGGCACATGACAACATCTCGATCACAATCAATCTTTAGAGCAGAAACTAAAAATAACGGAATGCGACGAATTGCTGCGATTATTACGTTTTTCTTGGCGTTTGCCATTATTGGGTTAGAGGTGCATGCTCATAATCCACATGACCCAGTAGTCGGACTAGGGGTCTCGCCAGATTTTGCCAATGACCATACCCTCTTCATAGCAACTGAAAGCGAACTGACCGATTGGCGATACATGGATATTCTGAGATCAACAGATAGTGGTGCGACTTGGGTCAAGCTTCCGAAGGGTATGGATAACTGGTCCACTTATTCTGCAATTCGCGTATCGCCAAACTATAGCATTGATCGTACGGTCTTCGCAGCAACCAACGGTGATGGTGTGTATCAATCATCAAATCGGGGTAATTCTTGGCAGCCTATTAATACAGGTCTTATCAGCCTGAATATCAAAGAATTAGAGATTGCAAAATTGGGAAGCACAGACTACGTACTTTTTTTGATCTCAGGTAGTGATGTCCTTTATCGACGCACCAGTACGCAAACGAGCTGGAGCAAGGTACGAGGCCCATCAATTACGGCAACTGAGACAAGTAAAATTGCGGTATCCCCCGACTTTACGCTAGACACCACAGTAATGACCGCAGAACCAAGTGGAAAATTACAAATATCCACCGATGGGGGCTTTAACTGGGTTGATAAGGGAAATCCTACGGGCGCGACAGTCTACGACCTCGCAATTGCACCAGGAGGCGCGAAAGAAATATTCTTGGCTACTAGTAGCGGGATCTTCTACAGCGATGATTCGGGTAATACATTCACGAAGAAGCCTGGTAATTTACCAATCGAAGAAATCAACAACATCGCCGTTTCGCCAAACTACTTAATCGATCACACGGTCTTCTGTACCACATTAACAAAATCTGTATATAAATCGACAAATAGTGGAAACAGCTGGACTTTGCATGAGTCCGGCGCCGCAATTACCCATCAAACGGCAGCGTCCAATGAATTCAGCGAACTACAGGTATCCAATACATTCTCGACTGATCAAGCTATTTTCCTCTCTGCGTACGATGGAATATTTATCTCGACAAACGGCGGCATCGATTGGACGCAAAGCCAAACCCGAAAAAACTTGATAACTGGCTTAGCCTTGTCTCCACATTTCAAAGATGATCAAAGGGCCATTGCAACGACTTATTCTGGAGGCGGTATTTACACTTCTGCCGATAGTGGCTTTTCTTGGTCTCTTGGCAGTACCGGTTGGCCTCCAATAGCAGCGATGAGTGCTTTTGATGTTCATTTTGTGCAAAATGGCGCAACTCCTCCTAAAGCAGTTGCCACACAAAACCATTCGAACCTAGGATTCTCCAATAATTATGGGGCCAATTGGAATGTGTTGCCTATTCCACAGTTTCCTGACATAGCAAAAGGTGCGGTTTATGTAAATGTGTTTGCGTTGTCCCCAATCTTTGATTCCGACAAAGAAATCTATCTCGGAACAAGAACACATGGAGTTCTTCAAACAGTCAATGGTGGCATAACCTGGCGAAATAGACGAGGAGTTCCAGAGTCATCGAATATTACAAGCTTGGCTGTTTCGCCCAATTATGCCAATGACCAGACCGCCTTTGCCGCAAATCGTGCAGGAGAAATCTGGCGTACGAAAAACGGGGGTAACAGCTGGTCACAAGTTGGCGCCGATTCGATGGTGTTGCGTGGCTGGCCGGAACAAAGGTATATGTGGATTGCCATTTCTCCTCAATTTGCCACCGATCAGTTAGTACTCGTTGGCACAACCAATGGTGTTTATCGTTCGACTAATGGCGGCGACGACTGGAAACCAATCT
>JAMXAE010000005.1 GCA_024281695.1 Nitrosomonas sp. | reverse complement strand
GTAAATTATTATCTAAATCTAATATGGCGTGGTTTTAGATATGCATGAATTCTGGAGATGTTGTATCTCCAGAATTTGAGTAGTCACAGAAAGTAGTTTGAGTTACCGTAAGAAAAGCTGTTTTCATCAATTTTTAGAGATAATGTTTCGTGTCAGTAATAATTTATTCTTATAAGATATACTTTAAATAAATTCTTATAAATAAAAAATTGATTGAACTGGCGATTTGTTAGATCAAGTACACCGTTTTTAGGAAACAAAAGTTATTTTGTGACTCTTGTACGGACTGGATAACCCGCCTATGGCGGGTTTTTTATTATATTGAGGTAAATTCGTATTATGCTGGATCATTTTCCGAAATCTAATGTTGATTATCTACATAGAGATCGAGATTATTTTATTGCTGGATTTACATTCTGCTGTGTTGCGATTAGCTTAGTGATTGATGGTAGCGCAAGTTCCGAGATTCAAAATGTATTAGGTGTCATAGCATGGATTTTTCTAATAGGATTATTAATTGGAGAAAATAAAGAAGTGCGAATGCAGGTTTTTATCGCAGTAGCGTTTGCAACTGCAGGAGAGCATTTTGCATCCATCTATATGGAAGGATATACCTATCGATTCGGTAATGTACCGCTTTATGTACCTCCCGGTCATGGGATGGTTTATTTAACAGCAGTTGCGCTTGCTCGCTCAAGATTGTTTCTGATGAATGCTAAGAAAATAGCTGTCATTGTTATTGTTGTTGGCAGTATATGGTCTCTGTGGGGAATCAGTGGTATACCAGAACAAGGTGATCAGGTGGGAGCATTTTTATTTTGTATATTTGTAATTTGTGTTTTCAAGGGACGATCGCCAATGGTTTATCTTGGTGCTTTCTTTATTTGCACTTGGTTGGAGATCGTGGGTACAGCAGCTGGAACATGGAAATGGGCATCGATCGAGCCTATTTTTAACTGGACACAGGGAAATCCACCTAGCGGTGTGGCTGCATGGTATTGTTTGGTCGATGCAGTAGCTATTGGTTTTGCGCCAAAGTTTTTAATCGGTTTGCAAAAAATGAATGGTTGGTATAAAACAATTACTCATTAAGGAAGTTCTGATTAAGTTTCTTTGATAAGCTAAGGACGATCAGTAATTTTTTGATTAAGTTCGTGACGAACTTGTCGAACAGCGAGCATAATTAACTTATTCAGGGCTTCCTTAAATAAACATCTATTTGTCTAAAAGCTTTTTAAAAGTTAAGAAATAATTCATTATCACCAGAATTTCTCTTAAATATATTACTAGGAAGGAATATTTGTGATTGCTGTGCGTTTACCCGATGGTTCTGAACGTAATTTTAACCAACCCACAAGTGTTATAGATGTTGCTTCAGCAATTGGACCAGGCTTAGCTCGTGCAGCAATTGCGGGCAAGATAAATGGTAAATTAGTTGATGTATCCAGCCAGATTCTTGGGGATTGTGAGTTAGCCATCATCACAGAGAAAGATGTTGAAGGATTGGAGATTGTTAGGCATTCTTGCGCGCATCTGTTAGCACATGCTGTAAAAGAGCTATTCCCTGATGCGCAAGTTACTATTGGGCCAGTAATTGATGATGGGTTTTATTATGATTTTGCTTACAAGCGCTCATTTACGCCTGAAGATTTGCTTGCACTTGAGAAACGTATGCTTGAAATCAGTAAAAGAGATTTAAAGATAGAGCGAAGGATATTGGAACGTGCTGAAGCAATTAGTTTTTTTAGGGAACAAGGGGAGCATTATAAAGCGCAAATTATAGAATCTATACCGGGCGATGAGGATTTGTCACTATATTCCCAAGGTGAATTTACAGATTTGTGTCGAGGACCACATGTTCCAACTACCGCGAAGATAAGAGTCTTTAAACTGATGAAGGTAGCGGGTGCTTATTGGCGAGGCGACTCAAATAATGAGATGCTACAGCGTATTTATGGAACAGCTTGGATAAATAAGGATGATCAAAAAGACTATTTGCATCGGCTAGAAGAAGCAGAAAAAAGAGATCATCGAAAACTTGGAAAGCAGCTCAACTTGTTTCACACACAAGATGAGGCGCCTGGTATGGTGTTTTGGCATCCGAAGGGATGGATATTATGGCAACAAATTGAGCAATATATTAGAAATATATTGTCTCAAAATGGCTATCAGGAAATACGAACACCGCAGATCTTGGATAAGAATCTATGGGTACGCTCAGGGCATTGGGAAAATTTTCGTGAGAATATGTTTACCACAAACTCAGATGAACGTGATTTTGCAATAAAACCAATGAATTGTCCCGGTCATGTTCAGATATTTAATCAAGGCCTACGGAGTTATCGAGAGCTTCCAATAAGGTTCTCTGAGTTCGGTTCATGTCATCGAAACGAAGCATCCGGTGCATTGCACGGAATTATGCGTGTCCGTGCGTTTACACAAGATGATGCGCATATTTTTTGCACAGAGGATCAGATACAAGATGAAGTTGTAAGATTTATTGATTTGCTGAAGATAGTATATGCTGATTTTGGTTTTAAAGATCTCTTGGTAAAACTGTCAACTCGCCCACAGAAACGTGTTGGGTCGGAAATGCAATGGAATAGATCTGAAGCGGCACTTGAAGCAGCTTTAAATGAAGCTAAACTTGGGTGGGAATTGCAGCCTGGGGAAGGCGCATTTTATGGACCAAAAATTGAATTCTCACTAAAGGATTGTATAGGACGCGTATGGCAATGTGGTACATTACAGCTTGATTTTTCTATGCCTGAACGTTTAGGTGCACAATATGTAGCAGAAGATAATTCACGTCTAGTACCAGTTATGTTGCATCGAGCTATTTTGGGGTCTTTAGAGAGATTTATTGGTATTCTGATAGAGAACTATGCGGGAGCATTCCCATTATGGTTGTCGCCTGAACAAGTTGTCGTATTGAATATTTCTCGTGGACAAGTTGATTACGCGCAAGAAGTGGTCACTCAGTTAAAACATCACGGTATTAGAGCTAGCTTAGACTTGAGAAATGAGAAAATAACCTATAAAATTCGCGAGCATAGTTTGCAGAAACTTCCTTACCAGATTATTGTTGGAGATGAAGAAGTGCGAACAAATAAAATAGCTGTTCGTAATCGAGTAGGTGAAGATCTTGGTCAAATGACATTGCAAACTTTGATAGAACGTTTTAAAGAAGAACTGTCTTCAAAAGTATAACTTTATTTTGATAAACTAAACTTGGAGAATTTGCCATAGCTCAGGAAAAAGCAGCGCGCATAAATCAAGAGATAGATGTGCCAGAGGTGCGTTTGATTGGTGTGAATGGGGAGCAAGTGGGTATTGTTACACTTGCTGAAGCAAATACCTTAGCTGATGAAGCGGGAGTTGATCTGGTTGAGATCGCACCAACAGCACAGCCTCCGGTTTGTCGTCTGATGGATTATGGTAAGTTCCGTTATCAGGAAAGTAAGAAAAAGCATGATGCGAAACTCAAACAAAAACAAGTTCAGATTAAAGAAATTAAATTTCGGCCTAATACTGATGAAGGGGACTATAATATAAAATTAAGGAATTTAACTAATTTTCTTAACGAAGGAGATAAAGTTAAAGTGACATTGCGCTTTCGAGGTCGCGAAATGGCGCATCAAGAGTTTGGTATGCGTTTGTTAGAGCGTGTTAAAGACGATTTGGAGTCATTTGCAGTAGTAGAGCAATTTCCTAAAATGGAAGGCAGACAAATGGTAATGGTATTGTCTTCTAAGAAAAAGGATGTTAAAGCTGATAAATCTAAATCAGCGACAGAAGATACAACAGTAATAACATAGTCTATAGCTAATAAGAATTGTTGTAAATGTAGTGAATAATATAAGTGATCGCTAGGTTTTTGGAAGCTTTCCAAATAATGGAAACACCTAGCTTCATGTTAAATGAGGAGTATTTATGCCCAAGATGAAAACTAAAAGTGGTGCTGCGAAACGCTTTAAGTTTCGTGCAAATGGAAGTATCAAGCGCGCTCAAGCTTTTAAACGCCATATTTTGACAAAAAAAACCACCAAAAATAAACGTCAATTACGAGGAGTCGTTAGTGTGCATGCTACTAATGTAACTTCAGTTCGTGCAATGATGCCATACGCATAAAAGGGAGCGATCATGCCAAGAGTAAAACGTGGTGTAACCGCTCATGCGCGGCACAAAAAAATATTAGATTTAGCGAAAGGCTATCGTGGACGTCGTAAAAATGTTTATCGCATAGCTAAACAGGCTGTGATGAAAGCTGGTCAGTATGCATACAGAGACCGTCGTCAACGTAAAAGACAATTTCGGGCGTTATGGATCGCACGTATTAATGCGGCTGCTCGTGAATGTGGTTTGTCATACAGTGTGTTTATGAATGGTCTTAAAAAAGCATGTATCGAAGTAGATAGAAAAGTGCTGGCTGATTTGGCTGTGTTTGATAAAAAAGCTTTTGAGAAAATTGTAGAACAAGCGAAGGCTAGTCTGTCTACATAACAAACTGTGATGAGAGATACTGGGAGGTCTGGGTATGCCGGGCCTCCCTTTTTCTTGTGAAATATAATGATATTAATGATCAATATAAGCATTGAAACAAAATGAGAAATCTGCAAGAGATCATCAACGAAGCTATGAGTCTAATGGATAGCATTGAAGATCCAGTTGAATTAGAGAATGTTAAAGCACGTTATTTAGGCAAAAATGGCGAGCTTACTGAATTACTCAAAAGTTTAGGGAAGCTTCCGGCCGAAGATCGTCCTGTTGTTGGTAGTCTGATAAATCAGGCAAAGAACCAATTAGAAGGCACGCTCAAATGCCGACGAAATGCGATTCGGGAAAGAGAATTAGAAGCTAAATTAACTGAAGAAGCTCTGGATGTAACTCTACCCGGTCGAGGATTAGGGATCGGTGGTTTGCATCCAATAACACAAACTTTGACTCGTATTGAGGCATTATTTAATTCAATAGGTTTTGATGCTGCTTCAGGTCCCGAAATAGAAACAGATTTTTATAATTTTACTGCTTTAAATATTCCAGAAAATCATCCTGCGCGAGCAATGCATGATACGTTTTATGTTGATAATGGCAATTTATTGCGTACCCATACCTCGCCCGTTCAAATCCATTATATGCAGAATAATAAACCACCGATAAAGGTAATCGCTCCTGGGCGTGTCTATCGGTGCGATTCTGATGTAACTCATACGCCCATGTTTCATCAAGTGGAAGGCTTATGGATTGATGAGAATGCTAATTTTGCTGCCCTAAAAGGGATCCTAGCTGATTTTATGGCACATTTTTTTGAACGTGACGATTTGCCGGTTAGATTTCGACCTTCATTTTTTCCATTTACCGAGCCTTCTGCAGAAATGGATATTGGTTGCGTAATGTGTCATGGAAAAGGTTGTCGTGTATGTAGTCATACAGGTTGGCTTGAAGTGTTGGGATGTGGAATGGTTCACCCTAATGTGCTGAAACATGTTGGTATCGATAGCGAACGATATATCGGATTTGCTTTCGGTATGGGTGTCGAACGTTTGACAATGCTGAGATACGGCGTTAATGATTTGAGATTATTTTTTGAAAATGACTTGCGTTTTCTTAAACAATTTGCTTAGTTCTGATCAACTTATTTGTTGTAATTCATAATAGATTCTCATGAAATTTTCTGAAAGCTGGTTACGCACCTTTGTTAATCCACCTTGTTCAAGTGATGAACTCGCTCATGCTTTAACCATGGCAGGAATTGAAGTCGAGAACATTCAGCCGGTTGCATCTATCTTTGATAAAGTGGTCGTAGCTGAGGTGCTTACTGTTGAGAAGCATCCAACAGCAGATCGATTAAAAGTATGCAGTGTTATGATCGGAAAAGCGGAAGATCCACTGCAGATAGTTTGTGGAGCGTCTAACGTAAGTACTGGTGTAAAAGTGCCTTGTGCTTTGGTTGGAGCAAATTTACCAGGTTTTGTGATTAAGAAAGCAAAGTTACGTGGTATCGAGTCGTCTGGGATGCTGTGCTCGGCGAAAGAATTAGGCATTGGTGATGCAGCGGATGGTTTGTTATTACTTCCGGAAAATGCTCCAGTAGGTTTAGATTTTAGAAGCTACTACGGACTTGAAGATAAAGTTTTTACACTCAGCCTTACACCTAATCGCGCGGATTGCCTCGGTGTGCTTGGTATTGCACGTGAAGTTTCTGCGATCACTGCAGCTGATTTGCATTCCTTTGAGATTAGCTCAGTGCCTAACGAAATTAACGATACTCTGGAAGTACGTGTAGTGGCAGTTGAAGCATCACCGCTCTATTGTGGCCGAATAATGCGCGGTATAAATCTTGATGTGATAACACCGTTATGGATTTCGCAGCGATTGGAACGTAGTGGTATACGATCAATTAATCCGGTAGTTGATATTACCAATTATGTATTGCTGGAAACTGGTCAGCCGATGCATGCTTTCAATTTAGCCAAAATTGCTGGGGCTATTCAGGTGCGTTATGCGCTACCTCAGGAAAATATGCAGTTATTGAATGGGAGTCGAATCGAATTAACTTCTGATATGCTATTAATTGCAGATGATCAGAAGCCTCTCGCGTTGGCTGGTATTATGGGCGGATTAGATAACGGTGTGGTTCAGGGAACGACGGATATCTTTCTGGAAAGCGCTTTCTTTAACCCGACTGCAATCAGTAATAAATCTTTCCAACTTGGGTTTAGTTCTGATTCTGCTTATCGTTTTGAGCGAGGGGTTGATTTTGCAAACACAAGGAATGTATTAGAACGTGCAACTTATCTAATAAAAACCATTTGCGGTGGTAAAGTGGGTCCAATCACAGAAGTGAAACATCTGCTACCACAACGATCTTCTATCAATGTGCGTATTGGGCGCATAAAACGAGTGCTGGGAATTGATATCAATAATCAACAAATCAGTGATTATTTTAAGCGCTTGGGTTTTGGATTTTCAGTAAAGGGCGATATTTTTAATGTAACCCCGCCCACCTATCGCTTTGATTTAAAAATTGAAGAGGATTTCATAGAGGAATTGGCGCGTATTTATGGATATGATCATATACCTACCGATTTTCCTCGCGCGAATATGGCGATGCTGCCGATTTCTGAGGAAAAAAATTCTCCCGTAGAGATCAAGAAATTGCTTGTAACTCGCGATTATCAAGAGGTGATTAATTATGCTTTTGTGGATGTCGATTGGGAAATTGATTTTGTAGCAAATAGTAAGCCCGTTACATTAAAGAACCCTATTGCAAATCAAATGAGTGTAATGCGCAGTACACTGATTGGAGGATTGATATCCAATTTACAATTTAATTTGAATCGTAAGCAAGCTAGAGTTCGCTTGTTTGAAGTGGGGTGCTGTTTTATCAGAGATGAAGAAAGTGATTGTAAGCAAATTGATATGGTTGCAGGATTGAGTTATGGCGATGTTGTATTGGAACAATGGGGTATATCGGCAAGAGATGTTGATTTTTATGATGTCAAAGCAGATATAGAAGTTTTATATAGTAATCAGGAAATTCATTTTAAGAAATTTTCTCATCCAGCTTTGCATCCTGGTAAATCTGCGCAAATTTATATCCACGATAAATCTATAGGGTGGTTGGGAGAATTGCATCCTCGTTGGCAGAAAAAATATGGTTTGCAGAAAAATACAATTATATTTGAGATAAGTTTAGAGAGTTTAATACTTAAATCTTTATCTGTTGCTAAGGAAATATCTAAATTTCCGCCAATACGACGTGATATCGCGGTCATTGTTGATAATGAGGTTAGCGTAGATTCACTTCTAGTCGGTATGTATGCAGAAAAGCCAGCGATCGTATTGGATATTTCGTTATTTGATATTTATCGCGGTAAGGGGATGGAAACTACCAAAAAAAGTCTTGCATTCCGCGTGTTGTTACAAGATACTGAGAAAACATTGACTGATGAAGAAGCTGATTTTGCAGTGATAAGCTTAGTAAAAATTCTGGAAAATAAGTTTTGTGCAATATTACGTAACTAACTATTGTTGAAACATTTTAATTGGATTTTTTGCAAGCTTAGTGTATGAAATGAGTTATTAATCGGTTTTTATTAAAAGCACTACTGTTTAATGAATCATCTAATAACTGATGATGAGTTAAAGTTATAAAAGCTAATAACTAAATGGAGTGAAGTATGGCATTAACAAAAGCTGAATTAGCAGATTTATTATTTGAGAATGTAGGACTTAACAAGCGTGAAGCGAAAGATATGGTTGAGTCTTTTTATGAGGAAGTACGTACCGCACTACAAAATAATGAAGGTGTTAAGCTTTCCGGGTTTGGTAATTTCCAATTAAGGGAGAAACCACAACGTCCCGGCCGAAACCCTAAAACAGGAGAAGAAATTCCTATTACCGCCCGTCGTGTGGTTACGTTCCATGCCAGCCAGAAATTAAAAACCTTGGTTGAAAAGAATTATCATGGAAAACAAAAAGCCAAGTAATATATCTCTTCCAATTCCAGCTAAGCGTTATTTTACAATTGGTGAAGTAGGTACCCTATGTGGTGTTAAGCCACATGTATTACGCTATTGGGAACAAGAGTTTACACAATTAAAACCTGTTAAGCGTCGTGGTAATCGTCGCTATTATCAACATCAAGAAGTGTTGTTGATACGGCGAATTCGAGAACTGCTCTATGATCAAGGATTTACGATTAATGGGGCGCGCAGCCGGCTAGATCATAGTGAAGATAAATTAATGCCTATAAAACCAATTAATATTAATCTACCTCCTTCGATAGTAGATTTAAGTGACATTCGACGTGAAATTAAGAGTGTTATGTCGCTACTTCTGTCCTAAAGAATATACTTTTCAGTAATAGTTTCTAAAGTTAGGGTGTTTTGTTTGCTATAATTTCCTGTTCGGGGCGTAGCGCAGCCTGGTAGCGTACTTGCATGGGGTGCAAGTGGTCGGAGGTTCAAATCCTCTCGCCCCGACCATTTGATATGTAGTGTGCTCACATTTAAATGATAGATCTTGAATTTATGCAAGAGCGCTTGTCTGGCTATCCAATGATTATGATAAGCTTATAAAATGCGCATTTTACTTAGTAATGATGATGGATATTTTGCACCTGGTCTTGCATGTCTTGCTGAATTACTTTCTGAGCTTGCAGAAATCATTGTAGTTGCGCCGGAAAGAGATCGCAGTGGGTCCAGTAATTCATTAACACTGGACCGTCCATTAAGTTTGCATAAATCCCATAATGGTTTTTATTATGTGAATGGAACGCCGACAGACTGTGTTCATCTGGCAGTTACTGGTATGCTTGATGTGATGCCGGACATGGTCATTTCTGGTGTGAATAATGGTGCTAATATGGGCGATGACACTATTTATTCTGGTACTGTTGCTGCTGCTACAGAAGGATTCTTACTGGGAATTCCATCGTTAGCTGTTTCTTTGGTTGATGCGTCGAGTGGAAACTATTTAACAGCTGCGCGTGTTGCAGCTGATATGGTGATGCGTTTTAGAGAAAATGATATTCAACGTGCCGTTTTGTTGAATATTAATGTACCGAATATCGAGTATCAGCAACTTGAAGGGATCGAAGTAACTCGATTAGGGCGGCGTCATAAAGCAGAGCCAGTCATCAAATCGCAGAATCCGCGTGGAGAGAGTGTATATTGGGTTGGTGCAGCAGGTGCTGCGCAGGATGCGGGCGAAGGTACGGATTTTTATGCCATTCAGCATAATCGTGTTTCAGTGACTCCATTACAGATTGACTTAACTCGATATGATCAATTAGATCTTATAACAAGATGGCTTGATAATTAGGTGCTTGTTATGTTTAAGTAATTTGATATTTTATGGATACTAATTGGTGAGCGTTCGTCATTCTGGAATTGGTATGACTTCGCAGCGTACGCGCATGCGAATGATTGAGCGTTTGCGCACACAGGGCATTGCTGACGAAGTAATTTTATCAGCAATGGGAACTATTCCTCGTCATATTTTTATTGAGGAAGCTCTGGCAAGTCGGGCTTATGAAGATGTTTCTTTGCCTATAAATTATGGTCAAACCATATCCAGTCCCTGGATTGTTGCGCGTATGAGCGAGTTACTACGTGCTAATTCTGATTTGGGTAAAGTACTTGAGATTGGAACTGGATGTGGGTATCAAACAGCTGTGTTGGCACAAATTGCACAGAAAGTTTATTCGATAGAGCGTATTGGGTCATTATTGACTCGAACTCGAATTCGATTGCAAGAATTACAAATTAGAAATATTTATTTGAGGCATGCCGATGGTTTACGTGGATTAGCAGAGGTTGCACCATTTGATGCTATCATCATGACAGCAGTAACAACGCATGTTCCTACTGCATTATTGGAGCAAATGGTTGTGGGGGGAAGGATGGTTTTCCCGAAAGGGAGCCAAAAGCAGAATTTGTGTATTATTGAACGTAATTCCCAAGGCTATACTGAAACTATGCTGGAAGAGGTGAATTTTGTACCTTTATTATCTGGTGTCGTAAAGAAATGACGATACAGGGAATATTAAAATGATAAATAATCCAACAAAACGAGTAGATATCAATATAGGTGAAAATATCATTAAGGTAGTTTTTTCTTTGAACAGACATTCAAAATTATTATCTTTAAATTGCTATTTATGGTTATTTATAGTCTGCTTTCTATTGATTGGATGTAGTACAACGCAATCTCCAGTGCCTGTGGTTGATCGTGTAAAAACTGATTTACCTGGTTCAACAAGTAAATCAACTCAGGCAACTGATTTAAATAATCAATTTTATACTGTGCAGAAAGGAGATACTCTATACAGTATTGCACTTAATCATGGCATCGATTTCAAAAAAATAGCAGAATGGAACGATATCGTTGATCCAAAAACTATTAAGCCAGGTCAGAGAATTAATCTGTCTGCACCGACAAAAGATTCACAACCTGCTTTGTTTGCATTACCTGGGCAACCAATAGAGACAACCATTGAACCCAATCTGGAGCCTCCTGTTGCAGTTTCTCAGGAAAGCGCAAGTGGTGCTGGAGGAAAAGTAAAAACAGATCTAAAAACAAGCCCCAAAGCGCTTAAATTGCCTTTCTCAGAGCAAAATGTGGCACGATTAAAAGATCCTGCAAATATATTACCTATAGTACAGACACCAACCTCTTCGCCAATGGTAGAGAGAAATACCAGAATTGAATCGGCTTCTCAATCAGAATCACAAAAATCTGAAAAGATGATTAATCAATCAGATACTGAGTGGATATGGCCTACTACAGGGAAAGTGCTTTCGTCTTTTTCAAAAAATTCCAAAGGCGTAAAGATAGCGGGACAAGCTGGACAAGCAATTTTAGCCTCTGCTGCGGGTGAGGTAGTGTATAGCGGCCATGGCTTGCGTGGTTATGGGAATCTGATTATTATTAAGCATAACAATACATTCCTGAGCGCGTATGCCCATAATAGTAAGATTCTTGTTAAAGAAGGGGAAGCAGTGGTAAAAGGCCAGAAAATTGCAGAGATGGGCAATACGGATACTGATATTACTCAGTTACACTTTGAGATACGCAAGAATGGTAAGCCGGTTGACCCATTGGAGTATTTGCCTAAGCCTAGGCAGTCATAACCAGCTATCAGATTTCGTTTAGAATTGAATAGATTGATTTCGCACAGCTTTGCGTTGAGATTTAGCAGTGAATCAGGTTGTTGAGCATTGCATAGTCAACCCATTCTTTCTTAAAGGTTTCACCTTTGATTTTTGTAAATGGTTGGAAAGGCTCACCTAAATCCGATAAAACGGCGATAGCGCCACTAAAATTTTGTAAACGAGTATAACTACTCGTGGTAATGAGTGTCGGGAGATTTGCAGCCAATGCAGATCTTAGTCCATTTTCTGAATCTTCTATTGCGAGGCATTGCTGAGCGCTTAGCTTGAGCTGTTCGAGTACCCAGTGATAGATATCGGGGGCTGGTTTTTTCTTGGGAACAATATCACCTGCGCCGATAACGTCGAACCAGCTAATCGATTCTTCTCCTAGTGTTGATTTAAGCAGAGCAGTGACATTCTCCATGGTTGTGGTCGTAGCAATAGCGAGTTTTATTTTCTCCTGCCTCAATTCATGAATTAGTCGCGCAACACCAGGGCGTAATGGAATGCTGCCTTGCTCCATTAGAGACTCAAAATATTTTGTTTTGGTTTTGTGTAAGCTAATGATCCAGTCATTCAGATCATTCTTTTCGAGAGCAGTTGGAACATATTTTTCCATGTAATAACGGATACGCTCTTTACCACCGGTAATCTGCAGGAGCTCGCCATAGAGATCGATATCCCAATCCCAATCGAGGTGAAATTGTTTAAATGCGGTATTGAATGCAAGGCGATGTCCATCTTGTTCGGTATCGGCGAGAGTACCATCAACATCAAAAAGTATGGCTTGTAGTTTGTTATTTGTGTTCATTATAAATGTATTAATTTCTATTGTTATAAGTTGGATGATAGCTGGCGCGTTGCAAGCGATCTGTAATTGCCATCCAAGCTGGATGATCTGGCGGGGCTTCTATCAGCATATAATCAAATGCCTCGTGATCAAACTGGCGCAGCTTCGCATATAGTTGCTGACCGTATAAAATCGGATCGCCGGGCATGGAGAAATGTCGTATGGAGTCATGTGGAATTTCTGTTCTGCCGATATCTGACCATGTAATAACCAATATTTTCAAGCCTTGCGCAGCGAATGCGAGTGCGCTCTGTCCGATTTGATTCGCAGAACATAATTTAAGGGGTGTTGTCGGTGCGTAATGCGCAGGCAGTGATCCCGGTGTCCGTACTGTATGGTTCTGATTGTGAGCCAAAATAACAGGGGCATTCAATATAGATTCTAGTGCTGACAAAGTAATGCCACCTGGCCGCAGTATTTTCGGGGATTGATCACAAAAACTGATGATGGTGCTTTCGAGTCCTACTTCACAAGCGCCACCGTCCAGAATCATATCAATCTCAGTCCCCAGTTCTTCGTAGACATGCGCCGCAGTGGTTGGGCTGATACGTCCAAAACGATTGGCCGATGGTGCAGCCAGCGCTTTTTCCGGTCCTAGCGCATTCAGTAAGGCTTGGGCAACAGGATGGGCAGGTATGCGCAAACCAACGGTATCTTGACCACCGGTCACGCTATCGGGGATGTGACGGCTGCGCGGTAGAATCAATGTGAGTGGGCCTGGCCAGAAGTGACGGGCCAGCTTCCAGGCGGATTCTGGGATGTTTTGTGTCCAGTATTGTAAATGTGAAATGTTGCCGATATGCACGATGAGTGGATGATCAATAGGCCGCTGTTTTATATTGTATATCTTGCTGATGCCGACTAAGTTGGTGACGTCGGCGCCAAGACCATATACAGTCTCTGTAGGAAAGGCTACAGTGCCGCCTTTGTGCAGTATTCTCACAGCCATGGCGATCTGTTCATTCTGTTTTGAAGACAGATTTAGTGGGGACGATGTGTGCTGAGTCGGTTGCATTGATGGGGTTATTAGTTGCGTTCTTGGACAGAGGAAATGATCGGGTAATGATTTGAATTTTGCAATGCTGCTATGGTTTGCTGTCGTGCCAATCATAGCCAAGTACTCCTTGCATCATGCGGACGATGTGGAAACTGAGCCAGTTGATAGCATGGTGGTGCCATGAGAAAAAACCTTTATTTATTTGCATGACAGGGGTGGATTCTTCAGTAATGGCGGTTTTTAAGCTAGATCTCAATTCGTCAGCAAAATGTTGATCCTCCACGAAGATATTGGCTTCGCGTGCTAATAGCAGACTAAAAGGATCGATATTGGAAGAGCCCACGGTTGCCCAATGTTGATCGATAACGGCTACTTTGGCATGTAGATAGCTTCGATTGTACTCATAAATTTTTATGCCGACATTCAACAAATTTTCATACATTGCTTGAGTCGCGTGGTGTTGTAAACGGTATTCGATTTTACCTTGCAATAAAAGTTCGACATGAACTCCTCTCTGCGCAGCATTCTTTAGCGCATTGCTAAATTTTCTTCCCGGCAGGAAATATGCATTGGCGATAATAATTTCGGTGTGCGCTTGATTAATTGCTTCCAGGTAAGCGTGCTCAATATCATGGCGATGACGTAAGTTATCGCGTATCAGAAATACGGCCTTTTGATCTCCACACGGCATAATGGTTGGTTTGATGACGATAGGATTAATCCAACGTTTCTTTAAGTGCACCCAGGCAACTAACATCCATAGATGTCTCACCGCAGCGTGTATTTGAATAAGCAAGGGGCCTTTGATTAGGACGGCGAAGTCAAAGCGGGGTGTCAGATTTTCTGGATTATGCTGGTCATCAATAATATTAATTCCGCCAACAAAGGCTATTTGTGCATCAATGGTCACTAGTTTTCGGTGCATGCGACGCAAGCGATAGCGGTGCGGCATGGAAAAAATGAATTCCGGCCTGAATATGAGTACTTGCATGCCGGTTCCGAGCATATCTTGTATTGTTGCGTGCGAGAGATTCTGAGAGCCGAAACCATCCAGCAACAGATGCACGGATACGCCGCGTCGTGCGGCTCGTTTAAGTGCTTCTGCAATTCTGATGCCAATCGCATCATACTCAAAAATATAGGTTTCAATATAAATTTCAAATTGTGCCGTTTCTATCGCGGCTTCTAGTTTGGGGAAATAAGCGTGTCCATTATGCAGTAAGGTGATGTGGTTATGCTCGACATAATGAAAATTTTTCATATCTCCGACCAGTTAAACACCTTTCTGCATCGCGCAGAAATTATGAGATCTGCAGCATTCGATCCAATGCTAACTTTGCAAGCACAGCTTCTCCTTGAGGAACTTGAATCTGATTGACCACATTACCATTGACTAGATTTTCTAAGGTCCAAGCCAAATGTTGCGGGTCGATCCGGGCCATGGTTGAACACATGCACACCATAGGTGACATGAACTGAACAATTTTCCCTTGTGATTTGAATTCTTCAGTGATACGGCTGACTAGATTTAATTCTGTGCCAACTAGCCAGCGCGTGCCGCTTTTGGCTTCAGCAATTGTTTGGATGATGTATTCCGTGGAACCCACGTAGTCAGATGCTTTGCAAACTTCATAGCTGCATTCGGGATGAGAGATCACGATGCCATCCGGATACTGATTACGAAAACGAATAATATGTTGCGGCTGAAACATTTGATGAACGGAGCAATGTCCTTTCCATAATAGAATTTTGGCTTTTTTTATTTGCTCGGGAGTTAATCCGCCCATCGGTTCGTCAAAATTCCATACCACCATCTCATCAAGTGGAATGCCAAGTTGATGGCCGCTCCAGCGACCAAGATGCTGATCGGGGAAAAACAAAACTTTTTCTCGTCGTTTAAATGACCATTGAAGGATTTTTTTGGCATTACTGGAAGTGCAAACAATTCCTTCATGCTCGCCACAGAAAGCTTTTAAATCGGCAGCAGAGTTAATGTAGGTTACTGGGGTGATCATCTCATCGGGATTAAATAGTTCCGAGAGTTCGCGCCAAGCTCGTTCGACATTCGACAGATTGGCCATATCCGCCATTGAACAGCCGGCTGCCATATCGGGTAGAATGGCAATTTGGTTCGGACTGGAGAGAATATCCGCGACTTCAGCCATAAAATGCACGCCACAGAAAACCAGATAATCGGCATCAGTTTGAGCGGCAAGATGGGAAAGTTTGAGAGAATCCCCTGTCAGACCAGCATGCCGGTATACGTCTGCGCGCTGATAATGGTGAGCCAGGATAATGGCGTGCTTTCCCAGAATATGCTTGGCAGCGATAATGCGTTGAGCGCAAGTCTCGTCCTGTAACTGATCATATTGTTCAAACTCAATGGTTTTTGCATGCATTGCTATTCTTTTCTTCTCAATTAGTTATCAACGGGTATACATTATCATATTAAGATATGGATTCAAGTTTGAAATTTTAAAGACTTAGAAAAAGATAGTACGATAATACAAGAATCTATTCACTAAATGGGGATTTGAGTTCTGGTATAATTCATAGACTGCATATTTTAATCAATGGGATTAGATTGATACTAGATACTTTAGAATTAAAAATAATCACTATTTTTAAATGATCAATCGCCTATATATCAGCTTTCCTTTGATTCTTTTCATACTTCTGGTGTTGTTGACGTTCTGGTTGGATCGAATAACTCGACCACCTGAGCAGATAAAAGACGGTGATTTGTACCGCGATCCAGATTATATTGTAGAAAATCTTTCTGGTATTCGCATGGATCATGAGCAAACAATTCAAAGAAAGTTTTCTGCTAATAAGTTATTGCATTATCTCAATGAAGATGTCACTCAAATGGAACAAGTAAGTTTTATTAATACCGACCCAGAGAAACCGCTGATTCGCTTGCAGGCAGATCGAGCTGAGGTGAAAGGGAAAGATAAGGATATTTATTTGACGGGAAATGTCACTGCGGTCAGAGGGACTGACGATGAGAAAGGTAAGGTTACTTTGATGACTGATTTCTTACATCTTGTCCCGGATGAGAACTTAGTTAAGACAGATCAAGCGGTTACTATTTCGAGATTGAATACTAAGATCAATGCGATTGGTTTGGAGCTAAATAACCAAACCGGAATGATACAGCTCTTAACAAAAGTAAGAGCAGTCAACAATAAATAATCGAAGAAATAATGAAATTAATCCTTATTGTGTGCTTGTCCAACTTATTCTTCGCTCCGCCTGTGATGGCTGAGCGAGCTGATCGGAACAAGCCTATTTATCTGGAAGCTGATCGCGCTACAGTTGAAGATGTTAATCGTAAAGAAGGTAATCGAATCAGTATATTTACTGGGAATGTAGTTCTAACTCAAGGGACCATGAAAATAAGTGCTGATAAAGTGATTATGAAAGAGGATCTGAAAGGATTCCGATATGCAACGGCTACTGGAGATCTTGTTAGTTTTCGCCAGAAACGTGATGGTTTGGATGAATATGTAGAGGGATGGAGTCAACGGGTTGAGTACGATAGTAAGACTGACAAAATTGAATTATTCCGACAGGCAAGATTAAAGCGCGGTTCAGATGAAGTGCAAGGGGACTATATTTCCTACGATATGACTAGTGAATTCTTTAAAGTGATTGGTAGTAAGGAGCGTGGGGTCGAAACAGGTCCTGATAAACGAGTTCGTATCACTATTCAGCCTAAGAACAAAGATGAGTAATAACAATACTCCAATTTAAAATGAATGTAAGATCGGAAGAATGAGCGAGTTAAAGGCTGAGAATTTAAGAAAACGCTATAAATCGCGCACCGTAGTACAGGATGTTTCCTTTTCGCTCGGCAGTGGCGAAGTGGTTGGTTTATTGGGTCCCAATGGCGCGGGAAAAACAACCTGCTTCTATATGATGGTTGGTTTGCTGCCTCTGGATGGTGGCGGAATATATTTGGATGGTCGTAATTTAAGTCAACTACCGATTCATCACCGAGCAAAGCTAGGATTGAGCTATTTGCCTCAAGAGGTATCGATCTTTCGACGTTTAAACGTCGAAGAAAATATTCTTGCCGTATTAGAGTTGCAGAACCTGGATGATGAGATAAAACAGCGGCATTTAGATGGTCTGTTACACGATTTGCATATTAGTCATTTGCGTAATAATCCTGCAATCAGCTTGTCGGGAGGTGAGCGCAGGCGTGTTGAGATAGCTCGTGCACTGGCATCGCAACCGCGTTTTATTCTACTAGATGAGCCTTTTGCTGGAGTAGATCCGATTGCTGTTGTGGATATACAGAAAGTAATTTCTTTTCTTAGAGAGCGAAAAATTGGTGTATTGATTACTGATCATAATGTTCGAGAAACATTAGGAATCTGTGATCGGGCGTATATTATTAGTGAAGGTCATGTGCTGGCTCAAGGTAAACCTGAAGAGATTATTGATAATGAACAGGTCAGGGAAGTTTATTTGGGAGAGCACTTCCGATTGTAATGAATGATTTGATCTAAACTGTTTAGCCATTGTCGTTTTTCCATAAATATGAAACCAACGCTTCAACTAAAGCAATCACTGCAACTTAGGCTTACGCCCCAACTGCAACAATCGATTCGGTTGTTACAGTTGTCAACACTTGAGCTGAACCAAGAGGTTGAGAGAATGTTGCAGGAGAATCCATTGTTGGAATTACATGAAGATTGGGATACACCTGAATCAGATTATTCATTCAAGAGTTCAGAATCTTCTGATCTGCCAGATTTAAACAATATGCCTTCCGAATCGGCAGTTGAAGCTAAATCAAACATTGAAGAAAGTTATGAGCATGATTCTGAATGGCCACAGGAAAGTCTTTTTTCTTATAATGTTTATGATGATGACGATCATGACGCGCCACTAGTTTCTGCTAAACCTATCAGTTTGCGAGAGCATTTGAATTTACAGACTTGCTTGAGTCAAATCTCTGAGCGTGAGCGATGCATTATTGGTTTATTAATTGATAGTCTGGATGAGGATGGTTATCTACTACAAGATTTGGATGAATTAGCGGAAATGTTGCCGCCTGAATTGAACATCCATCGCATTGATTTGCAGAACGCACTTGGATACTTGCAGCATCTCGATCCACCGGGTGTGGGAGCGCGCAATTTGCAAGAATGTTTGGTATTGCAACTACAGGTATTACCTGTCACGGTTGCCTATCGCGATCAGGCAATCAAAGTGGTTAAGGAATACTTGAAACTATTGGCATCGCATGATTTTGGTCAGATTAAGAAATTACTGGTATGCGATGACCAAAGCTTACGTGCTATTCAAAAATTAATTACTAATCTAAATCCTAAACCCGGTGCTGAATTTAGTTCTCAAAGCGAATGTTATGTTGTGCCAGATATTATCGTTACCAAAAATAATGGAACCTGGGTTGCGAATCTTAATAGGGATGCACTTCCACACCTCAGTATTAATCATCTCTATGCTAACATATTGAAGCAGGCACAATACAATTCCGCTCGTGAGTTAACAAGTCAGTTGAATGAGGCTAAGTGGTTGATTAAAAATATTCAGCAGCGTTCGAGCACTATTCTAAGTGTAACTAGTGCGATTGTTGCACGTCAGCAGCAGTTTTTTGAGCATGGAGAGATTGCTATGCGTCCATTGGTACTGAGAGAGATAGCAGAAACTTTGAGTTTGCATGAATCGACAGTATCGCGAGTAACGACACAAAAGTTTATGCATACCCCACGTGGAATTTTTGAGCTTAAATATTTTTTTGGCAGTCACGTATCTACGGATTCAGGAGGAGCTTGTTCAGCCACAGCTATTCGTGCATTGATCAAGCAGCTGATACAAGAAGAGGATCCGAAGAAACCACTCAGTGATAATAAGATTGCGAATATTCTTGAACAGCAGGGTATTGTTGTTGCTCGTCGAACCATTGCGAAGTATCGGGAATCATTACAGATTCCTGCAGCAAATCTTCGTAAATCATTTTAATTAGAAAAAGGAAGGATATGAACCTTAAACTTACCGGTAATCATGTAGAAATTACTGATGCGATGCGTGAATATGTTATTTCAAAAATCAGTAAAATTACGCGTCATTTTGATCATGTTATTGATGTCAGCGTTATCCTATCGGTAGAGAAGCTTAAACAAAAGGCAGAAGCAAATGTTCATGTGCGGGGCAAAGATATTTTTGTTGAAACCGACAGTGAAGACATGTATGCATCGATTGATAGTCTGGTTGATAAGCTGGATCGGCAGATTCTGAAACATAAAGAAAAAAATCTTGAGCGTCGCAATCACGGTGCTTTAAAAGATCAAGACTTTGAGGAATAGCAGATAATTAGGTATGTTTCTATTTCCAAGTCTTATACATCCAAATGATGTTGCTTGGAATGCTTCGCTAACATTTGACTGAACATCTTATTTTTTCATGAATTTAATTTCACAATTATTACCGCTGTCCAATGTGATCGTTGATCTGGATGTTGCCAGCAAGAAACGTGTGTTTGAACAGGCCGGATTGTTATTTGAGAACACGAGCCAGATCGCGCGTAGCCAGGTTTTTGATAGTTTGTTTGCGCGCGAGAAATTGGGTTCAACAGGCTTGGGACAGGGGGTGGCTATACCTCATGGACGTATCAAGGGACTGCGTGAAGCAGTGGCCGCTTTGGTTACCATGAAAGATGCGATTCCCTTTGATGCACCGGATGGACAGCCCGTCAATATCGCCTGTATTTTATTGGTGCCGGAGAAAGCAACTGATAAACACTTGCAGATACTAAGTGAACTGGCGCAAATGTTTAGCGACAAACAGTTTCGTGAGAGTCTTCTGCAGAGCAGAGACGCTGCAGAAATTCATAAGCTTATTGTTGATTGGAAACCGAATGTCACGAATTAGCATTGCTCAGCTATTTGAAGATAAAAAAGAAAAGCTCGAATTAACCTGGATGGCAGGGCAGGGCGGCGGTGGCATTGAGCTCAGCGATGAGGCGATTGCGCAATCTGGTCAGGGCTTGATTGGGCATTTGAATTTCATTCATCCAGACTGGATTCAGGTATTAAGTAGTGATGAAATTCATTATTTAAATAAGCTAGAAGCCACTTCGCTTGAGAAAAAAATTAGTCAGCTCACGCAAAGTAACTTGGCTTGCCTGATTGTGGCAGATAATGCGGAAGCTCCCGTGCCGATCTATAACATGGCTTGTAGTTCCAATATTCCGTTATTGCGTTCACCCTATCCTAGCCTAGAGATTATCTGGTTAATACGTACTTATCTGGGAAGCGTTTTGGCTCCTTCTTGTAGTTTACATGGTGTATTACTGGATGTGCTGGGTATGGGGGTCTTGATCACGGGTGAAAGTGGCGTGGGTAAAAGTGAATTGGCTTTGGAGCTAATTAGCCGGGGTCATGGCTTAGTGGCTGATGACGTGGTGGAACTACGCCGTATTGCTCCGGAAACCCTGGAAGGCCGTTGTCCCCCGATGCTCAGAGATTACCTTGAGGTTCGGGGTTTAGGTATGCTGAATATTCGGACTATTTTCGGTGAAACAGCGGTGCGTCGCCATAAAAATATGAAACTGATCGTTCATTTGCAAAACAGTGGTGGAACCGATCCCAGTTTGTTGGAGCGCTTGCCTCTGAGTAATCTCAATGAGAACATTATGAATGTTGATATTCGCAAGGTGATTATTCCGGTGGCAGCGGGCCGGAATCTGGCGGTTCTGGTCGAAGCGGCCGTTCGCAATTATGTTTTGCAATTACGTGGTATTGATAGCACAAAGGATTTTATTGAGCGGCATGAACAAGCTATGGGTGATGATTCAGCCAATCATCACGAGCGTTAGAGTGAGTATTGGCTTTTCCTTTGCGCTACCCTCTTTGCTAGCGACTTTGCAAATTTACCCTGTGATTAAATGAAGAATCCACAGATAATCACGCTCGCACTAACTGGTGCCTCCGGTATGCCTTATGGCATCCGGTTGTTGGAGAGATTGTTGATAGAAGGTAAGCAGGTCTATCTGTTGTATTCACAAGTAGCGCAAATTGTCGCGCAACAGGAAATGAATTTGGCACTACCTTCCCGTGCTAAAGACACTGAAGCATTCTTTAATCGCTTATATAACATTCCTGATGGCCAGTTACGCGTATTTGGACGTGAGGAGTGGTTTGCACCAGTGGCTTCTGGTTCTAATCCGGCTGACTCGATGGTGGTTTGTCCGTGCACCATGGGAACCCTGGCGGCGATTGCAGCGGGGCTGAATCAGAAACTGATAGAACGAGCGGCAGATGTCATGCTGAAAGAAAGTCGGCAATTGATCCTGGTGCCACGTGAAATGCCTTTCTCAACGATTCATTTGGAGAATATGCTTAAGCTCGTGCGTAGCGGCGCCATTATTTTGCCGGCTAATCCTGGATTTTATCATCATCCGCAGACGGTTCAAGACATAGTTGATTTCGTAGTTGCGCGTATTCTGGATCATCTGGGCATCCCACATACGCTGATTGCTCGTTGGGGATCAGAAAACTAACCTGTATTTGAGTACTTACATATCAATACACCGAGGTGTGGGAATGAAGTTGAGTTCGTTGTTTACCGTTTGAGAAATACCTTTTTCTGTCACGATATAGTGCATTGCAATATCATGCGGCTGAGGGTAAATATTGTCTAATCGCTGTATTTCAAAAGCGACCCCAATGGTTAATGGTCGCGTTTCATAAGTAGCCAGAGTACGGTCAAAATAGCCACTGCCATAACCTAAGCGATAGCCATGTTGATCGAATCCAACCATTGGGATGATCATGGCATCTATCCGGATAATTTCGGTTTCTACAGGAACAGGAATGCCGTATGCGCCATTTCTCATGGGTGTATTTGGAGACCACAGACGGAAGCAAAGTGGTTCATCTTTGTTGATGACTTCCGGTAACGCCAGTGTTGCTCCTTGCTGTCTAAAATGCTGAGCGATGGATCTCGGATCATACTCGCCGCGGAACGGCCAATAAATTCCGATAGTCATTTTCTGGAGTTGGGGAAAGCCTTGCATGAGAGAATCAGAAATTGCTTGGCTCCATTGCTGATGAATCGTATCTGATATGGCTTCGCGTGTAGCGATTAACTGTTTGCGTTGATTTTTCCGCCATGCCAATAAATTATCCATAGTTTTAAGTGTTAATTCAGATCGTGAACGCGTGGTCATCGAGCAAGAAATTCTGTTTTAGCAGTTTCCTGACCGGTGTTGGAATGGCCTTCTTAAGGGCATCATAGGGTTTGATCCAAATAAATTTATTTTTCTCGGTGAGAGTGCTTGATATCACAGGTATCAACTGTGGATGAATGCGCAACTTGTAATGGGTGAATTGATGATTCAGGATGGGTAACTGAATAGGCGATTGAATCTTAATGCCGAGATAGCGCTGGCAGTAACTGGCAATATCGGTTCCTATTTCGGTTTCTGGTGGACACCAGAGTTCCCCCCAGATTCCTGAGGGAGGTCTTTTTCCTAATAGTAATTCTTGCTGATACATGAGTAGCAAAAAAACAGTCTCTTTTTGTGGTAAAGGTTTACGCTGTTTTGCAGTTGGCAATTGGTTCACACGATTCTTTTGAAATGCAACGCAGTGTCGTTGCAGTGGGCATATCCCACACAGCGGCATGTGGCGTTTGCAAACGGTAGCACCTAGATCCATCAAAGCTTGTGTGTAGGTTTCAATCTGGCCTTTACCATAATCGGTGGGTAGCAATTCTTCGGCTTTTTCCCACAATAGATTTTGTATTTTGCTTTCTCCCGGATACCCTTCAATTCCAAAATGACGCGTAAAGATTCTCTTTACATTACCATCCAGAATCGCTTCACGTTTACTGTAAGCAAAGACTGCTATGGCAGCCGCTGTGGAGCGACCAATTCCAGGTAATTGTTCGATGAGCATCCGACTTTCTGGGAATTGACCCTGATAGTCTTGCATGATCAAGCGAGCTGCTTGATGTAAGTTGCGGGCGCGAGAATAATAGCCAAGACCGCTCCAGAGCGCCAGCACGGAATCGAGAGGGGCTTGTGCCATACTGCTGATAGTAGGGAATGCCTGCATGAATCGCACATAATAGGGAATGACCGTATTCACTTGGGTCTGTTGTAACATGATTTCAGATAACCAAATGGCATAAGGGTCTCGGTTACCTTGCCACGGGAGATGATGACGACCATAATCTTTATGCCAATGAATTAACTGAGATGCGATAGATGGCATGAGAATAAATGGCTAAAAGGAAGAAGGTCTAAGTCAGTGAAACTGAAATATGTCTGCACGATGTAAATGTTTTTCGCAAGTTCTTATTGGAAAACAACCTCATTGAATTTAGCATTGGGTGTGAGAACCTGCATTTTGACCAGTTGAGTTAATTCAATTTGCTGTTTTGAATCTCCTTCGATAACCAAGTATTCACGTTTCTCAAGAGAACTAACGATATCGATTGCTTTACCTTCAATGACTTGGCCATTTATTAAAATAAGCCTGAGTCTATAGCCATACATACAGGCTACCTCGACAAAGTCATGGAGTTCACACGAAATGGTATTTTGTGTCATAGTGGGTAGTTCCTTTCAGAGTGTTGCATAATATATACGATAACAGAAGTAAGATAACAAGATAGTATTAGGCAAGTGAATTAATTTATTGTGGTTGGTAAGTAAGTTATATTTTTTTAATCTCTTCGGGTTTAATTTCTCGTCTCTTGGTACCTAGCTGGTTAGAATCCAATATGAAGAGCGGATTTAACATTTCGTTGTTTGCAGCGAGGATACCTTATTGTCCATTCAGAGTTGAGCGATGGAAATTATAAAAACATTAAGTTTATTTGTTTTGACAGCGATAGCTGAGATCATAGGCTGTTATTTACCGTATCTTTGGCTGAGAGAGGGAAAGTCTTTCTGGTTACTTCTTCCAGCGGTATTCAGCCTAGGGATATTTGTATGGTTGCTGACACTTCATCCTCAAGCTGCAGGTCGTGTTTATGCTGCTTATGGTGGTGTTTATATTGGCGCGGCTTTAATGTGGCTGTGGGCGGTTGATGCTGTTCGACCAACTACCACCGATTGGATTGGGGTAATGATCTGTTTAATCGGTGTGATTGTTATTATGTATGGAAGAGACCTAAGCAGGTGGATATGAAGAAATCTCAGTTAATTGTATTGGTAGGTTTGGAAATAAATATCTGGGATATTGTCGGATATTTATTTAACTCCCATGTTGCTTATTAGCACCAACAATGGTCATAATTTCCGATGTCTGCATATGTAAAAGCCTGGCTATTTCCTCATAATCATCTGGCAAAGCGGCATCGTCCCATCCATTAGCAGAGTGTCTAGCCAGATTTACAGCAAGAGTAACATTGCGCACACGCTGTAAGTTTGAGCAATTATCATCCATAAGAGTAATTAACAACTTAGGTAGTCTCCATTTAATAGCAAGTTCCAGTTGTAGTTGATTCAATGAAAAACCAAAAATACTTTCTTGTGCGTTAGCGCTACGTATTGTTTTATCTAATTTCTTTAAATTGTTGATCTTTAGCATCTCATGAGGTGCGAAACACCACATGAGCATTTCGGCAATATCGTGTAATAAAGCAGCAACACGAATGACTTCAAAATGTAGATCATGTAAGCGGACTGCCCAGTCAAAAGCATATGAGGAAGCGATATTTGCCCGATGTGCGGTTTTTAATAAGCACACCAGTGCACTCATATTGTCACGCCCCAATATTTCTTCAACCAATGGTTTCGCAGGTACTTTTTTTAATGTGGTTTCAAGCCCAAGCATCATGATGATTTGTTCAACTTCTACTACGTCGTGTTCTTGATAGCTATGTTTATGTTGCTGCAAATGGCGTAGCAGCTTTACAGTCATTAATGGATCATATTTCACAATATGTGCGATGCTGCGGGCACTTAGATGCTGCTCATCTTGCTCTAGAGCTGCAAGATTACGAGCTGTTTGTTTTAAAACAGGAATTTCTGCTGTTGTAAGAAAATTTACCCACTCAGATAATTTTCTTTGTGACTCCTGTAGCATTTTCAACTCCTGATTTGAGATGTCGTATATGCATTTTCTACGACATTTCCTTATAAATCTTTAGGAAACAATAGGCTACTTATACTTCATTGCCTGGATGGAGGTGTTTGTTTAATATTGAGGGTACTGACTGATGACAATAAAAAGCGATAGGTTAGGAAAATAATCGTTCTAATTCAATTCCTGGGTCTTCTGCTCGCATAAAAGCTTCTCCTACAAGAAATGCATTCAACTGATGATTGCGCATCATTGCAATATCTGCAGAGTTATGAATACCACTTTCTGTGACTACGATTCTTTCGGATGGAATTTGGTCTAACAACTCCAGTGTTGTATTTAAAGATGTTTCAAAAGTCTGTAAGTTACGATTATTGATTCCTATCAGCGGTGTGGTCAGTTGCAGTGCCATTTTTAGCTCGGTCGCATCATGCACTTCAACCAGAACCGCCATTCCCAGTAAACGAGCAAGTTCTTCAAGCTTTTGCATGCGTATTAAGGGTTCGCTGTCTGGTATGCCAGAATAATGATCAGTTTCTAATAAAAAAGCACTAACGATCAATAAAATACAATCGGCCTGCATGACGCGTGCCTCAGCGATTTGATAATCTTCCAAAATAAAATCTTTTCGTAACACAGGAAGTGAACATGCAGCACGCGCTTCCTGCAAATAATCAGGACTACCCATAAAAAATTGTTTATCAGTCAGCACCGATAGGCAAGCTGCTCCATGTAATGCATATGTTTTAGCGATCTCCGCGGGCAAAAATTTGAATGAGGGTACTTTTGAGTCAGATGACTGTCCGCGTAATATTCCTTTACTGGGGCTAGCTTGTTTGATTTCTGCGATAACCGCAGATTTTCCCATATTTATTTTGTTACGAATAGCTGCAACAAAATCTCGTGGAGGAGGGGTTGATTTTGCTTCTTGAAGTAGCAATGAATAGGGTTTTAATGCTTGGGCGGTAGCAATTTCTTGTTTCTTAACCGCAAGAATCTTTTTAAGAATATCGGACATTGTTTCGTTAGTGGGAATTTTTGTGAGAAAACGCTACTAATTCATGTAGTTTTTTTAATGCGGCGCCACTTTCAATGGTTTGGTGTGCTTTCTTTATACCATGCTCGAGAGAATCAGCAATGCCAGCTACATAGATGGCGGCCCCTGCATTGAGTAAAACAATGTCGCGCGGGGGGCCAGCAACATTCTCCAGTACTGACATTAGCATAGTTTTTGCGTGCTCACTATTGTTGACTTGAATTGCCTCAATTGGAGATGTTTTAAGATTGAAATCTTCCGGTCTGATGGTATAAGTTTCTATCTGACCATTCCTCAATTCGCCTACATTGGTTGCGCCTGTGATCGTAATTTCATCTAACCCATCTTCTCCATTGACAATCAATACATGCTGACTGCCTAGTCGTTGTAAAACAAATACCAAAGTTTTAACCAGGTCATCATTAAAAACACCCAGAACTTGTCGCTTGGCATCTGCTGGATTAGTCAAGGGCCCTAGGATATTAAATAGGGTTTTGACGCCGAGTTCACGTCGAACTGGCGCGGCATGCTTCATGGCCGCATGATAGTTGGGAGCAAACATAAAACCCACACCAATTTCACTGATGCTGTGAGCAACTTGTTGTGGTTTTTGATTTAAGTTAACACCTAATGCCTCAAGTACATCTGCGCTTCCTGATTTACTTGAGACTGAACGTCCGCCGTGCTTGGCCACACGTGCTCCAGCTGCTGCGGCAACAAATGCTGATGCCGTAGAAATATTAAAAGTGTGCGCAGAATCTCCCCCTGTTCCACAGGTATCTACCAAGTGTGTATTATCGGAAACATCAACTTTAGTTGCAAATTCACGCATGACCTGTGCTGCTGCTGTTATTTCTTCAATAGTCTCTTTTTTTACGCGCAGACCAATAATAATCGCAGCGATTAGGACCGGAGAAACTTCTCCTTGCATGATTTTTCTCATCAGGGAGACCATTTCATCGTGTTGTATTTCTTGATGAATGATAATGTGATGCAGAGCTTCTTGTGGAGTCATTAGATTACCTTCGTGAAACCGAATTCGCCTATTTTGCGTTTAGAAAATTTTCGAGCATTTGATGCCCATGCTCACTTAAGATGGATTCTGGATGAAATTGAATGCCTTCAATGGCGAGTGTTTTATGGCGTATCCCCATAATTTCATCATCTTCTGTCCATGCGGTAACTTCGAGACAGTCGGGTAGTGTTGAGCGCTCAACGACAAGAGAGTGATAGCGCGTTGCAATAAAAGGGTTAGGTAGGTTTTTGAAAACCCCTTCGTTACGATGAAAGATAGGCGATGTTTTGCCGTGCATCAATTGTTTTGCGTGTACAATTCGACCGCCGAATGCTTGCCCAATACTCTGATGTCCCAAGCAGACACCTAAAACAGGAATACTCTGGCTGAATTGATTAATTGCTGAAAGCGATACGCCCGCTTCATTGGGAGTGCACGGACCTGGAGAAATTACTATTCGTTGAGGGTTGAGCTGCGAAATCTTTTCCAAAGATATTTCATCATTTCGGAACACGACGACTTTCTCACCCAACTCGGAAAAATATTGCACTAGGTTATATGTAAAAGAGTCGTAGTTATCAATCATTAGCAACATATGCGGTAGCTCTTGGTTTGTTAATTTTTATTATTACTCATTCCAATATTTTGATGAAGAAAACTATTTATATTAGACGACGAATAATTGAATGACATATATATGCAAATTTTACCAGTTCGAAAGACATGAGTGTTGCTTCAATCGCTATTACTATAATTTGAACATTATTTGATATTGCATCATTAATTCAGTAAAATAAAGGGTTCTAAAACCTTGTCTCACTATCTGTCGGTAATTGATGGGAGATTTTATCCATAAGGAATGTATTATGCGACATTACGAAATAGTATTGATTGTTCACCCTGATCAGAGTGAACAAGTGCCCGCGATGATTGAGCGTTACCGTGGTATAGTGACCACAAAAAATGGCAAGATTCATCGAGTAGAAGATTGGGGACGTCGCCAGCTTGCTTATCTAATTCAGAAAGTACATAAAGCGCATTACGTGTTAATGAATATTGAGTGTGATCAAGAAACCTTAAATGACTTAGATCATGCTTTTAAATTCAGTGACGCTATTCTTCGGCATTTAACCATTAGAACGGATGGCCCTATAACAGAGACGTCATCTATGATGCGCCAAGAAGAAAGAGCTAATTCTGCAAACTTGCATATTTCAGATACGATCGCTGATGAATCAGAATCTGAAGAGGTGTCAGAAGAATCCAATGTTTCTGTATAGATTCTATAATAATTGGATTGTAATCAAACAATTGTTTGTGGAAGAATTATCAAGTTAGGCGTTTTGCGCTACACCCCTGCGGGTATTGCTATCATTGAGTTTACAATTCATCATGTATCTCGACAAATGGAAGCGGGCGTAGTTCGACAAATAATATGTGAAGTTCTTGCAGTAGCAATGGGACAATTGGCTTTGACTGTTGCCGAGTTTAGAATCGATAGTGCGGTTAAACTAACGGGATTTATCAATAGAAAGAGTCATTTGAATCAACAGCTGATGCTGCATGTAAATCATATCGCACTTATTTAATCAGTAAATAGGAAATAACATGGCACGTTTTACGAGACGTAAAGACAGTAAAGATAAAGAAAGAGAAAAGAAAGCTAATCGCCCCTTATTTAAGCGTAAAAAGTTCTGCCGATTTACTGCAGAAGGTATAAAGAAAGTTGACTATAAAGATATTGAAATCTTAAAGGACTTTATTAGCGAGAATGGGAAGATAATCCCTGCACGCATTACCGGTACGACTGCTTTCTATCAACGTCAGCTTGGTACAGCTATAGAACGTGCTCGTTTTCTAGCATTATTACCTTACACTGATCGGCACTGAGGAGTAATCATATGCAAATCATTTTGATGGAAAAAATTACTAACCTAGGGCAATTGGGCGACATTGTTAATGTTAAAAGTGGTTTTGCACGTAATTATCTAATCCCACAAGGAAAAGCAAAACGTGCAACTGAGCAGACTATCGCAGAATTTCAATCTAAACGTGCTGAGCTTGAAAAAATGCAAGCGGCATCTTTAGCGGCCGCTCAAGCGATTGCTGATAAACTGGATGGATTGTTAGTACAGATTACACAGAAAACCGGGAGTGATGGAAAATTGTTCGGATCGGTTACTAATGCGAATATTGCTGAAGCGCTTGTTGGGCAAGGATTTTCAATTGAAAGATCAATGATCCGCATGCCGCATGGTCAATTAAAACAAGTTGGAGATTATCCATTAACCATTGCACTGCACGGTGATGTCTCAGCACATATTACTGTCTCTGTATTAGGTGAAGCTATGATCTGATAATACATTTTCAGGCGGAGATATTATAAAAGGACTATATTAGTAGTCCTTTTTTATTTGGCACTCAGCAAGTGATAAAATCAAACATTAATTATTTGTATCTCTGAATAGGTATCTATGGCGCAATCACCTATTAGCATCAATCAAGATCAGCTGGTAGATTCCTACAAAACTCCGCCACATTCGATTGAAAGTGAGCAATCTGTCTTAGGCGGATTGATGTTGGATAACAATGCTTGGGAGAAAGTCGCTGATATTATTACAGATAGCGATTTCTATCGGCAGGATCATCGTCTGATATATCATCATATTTGTAAACTGATAGAGCATAACAAACCGGCTGATGTAGTTACGGTTGCTGAGTCTTTGGAAATATCAGCAGAGTTGCAAAATATTGGTGGGCTGGCCTACATAGGAGCTATCGTACAAAATACTCCGTCTGCAGCTAATATAAAACGCTACGCGGAAATTGTTCGTGAACGCTCAATTATGCGTAATTTGGCACAAATTGGCGTGCAGATAACGGATTCCGCCTATAATCCGGCTGGGCGCTCGGCGGCCAATTTACTAGATGAAGCAGAAGCAAAAGTTTTTGAAATTGCGGAGGAAGGCGCTCGAGGTAAAGAAGGGTTTATCGATATTCAACCACTTTTGAAACAAGTAGTTGAAAGAATAGAATTACTCTATAGCCAAGATAATCCAAGTAATGTGACCGGTATTGCTTCGGGTTTTCACGATCTCGATCAGAAAACATCCGGATTCCAGCCTGGGGATTTAATCATTGTGGCGGGTCGACCCTCTATGGGTAAAACCGCTTTCTCACTCAATATTGCAGAACATGTTGCCTTGGAATTGAATAAGTCCGTTGCCGTATTCAGTATGGAAATGGGTGGCGCGCAGCTGGCAATGCGAATGCTGGGATCTGTCGGCAAGCTGGATCAGCATAAGGTTCGTACCGGTCGTCTTGACGACCAGGACTGGCCTAGACTGACCCATGCATTAGGCAAGCTCAATGAGGCGCCTATTTTTATCGATGAAAGTGCAGCCCTAAATGCGCTGGAACTGAGAGCACGGGCTAGACGGCTGTATCGTCAGCAAGGTGAATTGGGCTTGATTGTTGTGGATTATTTGCAGTTAATGTCTTCTAGCAGTCAAGGAGAGAATCGTGCCACTGAAATTTCGGAAATATCGCGCGCCTTAAAAGGATTAGCAAAGGAACTTAAAGTGCCTGTGATTGCATTGTCCCAGCTTAACCGGAGTCTTGAACAGCGCCCTAATAAGCGTCCGGTCATGTCGGATTTGCGGGAATCGGGTGCGATCGAACAAGATGCTGACGTCATTCTCTTTATCTATAGGGACGAAGTTTATAACCCGGATTCTCAAGATAAAGGAATTGCAGAAATTATCATTGGTAAACAAAGGAATGGACCGATAGGCAAGGTTGATTTGACTTTCCTGGGCGAATACACGCGTTTTGAAAGTTATGCTAGGTCAGAATATTATTAACGGATGTTTTTCAGTTATCGGATTTAATTCATATTTTCCCCTGACCGATGGGGAATATGGTTTCAAGGACCAGTCATCATCGAGCTATCAACGGCGGAAGATGCCGATATTCCGATCGCAAAATGAGAAACTTTGAGTGTGGTGCTACCGACATGAAAATAGCGGATAGCTTCTTGAGCGAGTTTGTCTTCGTAGGTGACACGGGCGTGCTGGCGTAAATGACCTAGCCAAAAATAAACTTGGAAGCGTTCAATATAACGTCCGTGTGTAGTAACAATTATTCAATCAAAGATGGTTTCGTTAATCCAGGACCAATAGACATAAAACATCGCTAATTAAGGCATCCATCCACAAGGGGGTGAGGCGTTTGCAGCATTTTTGTCGGTAAACTCTCTCGCCAGCAGAGTGCCAGACTGGGTTTGCCGGGTAAGAGAAGTTCCACAGACATCATGCCGTCCAACAAGAACAGCCGAGTACTCCCCAGAAACCGTGTTGGTCATCCGCGTCTACAGCAGCTTGATATGCACGTCCATGGACATGGCCATGCACGGAACAACTGATTCCGCATCCACAGGTTGCTTGAGCGAACGAATGTGCCGCAGTTTTTTTGAAATAGCCGCTGAAGTAATTCGCAGGTGACCAATCCGGCATGGCTGGTGGTAAAGATGGAGAAAGTGCGTTGAACTCGTCGTTACCATATACAATGCGCCCCCCGACTATTGTAAGCACTGAAACAAGATTTCGAATTTCATCTTCCGGAATTCTAAAATAATCAGCCGAAAGAACGGCCAGATCGGCATATTGCCCCGTTTTAATCTGACCCTTGACACCTTCTTCATTCGAGAACCAGGTGTTTGCCTGCGTATAAAGACGTAGCGCGGTTTCTCTACTGATCAAGTTTGTCTTGGGGTATAGCGAGAGGCCTCCCAGTGTTCTGCCCGTAATCAACCAATAGAGCGCATTCCAGGGATCGTAACTAGCAACTCGGGTGGCATCGGTACCTGCACCCACGTTTACACCCATTTCCAGAATGCGTCGATATGGCGGCGTTCGCTCTGCAGCTTTGTGGCCGTAGCGCTGCACGAAATATTCACCCTGATAAGCCATGCGATGTTGTATGGCAATGCCGCCACCCAATTTGGCAATGCGTTCGAGGTTGATATCGGTTACAGTTTCCGCATGATCAAAAAACCAATGCATGCCATCGAAAGAAATATCCCGGTTTACTTTCTCGAATACATTTAGTGCGTGTGAAATGGTTTCATTATAGGTGGCATGCAGACGAAATGGCCAGCGGTTGCTGGCGAGAATGCGTACGACTGCTTCCAGATCATTCTCCATGCCTGATGCCATATCCGGGTGTGGCATACGAAAATCCTCGAAATCAGCGGCGGAAAAGACCAGCATTTCGCCTGCACCATTGTGGCGGTAATAGCCATCGCCATCACCAGGTTTTAATATTTTGGTCCATTTGGAAAAATCAGCAATTTCTTCTCCTGCCTTTTGAGTGAATAGGTTGTAGGCAATCCGTAAAGTTAACTCGTCCGCTTTGTGTAGGTCTTCGATGATTTTGTAGTCATGGGGATAATTCTGGTAGCCGCCGCCGGCATCGATGACGCTGGTCACTCCCAGGCGATTCATTTCCCGCATGAAGTGACGCGTGGAATTGATTTGATAGTCATACGGCAATTTCGGGCCTCTGGCGAGCGCTGAATACAGAATTAATGCATTGGGTTCTGCCAGCAGTAAGCCTGTCGGTTCCCCGCGGATATCCTTGGCAATCAGGCCGCCTGGCGGATTGGGTGTGTCGCGATCGTAACCGCAGGCGCGCAGTGCTGCACGGTTGAGCAGTGCGCGATCATAAAGATGCAGAATGAAGACCGGTGTATCTGGTGCCACTGCATTAATTTCGAGTGTCGGCAAGCGTTTTTCAACGAACTGCATTTCTGTGAATCCACCGACGATGCGTACCCATTGAGGCGCGGGCGTACGCGCCACTTGCTCCTTCAGGCGATGCATGGCATCAGCCAGCGAGGGAATGTTATCCCAGCGCAATTCCATGTTGTAATTGAGTTCGCCGCGGATAAAATGCAGGTGTGAGTCTATCAGACCAGGGATGACACGGCGGCGATTGAGATCGATTACTTGCGTACTGCTGTCGGCGAGGTGCATTACTGAGTCATCGTTCCCCACGGCGATGAAATGGCCATCGGAGATTGCAACAGTCGCGGCATGTGGATTCTGGCGATCCATCGTGGTGAATTGACCGTTACGGAGGATCATCTGGATTCTAGGGCTGCTCATCGTTTTCTCCTTTAGGCATGTTCAGTGTACCCATTTTCGGAAATATAAGAACACAAGCCACTCATGTTGGATAGGAGTGCCTATTCAGCATGTTGTACAGAAAAATACTCAGTAGAACGCGACCACTATCCGTCACTTGCATTCCATGTCGCCTTATTTTTTGGTGATGGCGAAATAACTCGTCATCAGATTCCGGTAGTTCGGAAGATATGTGGAGAACAAAGCACCCAGACCTTCTACATCGTTGCGCCAGTCACGGTGCAATTCACAGGCCACGCCAAACCAGCTCATCATCTGCACACCGGCTGCTTGCATTCGCATCCAAGCTGCATCACGGGTCACTTCATTGAATGTGCCGGAGGCATCGGTGACGACAAACACTTCATAGCCTGCCTCGATTGCGGACAGTGCTGGAAAGGCGACGCAGACTTCGGTGACTACACCGGCGATGATGAGCTGCTTGCGGCCGGTCTTTTTGATTGCCTTTACGAAATCTTTATTGTCCCAGGCATTAATGTTGCCGGGACGTGCAATGTAAGGCGCGTCGGGAAACATTGCTTTGATTTCAGGAACCAACGGTCCGTTCGGGCCATCCTCGAAACTGGTTGTCAGAATGGTGGGTAGCTGAAAATACTTGCCGCACGCTGTCAGGGCCAACACGTTATTTTTGAATTCATTCGGCGAGAAGTCCTGTACCAGCGAGATCAACCCTGCCTGGTGGTCTACCAGAAGTAAAACAGCATCATCCCTGGAGAGGCGGTTGTATTTGAAAGTCTTGTTCATAGCTTGGTTCCTTTAGGTTGTTGACTATAAAATGGGCGTTCAATACAGTGCATAAAACCGATCGCTGATGATCTTGCCATCTTGCCAGTGTTGTACCGCCACCTGATCGAATTTTTTATGCCCGAAGTCTTTGTGCTGATACTCGTAATGCCACTCGGTCATCGTCACATTGCCACCCACGGCGGTCGATATGATTTCCGATTTAAGCCAGGCTTCAACACCTTTGAATAATTCGGATTCCCGGTCTTTGGCTTGTTTTAAACCTTGTGCCACCACATCATTTTTCTCGATCACGATACAATCGGGATGATAATATTTATCCATCGATTCCAGTATTTCACCTTTGAGAATCATTTGATTTAAGTCGTTGAGTTTCTCTTCCAAAGTCATTTTTTATTTCTCCCGAATTACATGGTGATTGACTTAACAGACTCTATTGCCTAAGCAACCTGTCACAGTGCTCATGAAATTTTCCCCATCTTGCCACTCTGGTAATCTACCATGGCCTGACGAATTTCCTCTGCAGTGTTCATAACAAACGGGCCGCTGCCTGCGATGGGTTCATCGATTGGTTCACCGCAAAGCAGTAACGCTGTTGTATTGGGTGCGCTATCGATATGAATATAATTACCTACCCTGTCAAACAAACCAACTTCTGCTGCACCAATGGTTTCAGATTGACTGACGCGTACCGCCCCCTTGAGCACTGCCAGTAGTGTGTTGTAGCCATCTGGCACAACTAGGTCGATGGGCTGTTCGTTGTTTAAACGCAAGTCCCATACGTTGATCGGCGAAAAGGTATGCGCCGGTCCAGCAGTTCCCTCGAATTCACCGGCAATGACGCGCATACTTCCTTGACCGTTCGGGAGTTGGACGACAGGAATCTGACTATTCAGGATACTTTGATAACGCGGGGGTGACATTTTATCTTTGGTGGGTAGATTTACCCAGAGTTGCACTATCTCAAGTACACCGCCACGTTGTGCAAAATCGCGGCTATGGAATTCTTCGTGAACTAGACCGGAAGCTGCCGTCATCCATTGCACATCGCCTGGGCCAATTTTTCCGCCACTACCGGAACTATCACGGTGCTCCACTTCACCGCTATACACAATGGTGACGGTTTCAAAACCGCGATGGGGATGCTCGCCCACGCCGCGGCGTTGTTCGGTCGGTGGAAATTCCATCGGTCCTGCATAATCGAATAGCAAAAAGGGACTGATTATGGGTCCCAGGGCTGAATATGAAAAAAGTGTGCGTACCGGAAAACCATCACCAACCCAATGCTGATTTGTATTTTGCTGGATGCGCAACAATTTCTTGAATGATGCTTTAGGTTTTATAGTCATCATGAATTGTCTCCTTTTATTGAGGAATTACGCATATTCATCATACTACGCTATTGTTCGTATGAGTAATTTGATGCGGTATTTACCAACCGCGAGATTGAGCGCCGATTTATGTTGTCTGCAGAAAGATCATTCCGGCCGTTATCGGTTATGAATTACCCAGCTGCCGCAGGTAGTTGCGCCATCCACCCAAATGACTGATATCTTCTGCATTGTCGATAGCGTAACGCTCGCAGAGAAAACCCTGCACTGTTTTATCGTTTGCCAGAGTAATGGTGCCGATGCTTAACGGTGCTGGAATATTGGCGACAAAACCGCCCAATTCGCGTACCGGTAACTCCCAAATTTCCACTCCGATGGCAATTGCTCATTTTTGTTAACTCGAATTAAGCCGGGGCGTTGCGGCGGTTCTCCCGGTAATACGTAGAGCCTGTAATCGGGTGAAGTGGTCGTGCTGATGATTAATCGGCCCTGGCGCCTGGTTAATTGTTCATTCAACGGCAAACCGGACAAATGTGCGCCGCAAACGGCTATCCGTACCTGACCGGATCGGGATGTGGTAGGGAGGGGGATATTTCGGGGCAACGCAATGCCGGTCGCACCCAGTGGCAGTGAATAGACTTGTTGCAGGCGATGCGCAAGATGTAGCAGCGGCTCATCCTGGTGGGCCGCTGCTGCCAGCGTGATGCCAAAAGGCAGTCCATCACTTTGAAAACCGGCAGGAACAGCGACTGCGGCATAGTCAAGCAGATTCATGAAATTGGTGTAATAGCCCAAGTTGGTATTGAGGCGTATGGGATCCTGCTGCACGGCATGAATGGGATAGATCGTGGCGGCAGTTGGCGTCAGAAAACAATCAACATGTGTCCAAATCCGGTCTGCTTGCTGTTTGATTCTGCGTAATTGATAGATTCCATTGAAAGTATCTGCAGCTGAGCGCTGTTTCGCGGTCGCGATGATTTCGTGTACCGGTGCGATGATCTGATCGCTGTGCAGCTCGAAGAAAGACTGGATGGCCGCATAACGTTCGGCTATCCAAGGACCTTCATAAAGAAGGCGGGCGGCTTCGAGGAATGGCTGAAAATCTATTTCAATGGCTTCCCCGCCCAGTTTCTGCATCTGAGCTATTACTTCGTTGAATAATCGCTCGCTTTCGCGATTACCGAAAAACTGTAGCTGCTGTTTGCGCGGAATAGCAAAGCGGAAATGGGGTGCTATGCCAAAATCGAAGCCATGCGTTTCTCTTTCACGGGAATAGCTATCCGCCGCGTCATAAGCGGCGCAGATTGGCAGGATGCGCACTGTATCGGCGGCAGTATGGGTGAAGACGGATATCGTATCGAGGGAATGGCAGGCGGGTACCATGCCTTGTGCAGAAAACCAGCCTTTGGTGGGTTTATAGCCGACCAGGTTATTAAAAGCAGCGGGAACTCTGCCGGAACCTGCGGTATCGGTGCCGAGACTGAAGCATACCTGTCCCTTGGTGACTGCGACCGCCGAGCCTGAGCTGGAGCCGCCGGAAATATATTCGGGATTAATGCATTGCGGCACGCACCATAAGGTGATTGCGTGCCATTTAGTCCGGTGGCGAACTGGTCGAGATTGGTTTTGCCGATGGGGATTGCACCGGCATCGATCAGTTTTTGCACGACCGTGGCGCCATGCGATGGCGTATAGGCAAAAGCCGGGTAGGCTGTCGTAGTGGGTACTTGTGCCAGATCGATACTATCTTTGATGGCGAAAGGCACGCCATACAGCGGCAATGACGTCATGTCTTGCGCTTCTACTTTGCGGCGTAGGCTCGCAATGATTCCAGTGATAGTGCGGAAATCCAAATATGATCGGGATTATTCTGAATGTCGGCATGAATGGCTTCAACCATTTGAGTGGGTGATAGCTCACCGCTGGCGTAGCGTTGCAGCACAGAGGGTATATCACCCAGCGGGAGAAGCTTCTGCGTTGTCATTGGTTTTCCTGAATGATGAAAAGCACTTGTCCGGCAGAAACATATCCGCCTTGTTTGCAGCATAACTGCTGCACTGTGCCGGTAACGGGCGAATCCACCGGGAATTCCATTTTCATCGACTCGATCATGACTACCGGCTTGCCTGCTTCCACTTGCTCACCTTCTTTGACCAACAGCTTCCACACAGTGCCGGTTACTTGCGAGCTGATCGCTTGCGCACCTGCCGGCAAATCCAACTCACTCTGTGGATCCGCTTCATCGAGCGTATCTTCACTGACATACTGCGATTGACCATTGGCTTCCCAACGTTGTCGTTCGGCTTCAAATGCAGTCTGCTGCCGGGTTTTGAATGTGCTGATGCTGGCGGCATGTTGTTGCAGGAAGGCATTGTACTGTTTCAGATTGAGAGTTGTCTCCTCCGTGCGCAGTTTGAAGTGTCCACTGATGAAATCCTTACGCAGCTTGAGCAATTCGCTTTCACTGACAGGATAAAAACGGATTTGATCAAAGAAACGCAATAACCAAGGTTTACCTTCCTTGAAGTCAGCGGTTTGACGGTAGCGGTTCCACATGGGGATTGTACGTCCGACAAATTGATAACCGCCAGGGCCTTCCATACCATACACGCATAAATACGCCCCACCAATGCCGACGGCATTTTCAGGCGTCCAAGTGCGTGCCGGATTGTATTTGGTCGTGACAAGACGGTGACGCGGATCCAGCGGCGTGGCTACGGGCGCACCCAAATAGACATCGCCTAGTCCCATGACCAGATAACTGGCTGCAAATACAATATGTTGAACATCTTCTATGCTTTCCAGCCCGTTAATGCGACGGATAAATTCAATATTGCTTGGGCACCAGGGCGCGTCGCTGCGTACCGATTGCGTGTATTTTTCGATGGCGAGTCGCGTGGCCGCATCATCCCAGGATAAAGGCAAGTGGATGATACGAGACGGTACTTCCATGTTATCAATCGCAGGCAATTGGTTTTCGCCCGTGATCAGAAGCGCCAGTAATTTTTCGCGTGCCAGTTGGCTTGAGTCAAAATGAATCTGCAGCGAACGAATACCAGGTGTCAGATCCAGAATTCCAGCCAGCTCCCTGGTTTCGATGCGTTGCTGAAGCCAGGTCATCAAAGCATGCGTACGAAAGCGCAAATTCAGATCGAGTACCGGTGACCCATATTCGATCAACAGGTATTTATCGCCGGATTGACGATAAGTGACTTGCACTTGTGCTGTGGTCTTCGGAATGTAGTGCAGAATGGGGCTGACCGGTTTTTCGGATCGAGAAACTATCGGTACACTTGCACTCGCATGAAGATGCTGAATCAGTTGGTTTTGCTGTTGTTCCAATACGAGCGCTTGTTCCATTGATACCGGATAAAAGCGGATGCTGTCGCCGGGTTTGAGTTGCCCGGTTTTCCACAATTCCGCCTGGACGATGGTGACCGGGCAAACGAAACCTCCCAGGCTGGGGCCATCAGGGCCCAGGATAATCGGCATATCGCCGGTAAAATCGACTGCGCCGATGGCGTAGGCATTGTCGTGGATATTGGAAGGATGCAGGCCGGCTTCGCCACCATCGCTACGCGCCCATTGCGGCTTGGGACCGATCAGCCGCACGCCGGTGCGGCTGGAATTATGATGTACCTTCCACTCGGCGGCAAAAAACTGTTTAATGTCCGCTTCGGTAAAGAAATCCGGTGCGCCGTGAGGGCCGTACAATACGGCGATTTCCCAGCGATTTGTATAAAGCGGCACCCATGGTTGAGGCAAGTGTTGTGGCGCCGGTTGAGAAGACGGCAGCGGTTGCACATGCAAGACATCACCGGCACGCAGCACGCGTCCGGCATGTCCGCCAAATTGGCCTAACGTAAAGGTGGATTTGCTACCCAGATAATCAGGTACTTGAAAACCACCGTATACGGCCAGATAAACCCGGCTGCCGGATTGCTGGATTTTGCCAAATTGCACGAGCGCACCGGCTTTGATGGAATGGGATTGCCATAGTGGCAGCGGTTCACCATCCAGCGACACATCGATAGGCGCACTACAGATGGCGATGATGCTGTCGCAATTAAAACGCAACGTCGGGCCTGCCAGCGTGATTTCCAGTCCGGCGCTATCTTCAGGATTGTTGACCAGCCGGTTAGCAAGACGAAAAGCCAAACTATCCATCGGTCCGGAAGGCGGAACGCCGACGTTCCAGTAACCGATCCGCCCGGGATAATCCTGTATCGAGGTTTGTACGCCTGCATTTAGAACATCGATACTGTGCGGCTGATAATGAAATCCATTGAGGAATTGCGTATACAATTCTCCGCTGCGAAACACGGTGCTGTACAGAATTTGCTTGAGATACGCCAGGTTGGTTTCGATTCCCTGCAATGACGTATCATCCAGTGCGCCCAGCAGCTTGGTGATTGCTGTGTCGCGATCAGGTGCATGTACAATGATTTTTGCCAGCATCGGATCATAAAATGCGGATACTTCAATGCCGCGCTCCACCCAAGTTTCCACACGTGCCGCTGTAGAAAAGTCCGCTGAAGTCAATATGCCGCTGGAAGGCTGGAAATCTTTGGCAGGATTTTCGGCATACACCCGTACCTGAATCGAAGCACCAGTAGGTTTGATCGTGAAAGAGTCGAGTGAAGGAAGATCCCCCGCTGCTTGCCGGACCATCCATTCCACCAGATCAATACCGGTGACTTCCTCAGTTATACCATGTTCAACCTGCAGGCGTGTGTTGACTTCGAGAAAATAAAATTGACCATTGGCGGCATCAAAAATATATTCAACCGTGCCGGCAGACTGATAGCTGATGGCTTTGCCAAGGCGTACCGCCGTATCCAGCAGCGCCTGGCGCAAATGCGGCGGAAGGTTGGGAGCGGGTGTTTCCTCGATGACTTTTTGGTTGCGTCGCTGCATGGAACAGTCACGCTCACCCAGTGCGACGACCTGGCCTTTGCCGTCACCGAAAATTTGTACTTCGATATGGCGCGCCCGGTCGACAAATTTTTCCAGAAATAGACCGGCATCTTTGAAATTGTTTTGTGCCAATGTTTTGACCGATTCGTAGGCGCCGACCAATTCATCTTGGTTCCAGCACAAGCGCATGCCGATGCCGCCGCCGCCGGCGGTACTTTTCAGCATGACCGGATAGCCGATGTGTTTAGCCTGATGACAAGCCGCTTCAAGGTTTTCCAGCAAACCGGTTCCTGGCAGGAGCGGTACCCGGTTTTCCAATGCCAAGGTGCGTGCCGTGTGCTTTAAACCAAACGCGCGCATTTGGCTCGGAGTAGGGCCGATAAAACAAATGCCATGCGCGGCGCATTGCTCGGCAAAATCGGCTTTCTCGCTGAGAAAGCCATAGCCGGGATGAATCGCTTGCGCGCCGCTTTGCTGAGCGATTTCCAAGATTTTATCGGTACGCAAATAACTTTCCGCAGCGAGTCCGCTACCAATGCAGTAAGCTTCATCGGCTTCGGTGACATGGCGCGATAACGCGTCGGCTTCGGTATAAACGGCGACACTTCTGACATGCATGCGGCGCAGGGTGCGGATAATCCGGCAAGCAATAGCGCCGCGATTGGCAATTAAGACTTTATCGAACATAGCGTTATCCTTTTTCTTGATGAATCATCAATTGGATTTATCGGTTATTGGGAATCCCAGATCAATAATCGGATCGGTGTCGGATTATAGGCATTGCACGGATTGTTGAGTTGCGGACAATTCGAGATTAATACCAATACATCCATTTCAGCCTGCATTTCGACGTATTTCCCCGGTGCCGAGACGCCATCGACAAATTCTAATCCACCTGCTTCGGTGACCGGGACATTCATGAAAAAATTGATATTGCTTGGTAGATCGCGCTTGCTCATATTCAGCTGTTCGCAAACTGTTTCATGGGCCAGTGCATGCAGAAAATTGTCTCGACAACTGTGCATTGGATATTTTTCCAGCGCATAGCGTACCGTGTTACTTTCCGCCGCACAGGCACCGCCCAATGTGTCATGGCGTCCACAAGTGTCTGCGACAATTACGAGCATGGTATTGCCAAAATTGGAGCAAAGCTTGCTACCGGTGGTCAGATACAACTTATTCTGAGCGCGAATGGTATCGGTGGCGCTATAACGTTCTAAGGCGTGACCGAGATTGAAAAATAGTGTGTCGACGGCTTGATTGCCTTCCAAGTCAACGATACGGAAAATTTGCCCTTGCTTGACGATTCCAACCCAGGGTTCTCCGGCCGCACAAATTTCATCGACTACGGCGAGATCAGGGTTGAGTTTGCTGGCTACCAATGCTGGCGTGTTCATTGCGCACCTCCACAGGGGTGATAGAACCGATAGGTATTGTGTAATCCTCTGACATTCTCGGCAATCTGTTGACATGCTGAGGCCGCTGCGGCGGGTGTCACAAATGCCGCCAAGTCCACAGCGCCGGGTTGGTAAGTAGGCTTTGTATCGAGTGGATGCGGTGCAGCCGAGAGGATGACCAAGGTATCCATCTCAAAGCTCAGATCAACATGATCGCCTGCCTGGCTATTGCCGGCATGAAATGTCAATTCACCGTTCGCATCGGCAGTGACTTTGCTGAAAAAATTGATATTGGAAACAATGTCACGCATGCCTAATCCCCATTTACCCAGTTCGATCAGCATGCCATCCAGGCCACTGCGGAACATTTGATTGCGATGTTCCTGATAGCGTGCAATGCCATATTTTTGCTGTATTAATTGAGCGTCACTCAAGCCGCATACGGTATCGTTCCAACCGGCGGTATCCGCCGTGATACAACAAAAAATCCGCCCCATATCGGAATGGCAAGCATGTCCTTTAGTCAAGCGGAATGTGTGCTGCGATTTCAATGTGTCGGCCATATTGTAGCGCTCGAGTTTTTCTTCCTGATTAAAGAACAAAACAGCCGCATTTGCACCGCCCTGTACATCGGTTAGACGTAACATGGTGCCGCGGCGCAGGATGCCGGACCAGTGGCATCCACCGGGTATGGATTGTTTCCAGATGATTTCTTGTTGATTCATGATGAGCTCCTTGTTAATGCAATTTTACTTAGTGCTAATCCATCTCTTGCAAAGGATATATAGTGTGGTGATGGTCAGAATACTGCCGAGTACCAGTGGCGTTGCCCATAATTGCCACCACGGCGCATCGGCTGAAATGGCATACGGGCGGGGCCAGGCGATATTGATGACCTCAAACAATGACCAAATGAATGCCAAAATGTTGATGACCAATCCCCATGTGCCCAGCTTTAATTCGCCAAGTTGAGGATTCCACCGCCCGGTGAGCCGGGCAAACAAGGCAAATCCAGTCGTGAACGTGAACATGGCGTATAAACCGCCGGTACCGAAAGCGATGATGGTAGCCACGGCATCGTCATTGAGCCCGAAGATCAATCCGCAACCTGCCAGCAGAACGGGAAAGAGAACCGCATTACGCGGTGTTTTACTCGCAGTTACCTGACTCAACACCGCTGGCATATTGCCTTCCCGTGCCATGGAAAAAACAATGCGCGAGGTGTATTTGACCATCGATGCGCCGCAGGCTAAAAAAGCCGTCATTACAATCGCCAGAAAGGGTTGTTCAAACCAATCGCCGATGCTACTGGCAATGAGTGGTGTGACCGGATCGGAAGTATGGCTGGAGTGTCGCAATGTGTCATGCTCAAAAGCCAGAATCAGCGCGGCTGAATTAAATAAAACCACTGTGCCGACCACCAGCAGCGACATGAAAATGGCACGGGGAACCATGCGCTTCGGTTGCTGGGTTTCTTCCGCAGTGGTGGAACAGGCATCAAAACCGATAAAAGCCCAGCCGGCAATGGCCAGTGCCGCGAGGAAAGCAGCCATTTCACTGGGCGCTGTTCCGCTACCCATGTGCTGAAACAATTCCATGACAGGGTGCTGACGGAAGAAAAGAAATAACAACAGCGCTACGCCGAATGATCCGACGACTTCCGCGTAAACACCCAGTTTGATCACCAAATTGAAAATACTGACCGGGGCCAGATTGAGGAGTGTGCAAAGCAGCAGAAATATGGCACCCCAAAGTACCATCATAACGCCGCCATCACCCGATGATCCGCAAAAGGTGGCCAGCCAGAAACCGCCCGTATAAGCGGTCGTGGTGACCATGGCAATGGTGGAACAGATATAAATGACGCCTGCATATTGCCCGGCGATGGCGCCACCGAGCTGCCGCGCCCATTTATAGGCACCGCCAGCAATCGGAAATTGTGAAGACAACTCCGCGTAAACAGTCGCCACCAGCAACTGCATGAGCAAGCAGACCGCCAATGCTGCAAACCAGCCGCCACCGGCGACGACAGTTTGTACGCCGATAATGGCATACAATCCGGCGACCGGCGAGACAACCGCAAAACCCAGCGTAAAACTGTGCCATACACTCATGCTGCGATTGAGCGCATCGCCGGTTACATGGGCATCCTGCAAAGATGTGATTTGTTTTGTTGAACCTGACATAACCAGTCTCCATACAAAAGGGTTTACCGGGATTGTAATGTACTTCGAGCACATTACGCTTAATCTCCCGGG